>CAKKQX010000109.1:10062-21213 GCA_919902235.1 Burkholderiales bacterium
CAGCGGCCGCAACGCCGTAAATCTCCTCGGAGGCCTCGGGAAACGGCGCAAGCTTCACCCATTTCTGAGCGTGCGAGCCCGTAACAAAAGACAGCGTCAGGACCGACGCCATGCCAATGGCAGCAAACACTCTGGATAGTGCATACATGGAAGAACCCCCCTTTGGTTTGGTTCAGGACTGCGCGAAGCAGCGTACCGGGTCTTGCTGCCCTTTGCTGCGGCATGACACTAAGCCGGCTCATCCTACGCTTTCCGCCGTGGTCTGCAAAGATATGCTGCGACAGCAGCACTGCAATCGCCGAACGGCATGGCGGCGTCAGAGCGCAATGCCGCAGAACTCGAATACGGCATCGAGATAATCCCCGAAATCGCCGAAACCATGGTCGCCGCCCGCAATCACCATCTGCCGGCAACCGCGATATTGCGCCACCGCCTGGCGGTAATCGAGCACCTCGTCGCCGGTGCGCACCAGCAGCAAATAGCGCTCGGGCGAGATTGCCGGCGCTTCGAGCGCGCGCAATTCTTCAAGATGCTGCGCGGTAAGTTCATATTGCACGCCGCTGTAGAGGTTCTTCTGCGGCCCCAGATAATCGCGCAGCAATTCCCAAGGCCGCACCGCCGGATTGACCAGCACTGCGCGCAGACGGTATTTTTCGGCCAGCCAGGTGGCATAAAAACCGCCGAGCGAACTGCCGACCAGCACGGTTTCCGCGGCAGGCGCGCCGGCAATCAGCACCTCGAGTTGCGTCATCGCCTGCGCCGGCCGGTGCGCAAGTTCGGGGCACGCGTACTCGCTGCCCAATCCCCTGGCCACCATATGCTCGCGCAACAGTCCGGCCTTGTACGACATGGCCGAGCTGTTGAAGCCGTGAATGTAGATCAGCACGGCTTACAGCACTATCAAGCGCTCAACCTGCCGCCGCCAGCGTTCTCGCCAGCGCGAGCAGCATGGTGTCGCCGCCGCGGCGTGCAACAAGCGACAGTCCGACCGGACATCCGTCGATGCGGCCCAGCGGCAGACTGACCTGCGGCAGGCGCGCCAGGCCGGCGATGC
This sequence comes from Burkholderiales bacterium, assembly GCA_919902235.1. GTDB lineage: Bacteria > Pseudomonadota > Gammaproteobacteria > Burkholderiales > SG8-41 > CAKKQX01. The sequence goes on from CAKKQX010000109.1 coordinate 11,117, forward strand.
ACAGCAGGCTCATCGCGAAAGCGCGAAAATCATCGAGCTCGGCCGACGGTGTGTTGAGCCGCGGCGCGATGCCCGGCAGCGTCGGCAGCACCAGCAGCGCGTCGGCGGCGAGCAGCTCATCCATGCGCCGCGCAATTTGTTCGCGTTTTTGTTTCGCCGCATCGACATCGGGCGCAGCCAGGGTTGCCGCCCATTCGACACGCTCCTTCACCCCCGGCCCGAGTCTGGGTTTGACGCGTGTCACCCACTCGCCGTGCTGCGCCCACGCTTCCGCGCCCTGCAGCACGCGAAATACCTGGAACCACTGCGGCAGCCCTTCCTCCGACACGGTTACCGGCTGCGCTTTTCCCAGCAGCACCTGGATACGCTCCATCGCAGGCCGCAACGCTGCGGTAACCGCGCTGCCCGCGATCCCGAACGCATCTTCGGCCAGCAGCAGTTTGCCGGGTTTGGCGGCCGCAGATGCGCCGAGCAGCACATGGCCGACTTTCTCCAGCAGCGCGGGGTCGCGCGCAAACCAGCCGCAGGTGTCGAAGCTGGCGGCAAGCGGACACGCGCCTGTGAGCGAAACGCGGCCGTGCGTCGGCCGCATGCCGTAAATGCCGCAGAAACTCGCCGGCGCGCGCACCGAGCCGCCGGTATCGCTGCCCAGCGCGAAATCCACCAGCCCTCCGGCCACCGCCGCCGCCGAGCCGCTCGACGAGCCGCCCGGAATGCGGCCCGGCGCGTTGACGTTGACCGGCGTGCCGTAATGCGCGTTCTCGCCATTCAAACTGTAAGTCAGCTCGTCGGTCTGCGTCCTGCCGAGCAAGTCGGCGCCGGCATCAAGCAGGGCCTGCACCGTGGGCGCGGTGTGCGCTGCCGGGCCGTGGGTCTCCAGCCACTCCGGGCTGCCGAAACCAGTCCTGTGCCCGGCGATATCGTAAATGTCCTTGGCGCCGAAGGTCAGTCCGGCGAGCGGGCCGCTGGCGGCGCCATTCTCTGCAGCGTGGGTATGGCGGCAGAAAGCGCCGAGCGCGTCGTTGGGAATATCGCGATTCATTTTGCGGAAAGCTCTTTCAGTAATTTTTCGTGTATACCACCGAAGCCGCCATTGCTCATGATCAGCACATGGTCTCCCTTGCGCGCAGCAGCAGCAACCGCGGCCAGCAGTCCGTCGAAATCGTCAGACACCGTGGCTTTTGCACCCAGCGGACGCAGCACGTCCTCGGCGCGCCAGCTGAGTCCTGCACTGTAGCAAAACACCTGGTCCGCTGCGGCAAGGCTGGTCGCGAGCCGTTTGTTCATCACACCCAGCTTCATGGTGTTGGAGCGCGGCTCGAGCACGGCGAGGATGCGCGCGCCGTTCACCCTCGCGCGCAGCCCGGCAAGCGTGGTTTCGATTGCCGTCGGATGATGCGCGAAATCGTCGTAGACCGTGATCCCGCCGACCACGCCTTTCACCTCCATGCGGCGCTTGACGTTTTTGAACTGCGCCAGCGCCTCAATGGCGACCGCCGGCGGCACGCCGCAATGGCGCGCCGCGGCGATCGCAGCCAGCGCGTTCGACTGGTTGTGCCGGCCGAGCAGCGTCCATCGCACGCGGCCCTGCACGCTCTCCTTCCAGTACACGTCGAACGCGCCGTCGGCACCCTGCGCGCCGGCATGCCAGCCGCCGGCGACGGCGAAACGCTCCACCGGTGTCCAGCAGCCGCGCGCGAGCACGCGGTCGAGTGCGGCATCGGTGCCATTGCTGACAACCAGCCCCTGACCGGGAACAATGCGCAGCAGGTGATGAAACTGGGTTTCGATCGCGGCGAGATCGGAAAAAATGTCGGCGTGGTCGAATTCAAGGTTGTTGAGCACCGCGGTGCGCGGCCGGTAATGCACGAACTTCGAGCGCTTGTCGAAAAACGCCGTGTCGTACTCGTCGGCTTCGATCACGAAAAACGGCGTGTCGGAAAGCCGTGCCGAAATGCCGAAATTCTCGGGCACGCCGCCGATCAAAAAGCCGGGCTGCAGTCCCGCGTACTCGAGCATCCACGCCAGCATGGAAGCAGTGGAAGTCTTGCCGTGGGTGCCGGCGACCGCCTGCACCCATCTGCCGCGCAGCACATGTTCGGCAAGCCACTGCGGACCGGATAGGTAAGGCAGGCCGCGGTTGAGTATTTCTTCCATCAGCGGGTTGCCGCGTGTCACCACATTGCCGATCACGAACATGTCGGGATTGAGACCTGCCTGGTCCGGCGCATAGCCCTCGATCAGTGCTATGCCCTGGGCGGCGAGCTGGGTGCTCATCGGCGGATAGACACTGGCATCGCATCCGGTGACCTTGTGACCGGCCTCGCGCGCAATGACCGCGATGCCGCCCATGAACGTGCCGCAGATGCCTAGAATGTGAATATGCATTTGAAATAAAACCCGGCGACAGAGAAAAACAAAGTCAAAAGCAAATGGACAGGATTAACAGGATTTGGCAGGACTGACAGGATTAAAAACCTGAACCTGCTTTCGGTTCAAGAACCATGCCGGAGTTCTCCTTCACCCCGCGCGAATCCTGCTCTGTGACCTCTGCGTCCTCTGTGACCGAATAAGCTTAACCGCGAAAAATGAAGTATACCGCGCCCATCAGACACAATCCGGCGTAAAGATAGTTGATCTTGATCTCCTGCCCCATGTAGAAAATCGCGAATGGCACGAACAGCGTCAGCGTGATCACCTCCTGCAGGATTTTGAGCTGCGCCAGATTCACCACGGTGAAGCCGATGCGGTTGGCCGGCACCTGCAGCAGATATTCGAACAGCGCGATGCCCCAGCTCACCAGCGCCGCGATCCACCATGGTTTGCTGTCCAGATACTTGAGGTGGCCGTACCAGGCGAAGGTCATGAACAGATTGGAAGCCGTAAGCAGCAGTATGGTCGACGCCATGGGTTGAGACAGGATATTCATATAAGTATATGTTTTAATTATCTATTTTAGATGACAAGAAAAGCGTTCAGGCAGCATATAATGCGCTCTGCACGCATCTACCGTACCGCCCGCTACATTCCGCTGAACCTATCTTCTTTTCAAGACATGACCCTAACGCGCGTACCCGCCAATCTGATTTCAGGCTTTCTGGGCGCGGGTAAAACCACCGTCATCCTCAACCTGCTCGCGCAGCGTCCGCCTGCCGAGCGCTGGGCAGTGCTGATCAACGATTTCGGCAAAATCATCCTGAACGACGCGGTGCGCGACAGCGGCGGTGGCATCGTCGCGCGCGAAGTCTCCGGCGGTTGCATCTGCTGCACGGCACAGGTCGAACTGCGCACCGCGCTGGTCCGTCTGTTGCGCGAAGCGCGGCCGCAGCGCCTGCTGATCGAACTCTCCAGTGCCGGACGCCCGTCCGCCATACTCAATGTGCTGCGCGAAAAAAGCATTGCAGAAGCGCTGGACCTGCGCGCGAGCCTGTGCGTGCTCGACCCGCATCAGTTCGCCGATCCCGCACTCGGCGCGCGCGCCGATTACCTGGAGCAGATGGTGTTCGCCGACATCCTGGTCATCAACAAAAACGATACCGCGGGCAGCGTTGAAATGGCGAAAATCAGGGAAGCCGCGGCGAAATTGCCAGGTCGCATGGCGGTCGTGACCGCACAGGGGCAGATCAGCGCGACCTTGCTGGATGCGCCGGCGCGCAGCGCATAGCACCGTTTAAAAACAAGTTCTTCTCTTCCCCGGTTTCGAAGAATGAACAGCTTTTAGCTAATCAGCACAACAAATCTCAAAAGCGCCTACTTACGTGACTGGCCGTCGATGACACGCGCCGCAAACGACCGCTTTGTATGGCGGCTTGCCGGTGTTCACTCGAACGAGATGGGCATTTGTTCCAGGGGTGATGACGCCTCATCCGGCGCCGGGGTGCCTGTTCTTGTTCAGCGTACTGATGCGCACCCCGAGCGCAGCGCGCTTGCCGGGTTCGCACGCGGCGTGGCGCATCGAGCGTGCGGTCGCGGGTGACTCTATCTTGGCAGACCGAAACAGGTTGTTAGGGTGAGATCAACGCAATCTTGGGCCAACGCGCGCTCCAAGGCCGAGCCGACTCGAATTCTCTCGCCAGCGAGAGCAATGTCTCGTCAGCCCCGTAGCGCGCTATCAACTGCATCCCGATCGGCATGCCGGATGCGGACGGCGTGATTGGCACATTGATGGCAGGCAGCGCGGCGGCGTTGACAAAAGTCGTAAATACCGCCGAGCTGCGCGGACCCGCCGGACGTCCGTCGATCTGCTTGGGATAGGGAATACCGATGGGCCAAGGATGTGCGCCTGAGGTCGGCGTGACTAGAACATCGAACACCTCAAACTCCTGCGCGATTTTCCGGCGTAACTCGATCACCGCATCGAGCGCTTCTACATACTGAACAGCGGTGATTGCGGCACCCCGTTCACCGGTTACTACCGATGTCGGGTGAACCCTTTCCCGCCAGTCTGGATGTTTTGCCACCACGCGGGCAAGCCCGACCGCGCTCAAGGTGCCCCAAATTCCGTCGATAGTATCAGGATCGTACGGCGCACTTCCTTCTTCAACCTGATGTCCCAGCGAACCCAGCACCGCAGCAGCAGCCCTAACCTCGGATACGATTTCCTGGTCAATCGGCGTGTCGCCAACGCTCGTGACGCAACGGATTCGGAGGCGGCGGGATCGCTCGCCACTCCCATCGCTCATCGCAGCACAGGCGAGCGAGGCGGGATCAAGTGGATCAGGGCCTGACATGCAACGATACAGAAGCTCAATGTCCGCCACAGTGCGTGCGGCCGGCGCAATGACCTGGAAATCTCCCGCAAGCCCCGGGAATCCATGTGCCCGGGCGATGCGCCCGGTCGAAGGGCGTAACCCTACAGTGCTGGTATAGCTCGCAGGACGACGGATCGATCCTCCCGCGTCGGTGCCCAGAGCGAGCGGCGCCATGCCCACGGCCAGCGCGGATACCGCGCCGCCGCTGGAGCCCCCCGGCGTCATTCCCGTGTCCCACGGATTCCTGGTCGGACCGAATACGCGATTATCCGTGAAGCCGGACAACGCGAACTCAGGCGTATTGGTCTTGCCAACGATCACGACGCCGGCAGCGCGCAGCCGCGCTACCGCAATATCGTCGCGTGGCGGCAGGAAGTCGCGGTAAAGCAGACTACCCCATGTCGCCCGAAAGCCTTTCACGTGAATATTGTCTTTGATCGTGATCGGCACGCCGTCGAGCGGACTCGCGCGTTTACCCTGCATCATGCGCTGCTCGGATTCCCGTGCCGCGTCACGGGCCCCATCGGCGTCCAAAGCGACGATTGCGTTCAGCAATGGATTCAGTCGATCATAACGCTCCAGAACGGCGTCGAGCAATTCAACCGGAGAAACTTTCCTGCTTTCCATCAACGTGGATGCCTCGGAAGCCGATAACTGCCAGAGGTACCTCGCGGCGATTGCGCTCATCATGTTTTAACCTGTGATTTTGGAAATCATCGCCCTGCGCCGGCGTGGATAACGAACAACGCCACCGCAAACGGAATGGAAGGGGCCGAATCGGTCTTCAATAGTTCTATAACGTCGGACTTTGGCGTCGAACAACCGGTGCAGATACGCCGGGTCTCGCGGTATCAGTGCCGAAACCTGCCTTGCCTCCACGGGGAACCAGACTTATCCGATTACTGTAAATGTGCCAGAATCTACCGCAGATCAAGTGAACTGGTGTTCGTTTATTGCCGCCATTACTGCAGGCCGAAGATTTTCTTGCCCGCGACCGGTAGCGTCGCGCGGAGCACGTCGCCCGACATTGCTTCGGTGATGTAAATCGTCTTGTAGTCGGATCCGCCGAAAGCGACGTTCGTCAGATGATTGTGATCGGGATTCTCGGCGTAGACGAGGTGCGTTGGCAGCATATTCGCATCGAACCGCCACACGCCCGTGCCGATGTGACAGACAAGAAGCCCGTTTTCGGCGTCCATTTCGATTCCGTCTGGCCCGACACCGCCGGACATCTGTATTGCCACACCGGTTTTGGAAACCTGTCCGTCGTGCATGACCGGTAATCGCCAAATCTGCTGCGAACGTGTCACGCCAACGTACACGTGCTTGTCCGTGGTGCTGACCGTGATGCCGTTCGGGCTCGGAACATTGTTGGCGAGGCGCTGCAAGTCGCCGTTCGCTTTCAGGCGGTAGACCCGGCCCGTGGGATCAACGATGCCAGTTTGGCCTTGGTCGGTAAAATAAAGATCGCCGTTCGATGCGAAATTCAGATCGTTGCAGCCTTTGAAGCCTTCGCTGTAGGCCGTTTCGAGCAACGGTTCTATCTTGCCGGCCTTGGTATCGAGCACCATGATGCCGCGGCGATAGTCCGCGACGAACAGCCGCCCGTCCTGATGGAATTTCATGCCGTTGGGCCATCCGTCATATTGCACGACCAGGTCCCATTCGCCCTTCGGAGTGATGCGGAAAATACGCTGAAACGCCGTGTCCACAATGAAAAGATTGCCCTGCCGGTCGAACGCGGGACCCTCCAGGAAACATTCTACTTCAGCAAACTGACGATTCGGATCGGACCACTTGGTATGGCCTTTCTTGCGGAATTTCGCGGGCATCGACGTGAAGACTTCAGCTTTGATCAGCTCGAGTTGCTTGAAAGGGTTGAACATGCGGCAGGATCCTTTTATCGGGAGAATTTATTCAATATCGAAATTCGATGTTAGCATGAAGACCAGCCCCGACAGTTCCAGGCGGATTTTTTCAGTCAATTGAAAAATTAGAAAGTGAGGGACACATGAAATTGATGCTGCATGTTGCCGGCTTGGCATTGTTCGCCGCATTGCTCGCCCCCGCTCAGCGCGGCGCGCTGGCGCAAACCTATCCCAGCAAGGCGATCCGGTTTGTTGTGCCGTTTCCGCCTGGAGGTCCCGCCGATATTCTAACTCGGGCCATCGGGCAAAAACTTACCGAAGCCTGGGGACAGCAAGTGGTGGTCGACAATCGGGCCGGGGCTGGCGGTAATATCGGCTCGGATATCGTCGCCAAAGCAACTTCGGATGGTTATACGCTGCTGATGGGATTTGTCGGGACCCATGCGATCAATCCGAGCCTGTATAGCAAATTGCCTTATGACAACGTCAAGAGTTTTGAGCCGGTAAGCCTGGTCGGCACAGCGACCATCATTTTGGTGCTTCATCCTTCGGTGCCTGCCAAGTCGGTCCGCGAGTTGATTTCTCTGGCCAAATCGAAGCCGGGCGAGCTCACTTTCGGCTCCCCCGGCAACGGCACCCCGCAGCATCTCGGCGGGGAACTGTTCAATACGATGGCCGGGGTCAAGATGACTCACGTTCCATACAAAGGCGCCGTCCCGGCGATTAACGACCTGCTGGGCGGTCGGCTGTCACTGATATTCAGCAGCGCACCCCCGGCGCTACCCCACGTTAATACCGGAAAATTAAGAGCTTTGGCTGTGACGAGCGCAAAGCGGTCACCCGTAGTGCCCGAGCTCCCGACCATCGCAGAGTCCGGGCTGCCTGGCTACGAAGTCATTAACTGGTATGGCGTCCTTGCTCCGGCCGGAACGCAGAAGGCAATCATCACCAAACTCAATGCCGAAATCGTGAAGATCGTGAACATGGCCGACGTGAAAGAGCGTCTGTCCGCAGTAGGCATCGAAGCTTTCGGCAGCACGCCGGCGCGGTTTGCCGCCTTTATCAAGGAGGAAACAGCAAAATGGGCCAAGGTGGTCAAATTTTCCGGCGCGCGCCTGGATTAGCGCGTTCACCCCGTACCATGGACTTCGCTTGCATCACGAACCTGCCGAGGTGAATGAGGGCGGTCCCGAGAATTATCAGCTCCGCGGATGCGTACTGCCCGCCCTTCCCGGGCGAATATAGTGCGGCACCTCCCCGTGGTCAATGGTAATGCCTCCTGCCCACAACCAGGACAGCGCGCTGTGCGACTGGCTACTTCTGTGTGCGTCTGTGTGCGTGCTCGACCCCACACAGGTTCACTGATCCCGCGCTGGGCGCGCGCGACGATTACCTCGAGCAGATGGTGTTCGCCGATATCCTGGTCATCAACAAAAGCGATGTCGCAACCAGCGGCGAGATGACAAAAATCAGGGAAGCCGCCGCCAGGCTGCCGGGGCGCATGGCGGTCGTGACCGCGCATGGGCAGATCAGCGCGGCCTTGCTGGATGTGCCGGCGCGCAGCGCCTGAGTAGCGACAACGCCGCTGCGCCCCTGCGACAGGAGCAAGTGCCCACGGCCGCAGCGCGTTCGGCAGGAATCACCCGCCACGTTGTCGCTTATAGTCCGGAATAATTTTCGCTTGCTGCGGCCGGCAACCCTCACTAGACCATTGATTCAAAATGAATTATTATCCTGTCATGAAATTAGCTCTACTGGAGAGCAGCTGATGTTCAGTCGCATCATCGGCAGTAAGCCGGATCATCCCATGGCCAACATGCGCAAAGCGCGCGAACTGGTTGCCGAGTTGGCGGATGCGGCCTCACTGAAGGCGCTGGAGCAGTCCGTGTCCTGGCTCGGGTCGATCAGCGAAACCAAGGAGTTCAAGCTCGACCAACGCTTTGACCTGGTTGCGCTGATCGACCAGGGGGCAAAATCTCATCAGTTCCGGCTGGCGCAAGAGTATATCGATGCACTGCGTTTGCAAAAAAACTACGAAAGCCGGATCTGGAACGCTTCGTTCGGATTCTGGAAGACGCTTGGGAATGGCTATCTCGATTGCATAGAGCAGTTCCAGGCCGGCGCTCATGTTTCAGCCTCAATGCAGAACAACATGCCCACGATAGTCGGGCGCACATTGCGTACTTTGAGCTTGCAACTCAAATGGATCCTGCTGCGTTACGGCCTGGTCGAGAGCCGCATCTGGCACGACCTCGGGCGCATCTATGCCTTCGCCGAGCACCGGGGATTCGCCGGCCAACGGGTCGTCATCTATCCCGGACTGCATGGAGAATCCAGCGCCCAGGAAGAGTTTCTCAAGGCGCTGATGCTCACGATGTCCTCGCCCGACAGTTTGCCGCCAGCGCAGATTCATATTGCCGAGCGCGTGATAGCCCATTTCGCCAGTCGCTTCGCATTGCAATTGAAAGTCATGCCGGGCTGCCATTTTTTCTTCGATCTATCGATGCACAAGCCGCCAGCGCGAATAACCAGAAGCATATCAATGGGCCCCATGATACGTTTCTTCGGCCCTGATGATGCCGTGCAAGGGCTGCAAGATCTTATCGGCGCGGTCGGGGAAAAAGACGGCGTTCCAGAGGATATCAATCTCGGCGGAAACTTCGACAAAACGACAATCCTGTCAGTGCTCACACACCTCAAACTGTATTGGGCTGGCAAACCACCGCTGCGCAGCAACCCGCGCCGCGAACTTGCCACCCGGATTACGATCGTGCCGCATTTTCCGGAAATTCTGGGCTGGATAGATATGCTTATGGATTCGAACTCACTTGAATTCAACGATCCCCCGGCCTCGGAGAGCTGGATCGTGTTTAATGTGAGCGACGGCGGCTATGGCGCAATTGTGCCGAAGATAATGGGCGACTGGTTACAGATCGGCAGTCTGCTGGCGATTCACCCTGAAACAGCCACAGCCTGTCGTGTGGGTATCGTCCGCCGCCTTACCAAAGACCCCTATTCTCAGCATCGTGTCGGCATTCAGATACTCGGCAACATTGCACTCCCGGTAAAGCTGGCAACTTCAGAAAATTTCCCTGCCTCGGGAGCGTCTGAGCGAGGCAACGCAGCGCTGCTGCTTTCTGACAAGCCCGACAAGAACGGCGAAGTGGCAGTGTTAATGCGCGCAGGAAGTTTCATGCAGGCGCAAAGTCTGCAAATGCATGTCCGGGATAAGGGTTATTTATTATCGCCTTCCAGATTAGTCGAAGGCGGGAAAGACTTCGACTGGGCACACTTTAAAGTATCAAAGCAAAATTAAAGCGCGTACCCGGCGTGCGCAGATACCACGGGCCTTGCACGAATCACTTTTTCGGTCCGTTGAGTCAAAATCCGGTCTGACCTATCGCGCGGCCCCGGTTTATTGATCTTTCACTAATTCGCGACAGCGAATTAGTGCCATTCCCACCCTCTCCTTCCGGGA
>CAKKQX010000110.1 GCA_919902235.1 Burkholderiales bacterium
ATGACATCAAAGTCGCGCTCGGCCTGCATGCGCTGCATCAGCACCGAACCGCCCATGCCACGCCAGCCGACCAGACCCACCCTGTTCATAAATAATCCTTTAAAATCATTGTATTATATTAAATCTCCGCCACCACGGCATCACCCATTTCGGCAGTACCGACTTTTTGCGTGCCAGCTTCATGAATATCCGCCGTGCGGTAGCCCTGCGCAAGCACGCTTTTGACCGCGGCCTCGACGCGATAGGCCCACTCGTCCTTGTTGAACGTATAGCGCAGCATCATGGCTGACGACAGTATGGTCGCCAGCGGGTTGGCCACATTCTTGCCCGCGATGTCGGGCGCTGAGCCGTGAATCGGCTCGTACAGTCCCTTGCCATTGGCATCCAGCGAGGCCGAAGGCAGCATGCCGATCGACCCCGTCAGCATGGACGCCTCATCCGACAGAATGTCTCCGAACATGTTGCCGGTGACAATGACGTCGAACTGCTTGGGATTGCGCACCAGTTGCATTGCCGCGTTGTCGACGTACATGTGCGAGAGCGCGACCTGGGGATATTTCGTGCCGACATCGTTCGCCACCTCGCGCCACAACCGGCTCGTTTCCAGCACGTTCTCTTTATCCACGGAGCACAGTTTTTTATTGCGCTTGAGAGCGGTCTGGAATCCGACTTCCACGATGCGCCGGATTTCGGGCTCCGAGTAGCGCATGGTGTCGTAGCCTTCGCGCTCGCCCCGCGCATTGTCGCGGCGCCCGCGCGGCTCGCCGAAATAAATGTCCCCGGTAAGCTCGCGGATGATCATGATGTCCAGTCCCGACACCACTTCCGGCTTGAGGCTGGAGACGCCGACCAGTTCCGGGTAGAGCATGGCGGGGCGCAAATTGGCAAAAAGCCCCAGTTCCTTGCGGATGCGCAGGATACCCTGCTCCGGACGCTGCGGACGCGGCAACGCATCGTATTGGGGGCCGCCCACCGCGCCGCACAACACGGCGTCAGCCTGCTGCGCCAGTTTAAGCGTGCTTTCCGGCAACGGGTCGCCATGTGCGTCGAAACCGGCGCCACCGAAAGGCGCCTCTTCAAGTTCGATCTTGAGTCCGTCTTTGGCGAGCGCACGCAGTACCTTCAACGCCTGTGCAACAATTTCCGGGCCGATACCGTCGCCGGCGAGAACTGCGATTTTCATCATGAAACCTTTGTCAGCCGCCAAGGCGCCAAGACGCCAAGGAAACTTGAAAAAATACAACCAGCCTGTCTGCCCGAGACTTCTGGAAATCTCCGGTCAAACCGCACGGCCGCTACTGGCAACCGATGCGGCATCCCTTAGAACTTCTCCGACTTTCTTGGCGTCTTGGCGGCAAGAGTTTTCAGCCGAACAGCCAAGGCTGGCGTTCGCGATGTTGCGCCTCGAACGCCTTGATCTCGCCGGCGTGATCGAGGGTGAGTCCGATATCATCCAGCCCGTTAAGAATGCAGTGCTTGCGGAACGGGTCGATCTCGAACCTGAAGCTTTCCCCGCCGGGGGTGGTCACGGTCTGCTGTTCGAGATCGACGGCCAGACGATAACCCGCGGCTGCTTCCGTCTCTTTGAAAAGCTTGTCCACGATTTTCGCATCGAGCCGGATCAGCACCAGTCCGTTCTTGAGGCTGTTGTTGAAGAAAATGTCGGCGAAACTGGGCGCGATCACCGCCTGAAAACCATATTGCAGCAGCGCCCATGGCGCGTGCTCGCGCGAAGAACCGCAACCGAAGTTCTCGCGCGCCAGCAACACCGTGGCACCCTTGTAACGCGGCTGGTTCAGCACGAAGTCAGGATTGAGCGGACGCCTGGAATTATCCGAGTCCGGTTCGCCGCGGTCGAGGTAACGCCACGCGTCGAACAGGTTCGGGCCGAAACCGGTACGCCTGATCGATTTCAGGAACTGCTTGGGGATAACGGCGTCGGTGTCGACGTTGGCGCGATCAAGCGGCACCACCAGGCCTTCCTTGCGCACAAACTTTTCCATGATTTACTGTGATTTCCTTTGAATCGCTTCGCCGGTTTTTTCGACATCCTTGCCCAGCCCATGCATGGTATTGCAACCCGCCAGCACAACAGCCAACACGGCCAGCATCAGCATCGCAAATCGCTTCATGATTACCTCCATCAGTTGTTGAAGTTGCGTACGTCCACAAAGTGCCCTGCAATCGCCGCCGCCGCCGCCATCGCCGGACTCACCAGATGCGTTCTGCCGCCGGGTCCCTGACGGCCCTCGAAATTGCGGTTTGAAGTCGAGGCGCAGCGCTCCCCCGGCGACAGTTGATCTTCGTTCATGCCGAGGCACATCGAACAACCCGGTTCGCGCCACTCAAACCCCGCAACGGTGAATATCTCGTCGAGCCCTTCTTTTTCCGCCTGGGCTTTCACCAGCCCCGAGCCCGGCACCACCATCGCCAGCTTGACGTTGGCGGCGACTTTCTTTCCCTTGACTACCTGCGCTGCTGCGCGCAAATCCTCGATGCGCGAATTGGTGCAGGCCCCGATGAATACCTTGTCCAGTCTGATTTCAGTGATCGGCGTATCGGGCTTGAGATTCATGTACTTGAGCGCGCGTTCCATGCCTTCGCGCTTGATCGGGTCCGATTCGCGGGCAGGATCGGGCACCCGGCCGTCGATGGTGGTCACCATTTGCGGCGAAGTACCCCAGGTTACCTGCGGTTTGATTTCGGCGGCGTCCAACGTCACTACCTTGTCAAACTGCGCGCCCTCGTCGCTCTTCAGGCTGCGCCAGTAGTCCACGGCCTTGTCCCACATGGCGCCCTTGGGGGCGAAAGTCCGGCCCTGCAGGTAATCGATGGTCTTGTCGTCCACCGCCACCATGCCGGCGCGCGCGCCAGCCTCGATCGCCATGTTGCACAGGGTCATGCGGCCTTCCATGGACAGCGCGCGGATCGCGCTGCCGGCGAATTCGATGGTGTAGCCGGTTCCCCCTGCGGTGCCTATCCTGCCGATGATGGCGAGAATGATGTCCTTGGCAGTGATTCCCGCGCCCAGTTTGCCCTCGACCGCGATTTGCAGCGCCTTGGATTTTTTCATGACCATGCACTGGGTGGCGAGCACGTGCTCGACCTCGCTCGTGCCTATGCCAAATGCCAGCGCGCCGAACGCGCCGTGGGTGCTGGTATGCGAGTCGCCGCACACCACCGTCATGCCGGGAAGCGTGGCGCCCTGCTCGGGGCCGATCACGTGCACGATGCCCTGCCGTTTGTCGAGAAACGGGAAATACACTTTGGCGCCGAAAGCCTTGATGTTCTTGTCCAGCGTCTCCACCTGCAGCCGCGAAACCGCATCGGTGATGCCGTTGAGGCCCTGGTCCCAGTTGCGCGTGGGCGTGTTGTGGTCGGCCGTCGCCACCACGGAATCGACGCGCCAGACCTTGCGGCCGGCAAGCGTGAGGCCCTCGTAAGCCTGCGGACTGGTGACTTCGTGCACCAGATGACGGTCGATATAGATCAACGCCGTGCCGTCTTTTTCCTCGCGCACGAGATGGCTGGCCCAGAGCTTGTCGAACAAAGTTTGTGCTGTCATGAATGAATGTCTGCTAAAAATTACCCGGGCGATTTAAGTACGTAAGCTGCTGTAAACTTGGAATTATCCCACAAAAATACCGTTTCCAGCCAGAGCATGTGCATCCGCGATGCGGATAGCGCAGTGTCTCAGCGATGGACCATGGATGCGCCACTGCAGTTCGTCACCGCGCGTCCAAGTGTAATTTCCACCATAAAATCAACATGCCGGCAGCTGCGCACGCCGCGGCCAGCGTGAAGGTGGCGGCGGGCCCCAGGCTGTCCCAGGCATAGCCGCTGGCGAGTCCGCCCACCGCGCCGCCGACGCCGTAGGCGAGGCTGCCGTAAATCGCCTGGCCGCGCGCCTGATGCCGGCCGCGGAAAAGTTTATGGACGACGCCGATCGCTGCGGCATGAAACGAACCGAAGGTCGCGGCGTGCAAAGTCTGCGCGAGCAGCAGCAGAACCACGCTATCCACCGCCCAGCCGATGATCAGAAAGCGCACCACCGCCAGCGCAAAACTCGCGATGAGGATGCGGCGCAGCGTGAATGCGCGGTAGAGATGCGGCATCCACACGAATATCCCGATCTCGCAAATCACACCCAGCGCCC
>CAKKQX010000111.1 GCA_919902235.1 Burkholderiales bacterium
TTGTACGAATCGCACAGCACCAGGAAACTCACGATCTTGTCGCAGGCGTCGGCATCCAGCGCGCCGCCCTTGAACAGCGGATTGTTGGCAATGACGCCCACTGTTTTGCCGTCCAGCCGCGCCAGCGCGGTGACGCCAGCTTTGCCGAAGCGCGGCTTGAGCTCGAACCAGCTGTCACGGTCGACGATGCACTGCAGAATTTTGCGCATGTCGTAAACCTGAGTGCGCGATTGCGGCAGGATGTTCAGAATATCCTTTATCCTGTCGCCCGAGCCGGCGGGCACGGGTTTGACCGGCGGCGCCTCGCTGTTGTTGGAGGGCAGGTAGGAGAGAAAGGTTTTCACCGCGTCGATCGCCTGCTCGTCGGTGTCCACCACCATGTCGGCAAAGCCCGTGACCTCGGCGTGCATGCGCCAGCCGCCGAGTTCTTCCGCATTGACCGTGTCGTTCATGGCGAGCGAGGCGAGCAGCGAACTCGACACCGCGATGATCGCGCCCTTGCGCATGACGTTGAAGTCGGCGAGCACGCAATACCAGGTTGAAGAGCCGTAGCACAGCCCGAGCGCGGCCGACACCCACGGGCTTTCGCGCAGCCGCAAATATTGCTGCGGATCCTGGGCGAGCAGGGAACCCATGCCGCGCGCACCCATGTTGTCGGGAAGCCGGGCGCCGGATGATTCTCCCAGCATGACCAATGGGATGCCGCGGCTCACCGCGGTGCGCTTCATGTGGCCGATTTTCTTCATGTTGGTGGCGCTGCTCGAAGCGCCCATCACCGTGAAGTCGTTGGCAACCACTGCAGCCTCGCGACCGTGAATTTTTCCGAAGCCGGCAAGCTTGCCGTCTGCGGGCGAACGCTCGCGGTCCTGCGCATAAGCCGAGGTTGCAAACAGCCCGGATTCGATGAAGCTGTCCTGATCGAACAGATAGGCGATGCGCTCGCGCGCGTTGAGGGCGCCAGAGGCCCGCCGCCTGGCGAGCTTGTCCGGTCCGCCCATGGCCAGCACCTGCCGGCGGCGTTTTTCGAGATCGTTCAGCAGTTCATCAAATGCCATATCAAAACCCTAAAACAGGTGCGCCGCCAAGACGCCAAGACGCCAAGGAACGACACGGGGAGAACAATAAAGTTGTCGCATAAAGCTGCCAGGCAAGCTGTGGGAATACGAACGCAAGATCTTCTGGGCAATTATCCCGCTTTGCTTTTCTTGGCGCCTTGGCGTCTTGGCGGCGATCAAGACGCTTCCGAAGCTTCCACGCTGCGCGGCTGGTCGGCGTGCGGGTCGCAGGCGACGATCCCTTCGTTTTCGAGTTGCGTGATTTCATCATCCGTCATGCCCGCGATTTCGCGCAGCACCGCGCGCGTATCCTGCCCTATGCGCCGGCCGGCGTGCCTGATCGCGCCGGGCGTCGCGTCGAGTTTGGGGACCACTGCCGGCACGGTCACGCTGCCCAGATCGTCGTCGGGCACGGCCGCCAGCATGCCGCGCACGGCGTAATGCGGATCCTTGAAAATATCCTCCACGGTAAAAATGCGCGCCGCCGGCACGGCGGCGGCGTGCAGCATGCATTCCAGCTCGGCGCAGTCGTGCTGCTTCGTCCACGCGCCGATGATGGAGTCCAGCGCATCCTCATTTTTGGCGCGCGCCACTGCGGTCCTGAAGCGCGGGTCATCCGCCAGTCCGGGCTGGCCGATGACTGCCGCCACGCGTTTGAACACGCCGTCGCTGGC
>CAKKQX010000112.1:0-6047 GCA_919902235.1 Burkholderiales bacterium
GCGCGTTGGCTATTGCGATTGCCGGAATACTGGCGGTCGGTCCGGCAATCGCGGAAAAGCCAGCATGGGCCGGCGGTGGCAAGGGCGAGAAGGGCGAACGCATGGAGAAGCCCGAAAAGAATAAGAGCAGGCAACGGGACGGTGACGAAAGATCGTCGCGCGACGGAGCCGGGTCCGTAGTCAGGATGAGCGAACATTTCGGCGACCGGCACTGGACAGTCGTCAACGATCACTACAGTGAGCAGTTTCGCCGCGGCAGCTGCCCTCCCGGATTGGCCAAGAAAAACAACGGCTGCATGCCGCCCGGGCAGGCCAAGAAGTGGCAGGTCGGCCGGCCGCTGCCGCGTGACGTGATTTTCTATGACCTGCCGCCGGCGGTGATCGTCAGGCTGGGACGGCCGCCCGCAGGTTACCGCTACGTGCGCGTGGCCGCCGATATCCTGCTGATCGCCGTCGGCACTGCCATGGTGGTGGATGCGATTCAGGATTTGAGCAGAATGTAGGCGTCTGCGATGCCCGTGCAAACGGGCACGAAATCAGGACACGCAAAAAGCCCGCTGCCTGCAGCGGGCTTTTTGCATATGCGCGAACGCTGCGGCATGCTCAGGGTTTTTTCTCCGTCAGTTCCGGCGGGTTCTCATCCATCACACCCTCCACGCCGCACCGAGGTTTGCCGCGCCACACGGTCAGGCTGCCGTTGATTTTGCCTTCCATGCCGCAAAAGCGCTCGCGGTCGATATTGCGGAAAATGAAATGAAGGCGGTTGCTTTCATGATCGATGAGAAAAGCGCCTTTGTCCTCGATCAGGCTCACCACCGTATGGTTTCCGGTATCTTCCCATTTGCTGTACGCATCATCGCGAATGATGTGCATGGAACAGGTGCGCGGTTTCCATTTGCTGTAGTAGGCGATGCTTTGCACCTTGCCGCCGAGCACTTCCACCGCGATCCGCGCCTGGCGGTCCTCGGTCCCGAGCGTGCAATAGAGCTTTTCCGGCCGGCCCCGGTGCTGCGTTTTCTGTGCTTTCTGACCCTTTTGCGTTGCCGGCGCCTTGGCTGCTTTTTGCTGCGCCAGGGCCGGCAGCGGCGCCAGTATCAGCCCAGAGAAGAAAGCATAACATATTGTTTTTAAATATTTTTTCAACTACTCCCCCAGCGTGAATTATCCGCATCAACCGATACTTTTGCTGCCGCGCCCGGATAAATCACCATATCGCCAGCAGGCAAAAACCCCTGCCATGGCTTTAAGCCTGGGCGCCATGCCGATTGACGCCCTCCTCAACGGGCTCCCTGCATTTTCACCGGCACTGCACCGCGCGCGCAGTGCCGGGACTGCCGTTCAGTGCGCCACAGCGCCGACGTCCTTCACCACTTTCGACCAGCGGTTATGCTCGCTGACCCAGAACTTGTGGAAATCCGCCGGCGAATTGCTGACAATCGCTGCCGCGCTCGCCGTGCCCAGTTTCCGAATGACCTCGCCGTCCTTCATCGTCGTCACCACCGCCTTGAACAACCGGTCGACCACGGCGCGCGGCGTGCCCTTGGGCACGTACACGCCCTGCCACGATCCGACGACGAGATCAGGGAACCCGACTTCCTTCATCGTGGGCACATCGGGCGCAACACTCAGCCGTTCCGGGGCCACCACGGCAAGCAGGCGCATCCGGTCCTGGCGGATGTACGGCAGCAGCGAGGAAGACGTCAGCATGGTCAGCGGAACCTCGCCTTGCGCAACGGCCAGCGATGCCCCGCTGGCACCGCCCTTGTAGGGCACCATGACGATTTTTATCCCGGCCTGCTGCTGAAACAACTCAAAGGCCAGACGCGAATTGCTGCCTGCGCCGGACGCCGAGAAATTCAGCTTGCCCGGCTGCGCCTTGGCATAGTCGATCAACTCCTTGATCGACTTTACCGGCAGCGACGGATGCACCACCACCATGCCCGGCACATCGACAACCTGCGTAATGCCGATGAAGGCGTCGATCGGCTTGACCTTGAATTTGGGAAATACCGAGGCATTGATCGACATCGTGCCAATATTGCCGAGCAAGGCGGTATATCCATCGGGCGTCGATTCCGCAGCGATCTCGACGCCGATATAGCCTGATGCGCCGGTCCGATTGTCGATGACGATCTGCTGCCTGAGTTCGGCGCCCAGCTTGTCCTGGATGATGCGCGCGACGAAATCCGACGCGCCGCCGGGGGCGAATGGCACGACCAGTCGCACCGGCCGCTCAGGGTAACCGGCTGCCTGCGCGAAGCCGGTGAATACAGATACGACTGCAAGGGCCGCGGTGAAAATAACGCCTAATGCTCTTTGCATGGTATTACCTCCTCGTTTTGAGTTTTTTTCAGCCCTTGGCCTTCGGGTCGGCGGGCAAACCCCCGCCGGGGCTCCGTCCCGAAGGTATGACCCGGCTCGTGCCGGAGAGTTTCGCCGCATCTTGCGTGCGGCTCAATTGCCGCCAAGTTTACCGCGTACTGCTCCCGCAGCGCATCAAAGGGCGGCAGCGATGGCTTCCCCCATCTGCGTGGTGCCGGACTTGCCGCCAAGGTCGCCAGTCAGATGCTCCGCTTCGGCAATAACCTTGTCTACCGCCGCATCCATCAGCGCCGCGGCGGCTGCGGCCTTGGCGTCGTCGCGCGTGCGCCCCAGCCATTCAAACAGCATCTTGCCCGACATGATCATGGCGTAGGGATTGGCGATGTTTCTGCCGGCGATATCCGGTGCTGAGCCGTGGGTGGCCTGCGCCATCGCCTGGCGCTCGCCGACCACCAGTCCGGGTGCAAGGCCCAGTCCGCCGACCAGCCCCGCGCCTTCGTCGGTGATGATGTCGCCGAACTGGTTGGTGGTGACCACGACGTCGTATTGCTGCGGCTTCATCACCAGCTTCAGCGCAAAACCGTCGATCAGTACTTCCTCGAATTCGACGTCGGGATAGTTTTTCGCCATCTTGCGGCACTCCTGCGCGAACATGCCGCAGACCAGCCGGTATACCGGTTCCTTGTGCAGCGCGGTCACCTTCTTGCGTTTGCGCGTGCGCGCGATCTCGAACGCCTCGCGCGCAACGCGGCTCGCGCCCTTGCGCGTCACCACGCGCATGCCGATGGCGATATCGTCGTTAGGCTGGAACTCGCCGCTGCCGGCGAACACCACGCTGCCCGACTGCATGCCCTCGGTGGTCTCGCGCAGGAACACGATGTCGACGTCCTTGTGCAGCGAAGGCAGATTGGGATAGGACTTCACCGGCTTCACGTTCGCGAACAGCTCAAACTTCTTGCGCAGCGGCGGATTGATCCAGGTCGGATCATCGCGCGGATAGGCGTTATGGCCGATCGGACCCTGCAACCAGCCGTCAACGTGCTGCAGCGCGTCGACCGTGTATTGCGGCATCGTGTGGCCGTGCGACTCGTGGCCGCGCTTGCCGATCGGCAAAGGCTGCCACTCGATCTGCAACCCGGCTTTCGCCGCCGCGGCCTTCATTACCTTGACGCATTCGGGCACCACTTCCAGCCCGATGTCGTCGCCTTCAAGTATTCCCAGTTTGTACACTGCCGCTGCTCCTCTGATTATTCCGTAATGCCGCCGATCTGTCTGACCACTTGCGCGAACCGCTCGTTCTGTTCCTTCATGAATACCGCAAACGCCGCGGGCGAGGCGCTGACAATGACTTCCGCGCCGCTGTCATTGATGCGTTTGACCACGTCGGGGTCGGCCATGACTTTCGTCGCCGCAGCGTACAGCCGGTCGACCACGGCGCGCGAGGTGCCGGCCGGCACATACACGCCCTGCCATGATCCGGTCTGCATGTCCTTGTAGCCCAGTTCCGGCATTACCGGCACGTCGGGCAGCGCGGCAACGCGCTTGCCTGCCGAGACGCCGAGGATTTTCAGCTTACCGGCGCGCACATGCGGCATTACCGAGGCCAGGCTGACGAACGCGACGCCGACTTCACCCGATACCAGCGCGGTGGCGGCAGCGCCGGCGCCGCCCTTGTACGGGATATGCGTCAGGTCGATGCCGGCGAGCCGCATGAACTGCTCCATTTCCAGACGGCCGTTGCTGCCCGCGCCGGCAGAACCGTAATTGAGCTTTCCGCTCTGTGCCTTGGCGTAAGCGATGAACTCCTTCATGGTCTTTACCGGAACCGAAGGATGCGCGGCCAGGGCCACCGGCACATCCACCACCTGCGTCACGCCGATGAAATCGCGCACCGGTTTGATCGGAAACTTCGGATAGATGCTCGGGTTGATCGCCATGGTGCCGATATTGCCGAGCAACAGGGTGTAACCGTCGGGCGTGGCGCGCGCGGCCACCTCGACGCCGATATTGCCCGAGGCGCCGGCGCGGTTGTCGATCACGACCTGCTGCCCCAGTTCCTGCACCAGCCTGGGCTGGATCAGCCGCCCGACGAAATCCGACGCGCCGCCGGGCGCGAACCGCACCACCATCCGCACCGGCCGCGCCGGATATCCCGGCGCAGATTGCGCATGCGCCGTCCCGCCTGCCAGCAGGAAAACCGCTGCCATAAAAACGCATCTTGATGTTTTTATCATTTTTTCTCCCTCGATGCATGCACTGATGATCGGTATTCGTCCCTTGCGCGCGAGCGGGCGTGTTGTCGTTCTTTTCCTGCCTGCTGCAAACCGCAGCACTTCAAGCCCCGAACCGCTAGCCGGCGCTTGCCGGCACCGCTGCGCGCGCAACCTCGGCGGCGTCCTTCAATTTTGCGATGTCCCAGCACAGCCGCAGCAGCCGCTCGGTTTCCGCCGTTGAAAGAATGCCTTTGGCCAGGCCGCGGAACTTGGTTTCGAGATCGGCATCGCTCATCGGCCGGGCGATACTGCCGATCGCATGTTCGACGAATTTTTCCAGTGTTTTGCCGTTTTTGAGCCTGATCGTGACGTGCACCTGGTCCTCGTGCACGCTCCGGTCGACGGTCGCCGTTACGCGGTCGCGCAACGCGATCACGGCAGGATCGCGCACCACCGCGTCGCCATACTCGCTCTCGCCCGCCGCGCCATAGATGATCGCCACCGCGGACGAATGGTAAACGCTGAACTTGGCTTCCAGTCCGACCTGCGGCGTTTTCTTGCCGGTCAGTTCCAGCACCAGCGGATGCGCCCTGAGCGTAACGCTCTCGACGTCATCCGCCTTCAGATTATGTTCGTTGCGCAGCTGTATGCAGCCGTCGATGGCCGGGTGAATGACGATGCCGCAGGCAAATGGTTTGTAGGTGTTGATCCGGATCTCGAAGGTTTTTCCGAGATTTTCGGTGATCTCCTTCGGCTCGAACCTGGTCGAGAGCACGTTGGCGAAGCCGCGCCTGGCCTCTATGCCCTGATTCGAACTGGTGAAATCCTTTTGCGCCAGCAAAGCGGCAAGCAGGCCGTTGCGCGCGGCGTTGCCGGGATGGAAGGGCTTGCACATGGTACCGAACATCTCGCGCAGACCCGAGGCCTGAGTGGCGGCAATGCCGAGCGCCCATATCATCTGCTGCTCGTCGAGTCCGAGAAGCTTGCCTGCGGCCGCGGCAGCGCCGAACACGCCGGCGGTGCCGGTGATGTGCCAGCCCACGTCGTAGTGATTGGGATAAACCGCGTTGCCGATGCGGCACTCGACTTCGACGCCGAGAATGAAGGCGTGCAGAAAATCTTCACCCTTCACCGGCTGGCGCTCGGCAAGCGCGAGAATGGCGGAAGCCACCGGACCGCTGGGATGGATCACGGTTTTCAGATGCGTGTCGTCGAAATCGAAGGTATGCGAAGTGATGCCGTTCATCAGCGCCGCCTGCATGATATCCAGCCGGTCGCCGCGCCCGAGCACGGTCGCCTGCGCGGGCCCGGAAAAAGGCGCCAGCGCCGCAAGCGCGCGTTCCACGGTTTCATGGCGCGCCGCGCCGACGGCGCAGCCAACCCAGTTCAGAAACGAGCGTGCGGCCTCGTGTTTGACTTCATCCGGAATGTCGGCGTAGCGTGAGTCGATGACATAGCGTGCAAGCGTTCCGGTGACTTCCATTGACGACTCCGATACTTCTGTTAAGGGGT
>CAKKQX010000112.1:6147-14924 GCA_919902235.1 Burkholderiales bacterium
AAGCGGTAAGCGGTAAGCGGTAAGCGGTAAGCGGTAAGCGGTAAGCGGTAAGCGGTAAGCGGAATTGACGCCTCCCCGCGCAGACAGTTCCCGGGTTTTCTGCTCACCGCTTACTGCTTACCATTCATCGATCTTTACCTACCCGCCCATGAATTTCTTTTCCCATTGCTCGACTTCGCTGAGCCCGAGCACTTCGTTGTATTCTTTCATGGTCAGCATGCGATCGTGCACCGCTGCGGTGGTGCCGTCGCGCTTGAGCGCAGCCAGCGCTTCGCGGGTTGCGAAACCTGCTGCATAACGCTCCAGACCCGGATAGATGGCGATGCGAAATCCCAGCTGCTCGATTTCGTCAGCGGTCAGCGCGCCCAGCTTGCCACCGCCATCGATATTAATCAGGCACGGCGCGGCAATTTCTGACGTCACGCGTTTCATGTCTCCGAGTATGGTCGGACTGGTCTTGAGTTCGACAAACACCACGTCGGCGCCGGCCTCGCGATATGCCCTGCCACGGCGGATCGCCTCATCCAGCCCGTGCCCGGATGCAGCGTCGGTGCGCGCGATGATGATGAAATCCGGATCACGGCGCGCAGCGATGGCGGCTGCGATCTTGGCGGCGTGCTCTTCCAGCGACACTACCGGACGCGAACCCGGCAGGTGGCCGCAGCGCTTGGGCGCCATCTGGTCTTCGATGTGGATCGCCGCGACACCGGCGGCCTCGAACTCCTCAACCGTGCGTTTGATGTTGACGGCGTTGCCGTAGCCGGTGTCGGCATCGCAGATCAGCGGAATATCGACACAGGCCGCCGCCCGGTGCGCATGAGCGGCAAACAGCGTGAGATCGACGAGGCCCACATCCGGCCGCCCCAGCAGGCATGCGGAAACGCCGTTGCCGGTCATGTACACCGCTTCGAATCCCGCCTGCTCGACGAAACGCGCGCCGTAGGCATCGTAAATCCCGGGCGCGACGATCATCGGCCCTTTGGTCAGCCGTTCGCGCAACCGTTTACGCACGGGAATGTTTTTCAACGAGTCATTAGTCACCGGTCACGCCTTTTATAAACCGAGTTTTTTCTTGACGACTTCCATTTCTTTCATGTCCTGCAGCAGCTGCGCGCGAAACGCGTCCGGACCCTGGAAACCGTCGAGCTGAGTGACCTGCTTCAGGTAAGCCTTCCACTCCGGGGTCTGCTGGACTTTTTGTATCGCGGCGGCCAGCCGGTCGACCACCGGCTTGGGCGTGCCCGCCTTGGCCATGATGCCGCGCCACTGATAGCGCACGACGTCCCAGCCACGCTCTTTGTAGGTAGGCACATCGGGAAAATCATCGAGCCGCTGCTCCGAGGACACCGCGAGCACCCGCACTTTGCCTGCGGCCATCAGCGGCTTGACGTTGCCCGGGTTGGTCGCGGCAGCATCGACGTGCCCGCCCGCCACCGCGTTGAGCGCCGGACCGCCACCGGGATACGGCACCCAGGTGGCCTTGATCTTGGCGACTTCAGAGAACACTTCCCACGCCACGCGATGACCGCTCATCGCAAACGGTCCGCTGACATTGATGTAGTTCGGTTTCTTGCGGGCGTAAGCCACCAGGTCGTCTATGGTCTTGAACGGGGTCGAGGTATGCACGATCAGCCCATACGGATCGACCTGGGAGCGCGAGATCATTTGCAGATCCTCGGGCTTGAAGCTGGCCGTGGGCTCGCTGAACAAGGTCGCGAGCGTGATGGTGTTGGCGGCGAGGACATAGCCGTCGGCCGGCGCCCTGATCAGCGTATTGACCATGATGATGCCGGAGCCGCCGAGACGATTTTCGACCACCACGTTCTGGCCGAGCTCGGCGGACAGCAATTTCGCCATGATGCGGGCGTAAAGATCGACCGGCGACCCCGCAGCCGACCAGCACAAGATGGTGACCGGGCGCACCGGATATTGCTGCGCGTGCCCATTCCCGATCACCAGCGCCGCCACCAGGGCGCACAACAGCTGCCAGTAGGACTTACGAATCATTGTCGATCTCCATCGTATTAACTAATTGATTTAATTCTTATTTCTAAGAAGCCTGCCGGATTTCAAATTTGTATTTGACGAGCTTGGCGTCGTCCAGCGTCACGCCCAGCCCCGGCCCCGGCGGCAGCGCGATGCTGCCTTTGCTGAGATCAAGCTTGTGGGTGACGATGTCGTCTTTGGTTTTCAGCGGCCCCACGCATTCCAGTCCATCGATGACATTGCTCGAAGTCGCCGCCAGCATGACTTCGCACATGGTGTTCACGCCGAGCCCGAAACCGTGGCCCACCACGCAGCGTATGCCCGCCGCCTCGGCAGTGGCGATCATGCGCCGCGTGTTGAGAAAACCGCCCTGCTTCATCACCTTCACTTTCACGATGTCGGCGGCATCCATGCGGATGATGTTGATCAGGCTGGCGTGGTCGAGCACTGATTCGTCGGCCATGATGGGCACGCCCACTGCGTTGGCCGCCTTGCGCACGCGTGCCATGCCGGCAATGTCGTCAGCCGGCACCGGCTGCTCGAACAACTGCAGATTGAACGGCGCAACCATGTTGGCAAGCTTGATCGAGGTGTCGGCGTCGTAACCGGCGTTGGCATCAATGCGCAGATTGAAATCGGCGCCGACCGCTTCGCGTACCGCCTTGACGCGGTCGCGGTCGGCCTCGATATTGCCGCCGACCTTGATCTTGGCCGAGCGGAAGCCCTGATTTTTCCACTGCAGCGTCTCTTTCGCCGCCTCGTCCGGCGGCAGGATGCCGACCCAGGCGTTGAACAGCAGACGGTCTTTCACCGCGCCGCCGAGATAGGTGTAGACCGGCATGCCGGCCACCCGCGCCGACAAATCCACGCACGCCATCTCGATCGCCGCCTTGGCGTCGAGGTAGCCGTCGACCGCGGGCTCGATCTTCGCCAGTATTCTGTGCACATTGGTGGGGTCCATGCCCATCACCAGGCCCGCGAACCTGGTCTCGAGCATTCTCAGGCTGTCCTCTGTCAATTCCTTGGAGTAACCGGGCGTGGGATCGATGTTGCCGCAGCCGACCGCGCCGCCGGTGGCGGTGATGCGCACCACCGCGCTCTTAACGACGGTTTTGGACAGATAGGCGTTCTTGTATTCGCCGACCAGCGGCATGGCGACGCCGAAGACTTCAACCCGTTCGATCTTGAGATTCATATTGAAACCTATTTCCAATCCGGATGTTGTTGTAAAAAGGGAATGAGCCCGCCCGCGGCGAGCAACGACTGTATCGCGGCGGGCAGCGGCGGCACGCTGCGCACGATGCCGCGCGCGGCAACGCTGACGCGGCCAGCGGCGAGGTCAATCTCCAAGACATCGCCGTCAGCAATGCCGGCTATGTCGCATTCGATCACCGGCAGCCCGTTGTTGATGGCGTTGCGGAAAAACTGACGCCCGAATGAAGGCGCAACGATCGCCGCCGCGCCCATCATGCGCATGATGTGCACCGCCTGCTCGCGCGAGGAATTGATGCCGAAGTTTTTGCCGGCGACGATGATGTCGCCCTGGCCAAAGCGCGCCGCGTAACCCGGCACAACCTGCTCGAAGGCGCGCTGCGCGATGTAAGCGTTGTCCCTGCCCGGCAGATACTTGCTTGAGCAATTCACGTCGGTGTTGATCCCGGCGCCGAGCACGCGGGCGTGACCGCTTATTGTGGTGATCATCGGAAATCCAAAAAAATAAAATGCAAAACAAATGGACAGGATTTACAGGACAATTCAAAAGAACCGGAAGTAATCTTGTAAATCCTGTTAATCCTGTCAAATTGCCGTTGACGTTGACGTCAGGCGACCGCCTTTTCAGCTGGCGGGCGCCAGGCGCCGCCCATGACTTCGCGCGGATCGGCGATGCAGCCCTGCAGCGCGGACGCGGCGACCGTGGCCGCCGAACCTATCCAGATTTCCGATTTGGCATTGCCCAGCCGGCCCCTGAAATTGCGGTTGGCGCTGGAAATCACCACCTCGCCATCGGCGGTAATGAGGTGGCCGGTGATGTTAACGCAGGTACCGCAGCCCGCGGCTTCCACCGATGCGCCGGCCAGCGTCAGCGCCTCGATCAGGCCTTCGCGCGCGGCAGCGAGGTAAATTTGACGCGACGCCGGCGTGATCACCAAGCGCACGCCCCTGGCAATGCGCTTGCCCCTGAGTATGGCCGCTGCCTGGCGTATGTCGTCGAGGCGGCCGTTGGTGCAGGTGCCGATCAGCGCGATATTGATTTTCTGGCCTTTGACTTCGGGCACGCCGACCACGTCGTCGATGTTGTGACGGCGCGCCACCTGCGGCGGCAGCTGCGAGACATCGATATCGATGCGCCCGGCGTAAACCGCATCTGCATCGGCCTTGACCGGTTTAGGTTCGCGCGCGCCATGGGCCTTGAGCCAGGCGATGGTTTTGGCGTCGGCTTCGAGCAGCGCCGCCTTGGCGCCGAGTTCGGCGGCGTGATTGGACAGCGTCATGCGATCGTCGATCGCCATCGCCGCCACCGCCGATCCGCAGTACTCGATCACACGGTAGTTGGCGCCTTCCGCGCCCAGCCGTCCCAGCATGTGCAACGTCAGGTCTTTTGCCCAGACGCCGGGCTGCAACTCTCCGCTGAGTTCGACGCGTATGGTTTCGGGCACGCGGAACCACAGCTTGCCCGTCATCATCACCGCCGACACGTCGGTGCCCTCGACACCGGTGCCGAAGGCGTTGAACGCGCCGTACGTGGTGGAGTGAGTATCGGTGCCGACCACCAGATCGCCGCAGGTCAGATGGCCGCCTTCCGGCAATACCTGATGACAAATGCCATCGCCGATATCGTAGAGCACCGCGCCATGCCGGTCGGCAAACTCACGCATGGCGGAATGGGTATTCGCGGCTTCCGCATTGGGCGGCGGCGAGTAGTGATCGAGCACAAAAGCGGTTTTGCCGACGAAGGGCAGCGACTGCGAATCCAGCTTGCCTATCATCTTGAGCGCGTTCGCTGCCCGCGCATCGTGCACCATCGCAAAATCGACACCGGCGACGATTACTTCGCCCGCCTTGGCCGCTGCACCGCCGGCATGCGCGCCGAGGATTTTTTCGGCAATGGTAGAACCCACTCAGCCTCCTGTCCTGATCGGATTTTCTGGTCGCGCCGCCTCGCTACAATCCTGCCTGGCGCGAAAAAACGGATATTTTAGCAGGCTTTCGCGGCTCGCCGCCGCGTTCACCATGCGAAACGCGCTTAATTGCTTAATGCCCGGCGATGCCCAGCATGCGCCGCGCTTCATCCGTGGTGGCGGGCTCGCGCCCCATGGCGCGCCCAAGTTCGGCGCAGCGCCGCACCAGTTGCGCATTGGTCGGGCAGCCGAGTTCGGGATAGGGGTAATCGCCTATGCCAGGCGCGAGATGGCCGCCGCGTTCGAGTGCGGTGGTCGCAACGTTGAAAAGATTGCCTTCCTTGCACGCCACCGTCCATTCGATGCGGCGCTGCGGCGGCAGAAAATCGATCAGCGCTTCCAGTCCGCGCGGAGTGCACGGGTGCGCGCCGACAATGCCACCCTCGGCCAGCACGCACTGCACATAGGCCGGCTCGGTGATGGCGCCCATGTCCAGAAATGCGTCCACCATCCGCACGAAAGGCACCGCCCATACCGACAGGTGCGGCTTGACGCCCGCCTCGGTCATGCCCCTGGCGAGGAACAGGCAGGTCTCGGTGCTGTTGAGATAGACCTTGTCGGTGGTCAGAAATTTTTTCTGCGCCGCATCGTAGGCGTCGATATTGCTGCTGCCGGTGTCCACTGCCGCGAAATCCGGACGCGTCCTGCTTTTCTGTGCCATCAGCTTCACATGCGCGAGGCGGTTTTCATCCTCCTTGACGGTGATCTGGCCGAGCGTGGAATCGATCAGGATGTCGGTCCTGTCGCGGATTTTCGCGACGATTTCCGCGTACACCTCGGGCGCATGGCACTTGCCGCCATCGGGCGTGCGCGCGTGAAAGTGAATGATCGACGCGCCGGCGGCGCGGCACTCGGCCGCCGTCTCCGCGATCTCGTCGGGCGTGAACGGCACGTGGGGATTGAGCGCGCGCGACATGTACTCGTTGATACGCACGGTGATGATCAGACTCTTGCTCATGGACCCTTCATGTCCCCGCCGGTTGCAGGACGAAAGATACTACTGCGGCCGGATGCCGCTGTCTTGCACAACCTTTTGCCATTTCTCGTAGTCGGCGCGCAGGAAAGCGGCGCACTCGGCCGCACTGCCGCCGATCGGCTCGGCCGCATCTGCCGCCAGGCGCTTCATCACGTCCGCCAGTGCCAGTACTTTCCGCATCTCGGCGTTCAACCGGCTCACGACCTCAGCCGGCATCCCGGCCGGCCCGAACATGCCCCACCATTGGCTCGATTCGAACCCCGGTAACGTCTCGGCGACGGCCGGCAGATCGGGCGCAATCGCGGCGCGCTTCGTGCTGCTCACCGCGAGGGCGCGCAACCTTCCTGCCCGGACCTGCACCGACACGGTCGGGAACGCCGCGAACAGGAGGGAGACGTTCCCCGCCATGGTATCGGTCACGGCAGGCGGCCCGCCCTTGTACGGCACGTGCACCATCCCGATGCCCGCGCGCATTTTGAACAGCTCGCCGGTGAGATGGCTCAGCGTCCCGGCGCCGTTCGAGGCGTAATTGAGTTCCCCCGGACGCTTCTTTGCCAGCGCAATCAGCTCCTTCACGTTCTTCACCGGCACGGACGGGTGGATCACGAGCACGTTGGGCGCGCTGCCTATCAAGATTACCGGCGCGAGATCACGCAGTGGATCGTACGGCGGCTTGCGCACGAGGTGGGGCCCGATCACCAACGCGCTCGAGGAGTTCACGAGCAAGGTGTAGCCGTCGGGCGCCGCCTTCGCGGCCAGCTCGGTGCCGAGCGCGCCGCCGGCGCCTGAGCGGTTGTCGACGATGAACTGCTGCCCCAGGACACCACCGAGTTTTTCGGCCATGGTGCGCGCCATGATGTCCGTGCCGCCGCCGGGTGGGAACGGCACGATAACGCGGATCGGCTTCACCGGGTAACTCTGCGCAAGAACCACCGGCGCCGAAAAGACCACAACGCAGCACGACAACAGCAAACCACCTGCTCTCATTTTCGCTCTCATAGCTCCTCCCATAGGCACGCTCAGTTCATGCTCCACAACAGCGAGTCGCGGTCGGCATCCTTCCAGATGCCTCGCGCCTTGCGCTCCCGCCGCCGCTCTTCGTGCCAACGCCGGTATGCCACGTTTTCGGGATTGGTGACGGTATCGCTTTCGAGAAACTGCGCCGCGAGCCGCGGCTGCACGGCCCGCGTCTTGCCGGAAACCGGATAGCCGAAACACTTCAATGCGTCGCCGATTAGCGAGTCGAGCACCTCAACGTCCGCCGCGGGCAACCGTGTGCGATACATCTCGCAGAACCGGGTGGAGATCGGCTGCGCCGTCTTCGCGTGGAGCGGATGTTCGCTCCAGCTCTTCGCCGAGCGTGTTTCGTGCGGTGACAGCATGCGTGCGTCGAAATCCTCTCCGCAAAACCCGCAAAGCTTGCGTATGGTCGCTTCGGGAGCGGCGCACAGATCTTCATAGCGGATCTCGAGGTACGCGTCCTCCGGCAGCCGCGCTGCGGAGTCCCGGATCGCGGTCACGTAGCGCTGCCACAGGCTCGCTCCCGAATAGACTGAATTAGGCCACAGCACCGAGTCCGAGATGTCGATCGCCTGATCGCGGCCGTCGCGCACAATGTGGATGAATTGCGCGTCCGGAAAAAGCGACCGGATCTCGTCAATCCACAGGCCGTTGCGCGGCGTCTTTTCGCCCCAGCGCTGCTTGCCTTCCGCTTGCGCATATGCGCGGTGCAGAGCGTCGTATAAACCTGCAAAGGTCGGCGCAGCAGACGCGCGCACGAGATCTTCAGCTGCCAGTTTGAGCGGCCATTTGCTGACCGTTGGTGTTCCCAGTATATCTTCGGCGAGCGCCAGTAGATTTTGATGCTGACCAAAGTCGCCATAGCTGTAAAGATAGGGATACACCAGGTCAAACAGCCAGCCCGGCGGCGGCACCGCAAGCCGCGGATGCGCGTCGAGAATCAACCTCAGCATCGTTGAACCCGACCGTGGAGCACTCACGATAAAAAACGGACTGTTATTTGTTAACACCGGTACTCTCCATGCGTCAGTGGCGTTGCGCGAGCCGCCGTATCAGTTTTTCATCGACGACCAGTCCAAGGCCCGGGGCGTCCGGCATCACCATTTTGCCGCCTTTCATCACCGCGCCGCCCTCCTTCACCGGCCGGTCCTTGATCCTCAGCTGATAATCCATGCCCGGATCACAGCCAACGATCCGGACTGCGGCGTGCAGGTGGCCGGTTGCCGTGTCGAGCAGCGCGCTGCCCTGGGTCCAGTCGATGCGCACCGGCAGCCCGGCCGCTTCCGCAATGCGCATCATCTGCAGCGCCTTATAAAAACCGCCGCACTTGCCAAGCTTGAGGCTTACCATGTCGGCGACGCGCTGCGAGGCAATGGTGATCATGGTCGAGAGGTTCTGTATCGCCTCGTCGGCGACCACCTTGTGCGGCACGGCCTGGGTGATGGCGGCGAGCCCCTTGAGGTCGTGATACATCACCGGCTGTTCAATGGCGAGATTGGCAACGCCCGGGAAGCGTCGCTGCAGGATTTCGATTGTGTCCTTGGCCGTACCCCACATCTGGTTGGGATCCGCGATCACCAGCGCCGATTTTGGCACTGCAGCGGTGATTGCCTCCA
>CAKKQX010000113.1 GCA_919902235.1 Burkholderiales bacterium
CCTGAATCGCCTCACCACATTGACGGGGATAGCTTTGTCCGAGCGCTTGCGACTCGTGAACGGCGATTCCCGCGCGCTGCTTCCCACACTTACGCCGCGCCCTGATGCGCTCTATCTCGATCCGATGTTTCCGCCGAAACGCCGCAAATCCGCCGCGGTGAAAAAGGAAATGCGTCTGCTGCGCGAACTGGTCGGCGACGATGCCGACGCGCTGGAATTGCTTGAGATCAGTCGCGGCATCGCCCATGATCGTGTGGTCGTGAAACGCCCGGACGACGCGCCGCCACTCGCGCCGGACCCGAGCATGAGCCTGACGGGCAAACTGGTGCGCTATGACGTGTATCTTGCGCGCCATCGGGCCAAGACATGACCGAACCCTTGTTTTATTCCGAGCAGCTCGCCGAGCCCGGCGCAACACTGGTGCTGACAGGCGACGAGGCGCATCATGCCACCGCCTCGCGTCGGCTTCATAATGGCGACACGCTATGGCTTTTCGACGGACATGGCGGAGTCGCACGTGCAACACTGGTCCATATTGCGACGCGCGGCCGGACATTGGAATTGCGCATTGAGGAACGGCGCAGCGAACCGGCACCCAAACCGGTAGTTCATCTCGCCTGTGCGCTGCCCAAGGGTGACCGCCAGCAGGTACTGCTCGACATGGCTACCCAGCTCGGCATGACGCACTTCACGCCGCTTGCTTGCGAGCGCAGCGTAGTTAAGCCCGGCGCGAACAGCATGGCGCGCTGGGGGAAAATCTGTCTCGAGGCCTGCAAACAAAGCCGGCGGTTACACCTTCCCTCCATTGAAACAACATCCACGGTACGAGACATTGTTGAGTGCATGACAGCGGCGGGCAGCAGCGTGTGGCTCGCCCACTCAGCCGCGCAGGCCGTGACCGTTTCAATCGCGGTCAATCAGGGGGCGAAAA
Source organism: Burkholderiales bacterium (assembly GCA_919902235.1). Lineage (GTDB taxonomy): Bacteria > Pseudomonadota > Gammaproteobacteria > Burkholderiales > SG8-41 > CAKKQX01. The sequence continues at coordinate 932 of CAKKQX010000113.1, forward strand.
ACGTGACGATTCTGATCGGCCCGGAAGGCGGGTTTACAGAAGCAGAGATCGAACAGGCTGTCGCGGCCGGAGCCAGAATGCTCACGCTGGGGACATCCATACTACGGATAGAAACCGCTGCCGTGGCGATGGTCGCGGCCTTTGCATTAACAGCTGGATCCGGCGACTAGATCGCGGGACGGCCCACCACCGGAATATCCATATCGAACGGCTTCTCCCTCGCGGTCACCACTTTCCCCGCCGTGATCTCGGTGAGCACCTCAAGAGGTTGCGGAATATGCAGGCCATAACCCTGGGCGTAGTCCACACCCATTTCACGCAGCTTTTCGAGTATCTTGTCGTTTTCCACATACTCGGCCGTGGTGCGGATGCCCATGACGTGACCAATGCGGTTGACCGCCTCGACCATGGCAAAGTCGACTTCGTCATCAATCATGTCACGCACGAACGCGCCGTCGATCTTGATGATATCGATTGCCAGGCTCTTTAGATAACCAAAGGACGACATACCGCTGCCAAAATCATCGAGGGCGAAGCGACATCCGAGGGTGCGCAGCGCGGCGATGAA
>CAKKQX010000114.1 GCA_919902235.1 Burkholderiales bacterium
TCGTCCGCCACGATATATCTTGCCACCGCGATCTCGGTTTCCTGCCCGCCGGCGTCGATTACAGCGATGAGCGCCATGTGGCGGTCGTAATCGACATGGGTGAAATACGACAGCATCTGCGGCGACAGTTCGCGCAGCGTGTCCATAAACCGGTAATAACGCGATTCGTCCGACAGATTGCGCGCGAACTCGGCTTCGATCTGCGCATCGCCCGGCCGTATCGGGCGCAAGGTAACCACGGTGCCGTCGGCAAGTATTTCTTTTCTGACCAGATGTTGAGGATAGGATGGCGTCACGTTGGAAGCATTATCCGTGCGGTGAAGCGGAGGCAGTTAGACACTGAACATCACCCATTATAAGATTGTCCCTGTCGTCGCTGAAACCAGCATGTAGAAACCTCACTTGACTACGGCCTTTATAACTCATCCCGACTGCCTGCTGCATGAAATGGGCGGCTATCATCCCGAGCAGCCTGCCCGTCTGCAGGCGGTGGAGGATCAATTGATCGCCTCCGGACTTGCCAATTGCCTGCAATATGTAGAGGCGCCGCTGGCTGAACGCCGGCACCTGGAGCGGGTGCATACGCCGGATTACATCGATGAAATCGAGGCGGCGGCGCCTGAAAAGGGCATCATCCATCTCGATCCGGATACCGCAATGAACCCGCATACGCTCAAGGCGGCATTGCGCGCCGCCGGTGCTGCCGTGCTGGCGACGGATATGGTGATCAAAGGCGAGGCCGACAGCGCTTTTTGCAGCGTCAGACCCCCCGGTCATCATGCCGAGCGCCGGCGCGCCATGGGATTCTGCCTGTTCAACAATATTGCAGTAGCCGCCGCGCATGCCCTCGATCAGCATGGCCTGGATTGCGTGGCGATTGTCGATTTCGACGTGCATCACGGCAACGGCACCGAGGATATTTTCCGCGATGATCCGCGGGTACTGATGGTCTCGACTTTTCAGCATCCGTTCTATCCCTACAGCGGCATCGAAGGCCGTTCCGAGCGCATGGTGAATATCCCGCTTGCCGCCTACAGCGCGGGTCGGGAGTTTCGCGCTGCTGTCGAGCAGTACTGGCTGCCGGCGCTGGCGGCGTTCAAGCCCCGGATGCTGTTCATCTCTGCCGGTTTCGATGCGCACCGTGACGACGAACTGGCGATGCTCAATCTGGTCGAGGCGGATTATGCCTGGGTCACGCGGGAACTGCGGCAAGTTGCCGACAAACATTCCAACGGCCGCATCGTTTCCGTGCTCGAGGGGGGCTATGAGCTGGGTGCGCTGGGCCGCTGCGTAATGACACACCTCAAGATACTGGCGAATCTTTAGCGGCACCGGAACCTGCGTTCCGGTTTGGATTCACTGGTGTTCTTCCATATACTGGTCAAACGGCGATGTCCGGTTTGCAGTTTTTGCTCTGGACAATACCGGTGCAGCCATTGCAGTTTTGCCGGAAAATCGCCGGGTAAATTCGAGTAATATTTTTCGTCTACAGTGGCTTTTATGTCTTTGAATCAATATTATATAAAGGCAGACGGATTCGGTTCCTTACCCATTGCATTTGGCGCGGGGATTAGCGGGCGCACCCGGCGCTCTTAACACTCGCAAACTGGCCGGGTCCACGGCGTGGGGGCTGAACTGTGATATCTGGTACGCGCGACGCAGATGGCCGGCATGGCAGGGCGTGGCTGCTATGGGCATGCTTGCTCTACGTCGCGGTCGCGGGCTTGTGGATCATCGCTTCAGACACGCTGCTCGGGCTGATGACCGACGATCCCGGGCGGCTCACCCAGTTGCAAACCTACAAGGGTTGGCTATTCGTAGCCGTGTCGGCAGCGCTGCTTTATGGCGTAGGGCGCAAAGCGGCCGGTTCAGCGTTGCCGGATGGCAGGCCGCCGGCAGGTTTGCAAGGCAACATCCCGTGGGCGACTTCCTCCGTATCGGGGCTGCAGCGGCTGATCATCGCAGGCAGTATCGTGCTGGTGCTGGCGACGCTGCTGCTTGTCGGCTATGGCCTCGGTACCGGGCGGGGCGCGGTACTGCGCCAAGGTCGTGAAAATGCCGAAAATCTGGCCCACGTCATCGAGGCGCAGACCTTGCACGCGGTGGAATCGGTGGATCTCACGCTGCGCAGCTTGAACATTGCGATAAGGCTGTCACAGGGCGCAGCTGCGGGACGCGATGCCGCAATCCAGGAGCAGATGCAGCAGTCGGCGAAATCTCTGTCGCACGTCAGGGAGGTTTTCGTTGTCAACGAACACGGCAGGTTGATTCTCGATACCGATGCTGTGCCGGTCACGCCAATCGATTTTTCGGATCTCGAGTACTTTGCTGCGCATCGGGAAAATCCCGGGCTCGGTCTATTCATCAGCGCACCCATTGTCAGCCGTAGCGTCGACCGACCTTTCATTGCCGTGAGCAGACGGATTGAAAAACCGGGGGGCGGGTTCGGCGGCGTAATTGTGGCGGCGGTGGAGGAGCAGTATTTCCGGCAACTGTATGCCTCCCTCAATGTTGGCAGGGAGGGCATGGTGGCGTTGCATTTGAGAAACGGCACCCTGCTGGTACGCGCGCCGCACGCTGAACAGGCAATGGGGAAATCGTTCGCATACCTTCCCGTATTCCGCGAATTCCTGGAAAAATCGGTGCGCGGCTCTTATCGTGGTCCCGGCGCCATCGATGGTGCAGAACGGATTTTCAGCTATCGCGCGGTTCCGGATTTTCCGCTGGTGGTGTTTGTGGGCCTCAGTGAACGCGAAGCGCTTGCCGGATGGTATCGCACTGCGCGCATTGAATTCCTCGCTGCGCTTTTGTTCGTGCTGGCGATTGCAATACTGGCTTACGCCCTGATCGTCCAGTTAAGGCGCAGGGAAGCACTGACCGATGCCCTGAAAGCCGGAGAACAACGCTACCGTTACCTGTTTGATGCCAATCCCCGGCCGATGTGGCTGCGCGACATTGAAATCCGGCGCATCCTGGATGTCAACCGGGCTGCAGTGGCGCTCTACGGCTATTCACGCGAGGAATTCTTTGCCCTGCCGGCGGAAGCGCCGTATCCCCCGGAGGAGGTCGAGCGACGTAAGGCATTCATCGGGCAGCGAGGCCCCGAGGCGGACTCGATCGGTATCTGGCGTCACATCAGGAAGGACGGCAGTGTTATCGATGTCGAAGTCGCTTCCAGGTTTTTCGTCGTTGACGGTCGCCGCGCCCGGCTTTCGCTGATCACCGATGTCACCGAAAAGCGCCGCGCAGAGAAGTTGTTGCAGGAAAGCGAGGAGCGCTACCGCTATCTGTTCGACTCCAATCCGCTGCCGATGTGGATATACGACTACGAAACCCTGAAATTCATCGCGGTCAACGATGCTGCGGTAAACATTTACGGTTATACCCGGGAAGAGTTCCTGTCGATGTCCATTCTGGACATCAGGCCGGAAGAGGAGGTCAATCGCATCCAGGAGAGGCTCAAGACGCTCAACCCGGCCGAAAACCGTTCCGGCATCTGGAAGCATAAGAAAAAGAATGGCGATATCATTCATGTCGACATCGTTTCCCACGGCTTTGTTTTCGGGGGGCGCAAGGCCAGACTCGTGCTGGCGAGCGATGTCACCGAGCGGGTGCGTGTGGAGCATGCACTGCGCGCGAGCGAACAGCGGCTGCAAACCATCACTGATAACATCCCGGCGCTGATCGGTTATGTCGATTCCGGGCAGCGTTACCGTTTTGCCAACAGGACCTACGAAGTCTGGCATGGCGACGCTCCAGAGCAGCTCTATGGACGCACGCTGCGCGAAGTGGTGGGTGATGACTACTATGCCAAAGTGCGGCCGCACATCGAGGCCGTGCTGGCCGGACGCGCGGTGACCTTCGAGAGGCTTACCCGCTCCAGAAGGCGCGAGCTTTATGCAAGCATTACTTATCTCCCGGACATCGGCGAGAAAGGCAGGGTGGAGGGTTTTTACATACTTGCTTACGACATCACTGAACGCAAAAAAGCCGAGGAAGCCCTGGCGCGGGAAAGAACGCTGTTGCGGCAGGTGATAGACAATCTTCCCGACCATGTTTACGTAAAGGATCGTGAGCGACGCTATTTGCTGATCAATGCCCCCGGCCTGCAGGATAGAGGCATTACCGACCGCGATGAGGTTGTGGGGAAAACCGCTTTTGATTTTTACCCGCCTGATGTAGCCGCCCAATACGATGCCGAGGATCAGTCCATCGTGGAGACCGGCAGGATACTGCTCAACCTGGAACGCTGCACGATACAGGCAGACGGACAGAAGAAATGGCATCTGTCGACCAAGGTTCCGATGCGCGATGTCCACGGCGGGGTCAGCGGGATTGTCGGCATCAATCACGATATCACCGAAATAAAACAGGGCCAGGAAGTGATACGCGAGTTCAACGCCCGGCTCGAGCAGCGCGTGATCGAGCGCACGGCGCAGCTGGAGTCGGCCAACAGGGAACTCGAGTCGTTTGCCTATTCCGTGTCCCACGACCTGCGCGCGCCGCTGCGCAGCATAGACGGCTTCAGCCAGGCCCTGCTCGAGGATTACCGCGACTCGCTCGACCAGACGGCCAAGGGTTATCTGCAGCGTGTGCGCAGCGCCAGCCAGCGCATGGCAGTGCTGATCGACGACCTGCTGGAACTGTCCCGCATCGCGCGTCGGGAAATGCACAGGGAAACTGTCGATTTCAGCATGCTGGCGCAGGAAATCGTCACCGAAATGCAGAAGGAGCAGCCGGAGCGCACGGTGGACGTCAGCATAACGCCCGGAATCAGACTGCGGGCGGATGCCAATCTCCTGCGCATAGCGCTCGATAACCTGATTCGCAATGCCTGGAAATTCACCGGCAAGCAGGTGCACGCCAAAATCGAGGTGGGTATGGAACAGCGGGATGGCAGCCCTGTCTACTTCGTGCGCGATAACGGTGTCGGCTTCGACATGGACTACGCCGGAAAACTGTTCGGCGCCTTCCAGCGTTTGCACAGCGATGCCGAGTTTCCGGGAACCGGCATCGGACTGGCCACCGTACAGCGCATCGTGCGCCGGCACGGCGGGAGCATATGGGCGGAGGCGGCTCCCGGCAAAGGCGCGGCTTTCTTCTTTACGATAGGCGCGGCCGCTGATTGATGAAGAGGATGCATACCGGCAATTTGAACAATTGTGCCTTGTGTTGATGAAAACCATACTGTTGGTTGAGGACAATCCGGACGATGAGATGCTGACGCTGCGCGCATTCAAAAAGCGCAAGGTGGCCAACGGAATCGTCGTCGTGCGCGACGGCGTGGAGGCGCTCGATTATCCGGGGCGCTACTGGCTGCTGTTCAACGAAATTCCCCGGCAGCACGGCAAATGACTTCGCCGCTGCAGGTGCTTATCGTCGAGGACATGGAGGATGATGTCCTGATGATATTGCGCGAACTTCGCCGGGGCGGTTTTGCCCCGGAGCACTGCACGGTTATCAGCGCGAATGGTATGCAGCTTGCGCTTGCAAGCCGGTCGTGGGACATCGTCATCTCCGAATATTCGCTGCCGTCTTTCAGCGGTCTGGCGGCGCTGGAGATGGTGAAGCAGCACGCTCCGGACCTGCCGGTCATCATCGTTTCCGGCGCCATCGGCGAGGAGACGGCGGTCGCGCTGATGAAGGCGGGTGCCCAGGACTATGTGATGAAATCAGCGCTGGGGCGCCTGGTGCCGGCAGTGGAGCGTGAACTCAGGGATGCACAGCAGCGCCGTGCCCATCGGCAGACCGAACTGGCGCTGCAGAAAAACGAGATACTGCTGCGCAAGGTGCTGGATACGCTGCCGGTGGGGGTGATAGTGGCTGACGAGGGCGGCGGACTGGTGATGAGCAATCCCGCGGGGATAAAAATATGGGGCGGGGCGCATTATGTGAGTCCCGACGATTACGCGGTGTACAAAGGCTGGTGGACGGAAAGCGGGGAAAAAATCGAGGCGCAGGACTGGGCGCTGGTGCGCGCCATCAAGCGACGCGAGACCTCGCTCAAGGAAATGGTGGATATCGAATGTTTCGACGGAACGCGCAAAACCATCCTCAATTCCGCGATCCCCCTTCTGGGAGCGGCGGACGAGTTGCTGGGCGCCATCGTCATCAACGAGGACATCACTGCGCAGCGGCAGGCGCAGAGCGCATTGCGCGTCAGCCAGGAGCGGTTTCACGCATTCATGGACAATATTCCGGCGCTCGCCTGGATGAAGGACGGGAATTTCCGTTATATCTATTCCAATCGCGCCCTGCAGCGCTTTTTCGGCAAGACCGGGGACCAATTGTCGCGCAGCGATGATTTCGATTTGTTCGCCGCCGAAACCGCTGCGGTGCTGCGCAGGAACGACGAGAAGACGCTCGCCAGCGAAGCCATTCTGGAGGTGGTCGAAACGTTACATGATGCAGACCGGCAGGCGCATACGTTGATGGTGCTTAAGTTCCCGATGCGTGATGCTGCCGGCAGCCGTTTCGTGTGCGGCGTGGGCATCGACATCAGCGAGCGCAAGAAAATGGAAGAGGCGCTGCAGTCGGCCAATCGCCGGTTGCAGGCTCTTTCCGGGCGCGTGCTCGAGATTCAGGAAGGCGAACGCCGCCATGTGGCGCGCGAACTGCATGACGAGATCGGACAGGCTTTGACGGCGGTCAAGATCAACCTGCAATCCCTGCTGCGGCAGAAGGAAGTCAAACCGTTGCTGGCGTCTGTTGATGACTGCATAGCGATTGTCGACGGGGCGCTCGGGCAGGTGCGCAGCATGTCGCTGGATCTGCGGCCTTCGCAACTGGATGATCTGGGGTTGGTGGCGGCGTTGCGCTGGTATCTTGACCGCCAGGCGCGCATGGCCGGAGTAACGGTGGGTTTCACCGCTGATCCTTTGCCGCGCCGCCTGGACGCGGCGGTCGAAACCGCGTGTTTCCGCATCGCACAGGAAGCGGTGACCAATGCGCTGCGCCATTCCCGCGCACAGCGCGTGTGGGTGGAATTGCGCCAGCACGGTGATGAATTGGGTCTTGAGATCAGGGACAACGGCACCGGGTTCGATGTTGTGGCGGCGCGCGGCGGGGCGGTCTCCGGCAGGAGTCTCGGGCTGCTCGGCATGGAAGAACGCGCGGGGCTGGCCGGCGGCCGCCTGGAAATCGTGTCCGCTGCCAACAAGGGCACGGAAATACATGTGCGGTTTTCCCTGGTGAAAGCGCGGGCCCGGAGGCCAGCCAGAACGCGTCAGGCCGCGCGATGAAATCACTGCGCGTAGTGCTTGCCGATGATCACAAGCTGGTGCGGGCGGGACTGCGTTCCCTGCTGCAGCAAATGCCGGGTATCACGGTCATGGGCGAGGCGCAGGACGGACGCGAAGCGCTGGAACTCGTCGCAAAGCACCGACCGGATGTCGTGCTGATGGATATCAGCATGGCGGGACTGAACGGCCTGGAAGCCACGCTGCAGATCAAGCAGGATCATCCGCGCATCCACGTCATCATGCTGTCGATGCACGCAACCGAGGAGTATGTGCTGCAGGCATTGCGCGCCGGCGCCTCTGGCTATCTGCTGAAGGATGCCGCGCCGATGGAACTGG
>CAKKQX010000115.1 GCA_919902235.1 Burkholderiales bacterium
GGGTTCGTCCATGAAGTCGCAGTTGAAGTCGAGCGCGGCGTCGAAGGTCGGATTGTCGCGCTGCTGTGCGGCGAGATAAAGCCGGGTTTCGAGCTGCTCGTGCTTGACGTTGACGCCGATCTGCCGCCATTGGTCGATCAGGAACACGCCGACCGGGGTATACGGCATTGCGATGTTGCGGTTGGTGAACGTGAAAGTCAGGTTCGGCACGCCCGCCTCCTGCAGCAGCTTGCGCGCCTCGGCGCGCGCGGCGTTGATGTCCTTCGAAAAACCCGGCATTTTCAGAAGTTCCTGCTCGGAAATCGCCAGATCGTATCCCGGGCGCAGCAGGCCGCCGACGTGACGCACCAGCGCAACCTTGGACAGCGCCTGCGCGCCCGACCAGCGGTCGACCGCGAGCGACAGCGCGCGGCGCACGCGCGCGTCGTCAAACGGCTTCTTCCTGGTGTTGAACGTCACCACCAGGCTGCACACCCACGGCGTTTCCTGCACCACCGCCTTGTCGCCAAGCGCCTTGACGATGCGGTCGCGATCCGCCGGAGAGTGTCCGCGGAACTCGGCCAGCACCTCGCCCGCCGACAGCGCATTCACCATCGGCGCGCCGCTGATGAAGATTGCAAGAAAGCCGTCGATATACGGTTTGCCCTTCTCGAAATAGTCCTTGAACTTGCGTCCCAGCCAGTGCGAGCCGGCAACGTGCTCGGCAAAGGTGAACGGTCCGGTGCCCATGATGTTGCGCTCGGGGAATTTCGGATCCTGTTTCAACCTGGCGGCACTGTAAACGCAATCCCAGGGCGAGGCGAAGTTGGCGAGCATGGACGCGTTGGATTTGGAGAGCTTGAACACGACAGTGAGCGGGTCGGGCGTCTCGATCGCGGAAATGTCGGCATAGCTCGCCTCGCGCAGCGATCTCACGCCGGGGGGCGGCTTGCGGATGCGATCATAGGTCGCCTTGATGTCCTCCGAAGTAAACGCCGAGCCGTCATGGAATTTGACGCCTTTCTTCAGTTTGAAGGTGTAGGTCAGTCCGTCCTTGGACACGGCCCACGAATCGGCGAGATCACCCTTGATCGCCGGATATTTTGGGGTGTCGAACTTGAGCAGCGTGTTGTAATGCGGCCGCACCGGGTGAATGAACGCGAACGATGTCTGCGCGTGGCAATCGTAGTTGGGTGGTTCCGCGCCCACCGCAAACTTGAGCACGCCGCCGGTTTTCGGCGTCTGCCCCCACGCACCACCCGATACCACGGCTAATGCGACGGCGGTCAACAGCAGGGTCTTCAGTTTCATGTTTCCTCCTTTGGTTTTATTGGCAGCAACCGGATTAAGCGCCCTTAAAGCTTGATGCAGGCTGCGTAGTGCCTGGGACGCACTTCGCGCAGTTCGGGGATTTTCATCTTACACTCCCCGTCCGCCAGCGGACAGCGCGTGTGGAACACGCAACCTTGCGGCGGATTCAAAGGACTCGGCACCTCGCCGGCGAGCACCCGGTACTGCCGGCTCGCCTCCAGCGCGGGATCGGGAATCGGCACCGCATCGAGCAGCGCCTGCGTGTAGGGATGCAGGGGCTCGGCGTAAAGCGCGTCGCGGTCGGCGATTTCCATCACCCTGCCGAGGTACATGACGATCACCCGGTCCGAAATATGCCGCACCACCGCAAGATCGTGCGCGATGAAAAGATAGGTAAGCCCGTACTTCTGCTGCAACTCCTCCAGCAGGTTGATGATCTGCGCCTGGATCGACACGTCGAGCGCGGACACCGGCTCGTCGCAAACGATGAATGAGGGCCGCATGGCGAGCGCGCGCGCAATGCCGACGCGCTGGCGCTGCCCGCCGGACAACTCGTGCGGGTAACGGTCGGCCATGTAGTCGAACAGGCCGACCTGGGTGAGCAGTTCCACCACTTTCGCCCTGGCTGCCGCCTTGTTGGGCTGGAGCTTGTACACCAGCATCGGTTCGGCGATGATGTCGCCTACGGTCATGCGCGGGTTCAGCGAACTGTACGGGTCCTGGAAAATCACCTGGATCTGCCGCCGGTAGGCCTTGAGCAGGTCGCCGTCCGCGCGCGTTACATCCTTGTTGTCGAAAATGATTGCGCCGGCGGTGGCGTTTTCGAGCCGCAGCAGTGTGCGCCCGACCGTGGTTTTGCCGCACCCCGATTCGCCGACCAGGCCCACCGTCTCGCCGCGGAATATCTCGAACGACAGACCGTCGACCGCGCGCACCGTGGTGCGCGCCGCCGACAGCGCCTTGAGCCCCGTAGCGACCTCGAAATGCGTTTTGAGATCGCGCACTTGCAGCAGCGGGGCCGTCTTGTCCAGCGTTTTCGACGCCGACTGCTCCAGCGAAGCGCTCTGCAGTCCGAGGGCGGCAGCGCCGCCCGTCATTTCCTGCGCGCGCAGGCAGGCCGACCAGTGACCGGTTTCGATCTCGTTGAGGGGCGGCGGCGCGGCAACACAGGCGTCGATTTTCGCCGGGCAACGCGGCGCGAAACGGCAACCCGCCGGCGGATCGAGCAGATTGGGCGGCATGCCTTCGATGGTTTCGAGCTTGCGGCCGCGCGGCTGATCCAGCCGCGGCACCGAACGCAACAGCCCCGCGGTATAGGGATGCAGCGGCCGCGCAAAAATTTCGCGCGCCGTGCCCTGCTCGGCAATGCGCGCCGAATACATCACATTGACGCGGTCGGCATAGCGCGCGACGACGCCGAGGTTGTGCGTGATCACCACCAGCGCGATGCCCAGGTCGCGCGACAGATCCTTCATCAATTTGAGGATCTGCGCCTGTATGGTGACATCGAGCGCAGTGGTCGGCTCGTCGGCGATGATGAGCTTGGGGTTGCACGCGAGACCGATCGCGATCATCACGCGCTGGCGCATGCCACCCGAAAACTGGTGGGGATACTGATCAAGCCGGCGCTCGGGATCGGGAATGCCGACCATTTTCAGCAGCTCGACCGTGCGCGCGCGCGCCGCCCCGGTGCCCATGCCGAGATGGATCAGCAGCGGCTCCATGATCTGGAAACCGATGGTGAGCACCGGGTTGAGCGAGGTCATCGGCTCCTGGAAAATCATCGCGATGTCGCGGCCGCGGATTTCGCGCATCCCGTCTTCGGAGAGCGTGAGCAGGTCGCGGCCCTCGAACAGGATGCGGCCGGCGACGATGCGCCCGGCAGGCCGGGCCAGCAGGCGCATGATGGCGAGCGACGACACCGATTTGCCGCAGCCCGATTCGCCGACCAGCGCCACGACTTCCCCTGCCCTGACCTTGTAGGAAAGCCCCTCCACCGCGCGTACCACGCCGCGCGTGGTCACGAAATGGACGTGCAGATTCTCGACTTCAAGCAGCCAGGGACTGTGCGCTGCGCCCGCCGGCGCAGCGACGTTTGCGGTGGGCTGGTCCATCCTCCTCCGGTGAATTTCTTTATTGCCGATTCAGGCTATTGAGCCGATGCGGGCTTGTCAAGCACGCTAGTCAAGATATTCAAGCGGATTGCGCTTCGCCCCGCCGCAGCCGGCGCCCCATAAGCTCATAATCTCCCAGATGCGCACGCATCAGGCTTTTCCAGAGTTTGCCGTGGTTCGGCACCGGGAAGTGCAGCAGCTCATGCACGATGACGTAGTCGCCCAGCCTGCGGTCCAGCGACAGCAGCCCGGAGTCGAAGTGCAGGTTGCGGGCCTGGACGGTCTTGTGTTCGGCAGGCGTGGCCATGGACTCAGATTACGTCAGCGCCATTTTTCCAGCCAGGGCCGGTACTCCGACGGCCTCAGCCGGTAGCGCGCAATGTTTCCCTCGTGCAGGTTCATGATCTCGGTTTCCGCGACCTCGACGAAACGCGCCCGATCCTCCTGCGGCACGCCCTCAGCGGCGCGCCGCTTGATGAAGGCGGAAGCCACCTTCTTGTCCATGCCTGCGCGAACGATTTCGGCGATGGTTTCGGCTACCGCCGTACGATAGCGCAGGCGGAACGGGTCCGGTTCCCCCAGCGACCGGCGCGCAGCCGAATAGCGCGCGCAGGACCGCTGATAGGCCCAGACGAACACATCGCGCAGCAATTCGACGCGGTTCAGTTCGTATACGCCGAGAAGTCCGTCCACGTAAGCCCGTTCGGGCACGTCCACGAAGGACAGCGGGCAAAGGTTTTCGCGCACGAGCGGGATGTTTGCGACGAGCCGCGAAACGCGCTTGTTCACGTCCTCGAACGGCTGCAGGTAAGGCAGATGAACCATCGCGAAGAACGCCTGCTCGAACGGGTCCGCGATCGCCGCAGCGGTGTCGAGGATCTGCTGGAAGCATTCCTCGATCAACTGCGGCATTTCCAGCGGGTGGTAAACCGTTCCATCGATGCCAACGGGAATGGTGCGCAGGCGTCCGCAGGCTTGAGGATCGAGCAGGTTGTCCGAAAGCAAGGCGTGCAGATTCAGAATGGTGTAACGGTTGAACCCGACTTCAGCGGCCTGCTCGACCAGCAACTCGATCGCGGCCTTGTGGTTCAGGATCATTTGCGCTTCCCGGGCGTCCTTGCCCTCCGCGGCCTCGCCGAGCTGCAGCAGCCGGTCCGTTTCGAGCAGCGAATAAGTATTGCCTTCCAGGCGGCTGGAGTTCCACGACAGGTCGATCAGCAGACGGTCGAAGATGTGCCGTGCATACGTCCCGGCATGCTGCCCGCTGATGGGAGAACGCCCCAGTTCGGACAGGTGTCGCCGGGCTTCCGCCGGGAGGTAGAAAGTCTCGTTGGGTCGATACGCGTCGAGAAATACCCGGTTGTAGCCCACCGGATGACGGTTCTGAACCGATTCGCGTACGGCCCGCTTGATAGTCCCGGCTTCCGGTGAGATCGGGACATAACTCTCGCCACGTGCTTCCAACGTGATGGCGGGAAGGACGATGTGCGCTGTGCCGGTAGTGCCGGATAGCCGGTAGCGGCTTCCCCGCGCACGGCCCTCGACGGTCAGCCGGCCTTTCTCGACCAACAGCGCCAGCCGACGCTGCAAGGTCCGTCGTGGCAGCCTGCCCTTCAATGCTGCGCCGATATCCTCGATGGAAGCCCCTTCAGGCGATCTCGCCACCGCCTGCAGAACTTCGTTGAGATCCGCGTCGGGTATTCGCTTAGGCATGGGGCATTTTTGTGGCGCGATACAGTGTATTGCGCCATATAAATTTGTTTTATGGCGCGATATGATTATCGCGCCGCTTTAAATGGCGCGCAATCCTTTTTTTGCCGGTTCCACTGCCAGGTGGCCGTCACCCGGCAGTCCATGATCGATCAGCGTCAGGTCCAGCTCACTAGTTTGGCGCGCGAGCCGACTTCCTGCGCGATGCAGTTCAACTCGTCGTCGAACACGTCGCACAGGCGCTTGGTGAAAATCAGCGGAAGGATGAATTCCTTTTTTATTTGCGGAGGGCCTTGATGATGCGCCAGGAGGCCTGCCCGGGCAACCGGCATCCCCAGAACGTCCAGCCGTTGACAGGATTGCCCGTGATCGACATCGCCGCGGAAGATGGCGTGTCGTAGCGCCGGCCGTTCAGCACCAGCGCGCCGCTCTCGACGCGCGCGAGATGGGTTTGTCCCTTGTAGTTCGCACGGAATTCGGTGCCCGCCGGAAAGCGCACACCCTTGGTCGCCCAGTCGCCCGGCGCAGAACCGCCGGGCGCAGGCGTCATCTCCTGTTGCCCACGCGCGAGCGGGAGCCCCAGCAGTTCGCGGATCACGCTCAATCAACTGGAGAACGGCGTTTTCCCGGATCTCGGCATGAAGAAACTGCAGGCCATTCTCGCGCAGTTGGAACTGACGCTGGCGATCCAGCAAGTTCCGAAGAGCCCCCCTCCGGATTTCATCCGGATGGCCTGCACCACCACCAGCGTGAGCTACAAGAACCCGCTGACGGTAGATGAGTTGATCCAGGCCTTGCTCACCGGCAAGGTCCCCGCGGGGGAAAAACCGCATTTGAGGGCACTGCTGGACGAAGCCGCACCCTCTCTGTTGAAAGGAATCGTCCTGGAAGCGGGGCGCTGGTCCAGGCCGGGGAAAGCGGAGAAGAATCTCGCGCGAATCGCGCGTGACATCGGCGCGTCCAGAAGGATCGAAGATTGGCTGAACACCGCCTGAAAACCTGGGAAACGCTGTTCCAGCGCGCCCTCGTCCTGATCGAGTCCGTCAGGAAGGCGGGTTCGTGCAGCCGATCACCCATCTGACCTTCGCATGTGATTTGTGAACACCTCCTCGACTTTCATGATTTCGTCCACACCCCAGGGGGTCATATTGAACACCGTGGTAATGGGAAAAGCACGCTCCTGATCGGTCAGGAGCGCCTTGCGATTGGCCGCCGACCCGAGCACCGGCGAGTGTGCCTGCAGCAGAATATTCTCGTCGTCTGTCGGCACCAGCGCCCAGTGTGGAACGTTGCGCGACACGATATTAAAGTCGCCCTCTTTACAGTCGAATCCGTTCTCTGGCGTAAATATCTTGATTTCTCCCTTGACCAGAAAGTGAATCTGCTCGGCGTCATGGATGTGAGGCACTGAATGGTAACCCCCCTTGCGGGTGGCAATGGTCATGTTGTGCGCCAGTCCATGCACGCATTTCGAAGTGAGCTTGCCGGACGCCGCAGCGCCGATCGCGCCGGAGTGGACGCTGGTGCCAAGCCCGGCCGCGCGAACGATCAGCGGACCCTCGGTGGGCGGATCGTTGCGTTTTTCAGCCTCCTGCGCGTATTTTTCGGCCAGCCACACGACCCGTGGATAGTCGCCGACCGCACGCGGTTCGCCGTCATCGAACAGCCCGCAGACCGAATCGCGCACGGCAGAATCGCCCACCAGCGGAGGGCAGCTTGATTCATAGAAAACGCACTTGCTGGTAGAGCGGTTCCACATCCAGTGCATTTTCATCGCTGGAATGCGGATGGCGTCGCCCTGCTCAAGATGATAGGCGACGCCATCCACGTAAACCCACAACTCGCCTTCCGCGACGTAGTTGATCTGTTCGCTATTGTGAATTTGCGGCGCCGGATGGTATCCGGGCTCGCATTCGGCAACAGCCAGGGATACGCTGTTGCCGAACACCATACGCATGTTGATGCGGTCGCTGTCGGCCGCCTCGGTGTTCGCCTGACCTATCACATAAAAATTCGGCAGGTCGGCAATATTGATCAACTGAGACATCTTAAGTGGCCCCCTTATCGATAGCCGTTGCAATGTTGCAGAATTCAAAGAGGCTTCAGTACCTTCTTCCATTGCGGTATTTCGCGCAGGATGAAAGCCTTAAAGTGCTCTGGTGAACTCTCAACAAATACCGCGCCTTGCGTGGCAAAAAGCTTTCGTGCGTCCTCGCGTTTCTTGAAGTCCGCAAGATGTTTTGCGAGAAGATTGATTATGGGCCGTGGCGTACCCGCGGGAGCAGTTAGCCCGACCCACCCCGCGGTGTCGTAGCCGGGCAAGCCAGACTCTGCAATGGTCGGAAGATCGGGCAGAGCCTGGGAGCGACGCGCCGTGGATATACCCAGCGCGCGCACCCTGTTGGCCCTGATGTGTGGTATCAGGGCGGGCAGGCCGCCAAACTGCATCTGCACCTGACCCGCCAACAGATCGATCATCGCGGGACCGGTCCCCTTGTAGGCGATGTGCTCGATCCGGACGTTGGCCATGCTGACGAACAGGGCCGCCGTTACGTGCGGACCGCTGCCAGCGCCGGGGGCCGCATAGTTAAGTGTGCCTGGTTTATTGCGAGCCAAGGCCACCAGCTCCTGAACACTCCGGACTGGCACCGAAGGGTGCACTACCAGTACTTGAGGAACCAAGGCCGTAATCCCCACCGGCGCGAAGTCCCGCGTAGCATCGTAGGCGAGCTTCGGGTACAGCGCGGGGCTGGTCACCAGTGCCGGTGATGCCGTCAACAGGGTATAACCGTCCGGAGATGCCTTGGCGGCAATTTCGTTACCGAGGTTGCCGCCGGCGCCTGGGCGGTTGTCCACGATTACTGAAAAGCCCAACATCTGGCTCAGGTGTTCTGATACCTGGCGCCCAATAAAATCGGTGTTTCCGCCAGGCGCTTGGGGAATAATCATCCTGACTGGCTTCGTTGGATAACCACCTGTGCCCTCACCCGATTTGGTCTGGCCTACAGCCCGCGCTGAAACTACGGCAAGACAGAAAATTGTACCCAAAATAACTAACCGCGATTTCATGGAAGCCTCCTCCAATCTGAATAGCGAACCACGCGGGTCATTTGCCCGCAAGAGCCGGTTATGCCAACGATGAAACGATCTCGCAGAGCGCGGCAAAATTAGTGCTCTGCGCAATGTCGGTATGCGTCAGCGGTTGTGCTTTTGTGTTCGAGCTCGACACCCCCGCACATGACAATCTACAACATGGGCACTTTTTGTCTTTGACGATCGTCAGCATTCTAATCAGCGCTACCGGACGCTGTCAGCGTGAAGTTCAACATGCGGACGAAACAAGTCGTGCCATACCCCTTCAGCCGACCCGTCGAGACCATAACACTAAATGTTGCAACAGCAGGGAAAATGGTGAAGCGATCGCAGCGGCGCAGACAATGCGCCCTGCGATTTGTACATTTTGCGCAGGATTTTTCCTTAAGCCAGCGCCCGCTCCAGCACCTTGGCGACGTGGATAGCTTCGCGCTGCGCGCCGTCGTGAATCTGGTGCCGGCAACTGGTGCCGTCGGCGACGAGCAGCGTATCCGCATCGGCAGCGCGCACTTTTGGCAGCAATGACGCTTCAGCCATGCGCATCGACACATCGTAGTGTTTCGCTTCATAGCCGAAACTGCCGGCCATGCCACAGCAGCTCGATTCGATCGGCTCGACCTCAAGCTCCGGAATCAACTTAAGCACGCGCTGCACGGCAGGCATGGCAGCAAAGGCCTTCTGGTGGCAATGGCCGTGCAACAGCGCTTTTTTCTGCGGCAGCGGGTTCAGCTTGAGATTGAAGCGGCCGGCGTCGAGCTCGCGCGCGATGAATTCCTCGAACAGGAAGGCGTTCAGCGCAAGCTCGGCGGTCTCGCCGCCCGGCAGCATGGACAGGAACTCATCGCGCAAACCGAGCAGGCACGAGGGTTCGAGCCCGACCACCGCCACGCCGCGTTCTACGTACGGTTTAAGCGCCTCCAGCATGCGCCGCGCTTCGCGCCTGGCTTCATCGACGAGGCCGCTGGCGAGAAAGGTGCGGCCGCAGCACAGCGGACGCGCATCGCCGGCGGCGCGCGGCAGATGCACGGTGTAGCCGGCGGCCTGCAGCACGCGCAGCGCGGCACGCGCGTTTTCGGGTTCGAAGTAGCGGTTGAAGGTGTCGACCAGCAACACGACTTCGCCTGCGGATTGCCCCCTCTCCCTGGCCCTCCCCCCCGAATCGGGGGAGAGGGAATCGTTTGTTGCCCCCCTGGTCTCATTGATAGAGAGGGAATGATTTATTTCCCTGTTTGATCCTGCCCCCTCTCCCCGCGCCGCGGGGAGAGGGTTGGGGAGAGGGGCCGTCTCCCGGAACGCGTCGCTGCGCCACTGCGGAAGCGAGCGCTGCGACGCGAAGCCAAGCAGATTCTTGAACGCGCCTTGCAGCACGTTCACGAGCGGTGACAGTCGGGAAGCGAAAGGCGCGTAGCGCGGCAGGAACGCGATCATCCGGTCTTTCAGTTTGAGGCCGTGGCGCTGGCGGTAGTGGTGAAGAAACTCGATTTTCATTTTTGCCATGTCGACGCCGGTCGGGCATTCGCGCTTGCAGCCCTTGCACGAGACGCAGAGCTCGAGTGCAGCATGGACTTCGTCTGAAGTGAACGCGTCCGGGCCAAGCTGGCCGGACAGGGCGAGGCGCAGCGTGTTGGCACGGCCGCGCGTGAGATGCTGTTCCTCACGCGTAACACGGTACGACGGACACATGGTGCCGGCGTCGAACTTGCGGCAGTGGCCGTTGTTGTTGCACATCTCGACCGCCTTGGCGAAGCCGTCCCCCCGATGCTTCGCGTCGGTTTCAAATTCTGTCCAGTCGAGCGCGGTCTTGAGCGGGATGGTCTTGTAGCCCGGTTTGTAGCGGTAGAGCGCACGGTCGTCCTGCTTCGAGGGCCGCACGATCTTGCCCGGATTGAGCAGGTTCCCGGGATCGAAAATGCCCTTGATCTCCTCGAACGCGCCGGTCAGCCTGGGTCCGTAGAAGGGCGCTATCCATTCCGAACGCACCAGGCCGTCGCCGTGTTCGCCGGAATAGGAGCCTTTGAATTGTTTCACCAGGACGGCCGCTTCCTCGGCGATCGCACGCATTTTCTGCGCGCCGTCGCGGCGCATGTCGAGAATGGGCCGCACATGCAGACAGCCGACCGAGGCGTGCGCGTACCAGGTGCCTTTGGTGCCGTGCTTGTGGAACACCTGGGTGAGCCTGTCGGTGTACTCGGCGAGGTGTTCCAGCGGCACCGCGCAGTCCTCGATGAAAGACACCGGCTTGCCGTCGCCTTTCATGGACATCATGATATTGAGCCCGGCCTTCCTCACCTCCCAGAACTCGCGCTGCACGGCGACATCGATGACTTCCACCACGCTGCCCGGCGCGCCGTGGTCACCCATCAACGCTATCAGCTGCTTCAGGCGCCGGAGCTGTTCGTCGCGGTCTGCGCCCGCAAATTCCACCAGCAGGATGGCGTCGGGATCGCCCTTGACGCACTGGTCGACGACAGGACGAAATGCCGGGTTGCTGCGCGCAAGCTTTATCATGGTGTTGTCCACCAGTTCCACCGCGGCCGGCTTGAGTTTCACGATGTGCTGCGGCGCTTGCATCGCCTGGCGGAAGGTCGCGAAGTGGCAAATGCCCAGCGTCTTGTGTTTGGGCAAAGGCGACAAATCAAGATGCAGGCGGCGCGAAAAAGCGAGCGTGCCTTCCGAGCCCACCAGCAGGTGCGCCATGTTGAACGACTCGCCGAGCATCATGTCGAGGTTGTAGCCGGCAACGCGCCGCAGCAGCCTGGGCACGCGGTGCCCGATTTCTTCGGCTTCGCGCACGGCGATGGCGCGGATTTTTTTGACCAGATCGGCGTAGCCCCGGGGACCGTCGAGCCGCGACAGATCGCCGGGCACCGCGCCGAAGCGGTACTCGGCGCCGTCCGCCATTACCGCGTCGATGGCACGCACGTTGTGCACCATGTTGCCGTATTCGATCGAGCGCGAGCCGCAGGAGTTGTTGCCGGCCATGCCGCCCAGCGTGGCCTGGGCGCTGGTGGAAACATCCACCGGATACCACAGGCCGTGCGGCTTGAGATAAGCGTTGAGCTGATCGAGCACGATGCCCGGCTGGACGCTGACGGTACGCGCTTCCTTGTCGAATTCGACGATCTGATTGAGGTATTTGCTGTTGTCGATCACCAGTGCAGCGCCCACGGTCTGGCCGCACTGGGAAGTGCCGCCGCCGCGCGGCAGCACCGGCACGCTCTCCCCGATCGCGATCTGCAGCGCGATCAGCGCATCCTGCTCGGTCCTGGGCACGACCACGCCCACCGGCTCGATCTGGTAAATGGAGGCGTCGGTGCTGTAGCGGCCGCGCGAAGCGGCATCGAACAGCACCTCGCCGCGGATCTCCTTGCGGAGCCGCGCGGCAAGTACGCTGTGGCTCAGGTTTGCGGGCATATGCGCCGCCGATTAAAAATTCAAGGGCACTTCAGCCGCCGATGGACGCGGATAAACGCCGATGAAAACCCGAAGCGATTCAAAAACCATCAACAATTTTCCTGACTTTGACCTTATCGGCGTTTATCGGTGTTTATCGGCGGCTCATTTACATTCAATGCTTCCATCACCAGCACCAGCTTGTTGGCGAGGTGATCGCGCAGTATGGCCTGCAGCCGCGGCGCGTCGCGCCTGACCAGCGCATCGAGCATGTCCTCATGCTCCTCGACCGCCCTGTCCCAGCGGCTCTTCGAGAGGTTGGCCATGTAGCGCGCGCGCTTCACGTTCGCGTTGAGGCCGCGGTAAATCTGGGTCAGCGTGGCGTTGCCCGCGCACTCGACAAGCTTGATATGGATCTGCTGGTTGTAGCGGAAGTACTGGGCGAGCTCGCCGCGCGCATGATGCGCCACCATCTGGTAATGCAGCGCACGAATTTCGGCGATGTCGGCGTCGCTCGCGTTGCGGCACACCAGTTCGCCGGCGAGGGCCTCGAGCGAACCGAGCACGACGAACATCTCCTTTACCTTGGCGGATTTTAGCGGCGCCACCTGCGCGCCGCGGTTGGGCAGCAGTTCGACCAGGCCTTCCGAGGCAAGAAATTTGAGCGCCTCGCGCAGCGGCGTGCGCGAAATGCCGAGGCGTTCGCACAGCACGCGCTCGTTCAGTTTGGTCCCCGGCAGCAGCTCGCCCTGCACGATCATGTCGCGCAGGCGATCCATCACTTCCTCATGCAGCAGCCGGCGCTCGGCGAGCGAAGTGACGTTGCCGGCAGCAGACGCAATGGTAACGGATTCAGTCATGGCACAGAGCAGCGTGCGTTGTGTTTTGTATGCAGTTTACATCTCGCCGGAAAGAAGGGCAAGTATAATTATGTAATTAAAACATATTGTTATATAAAACTGTCTTCTGCGGCCCCAAAATTTATAATTTTGCATACAAAAAATCATTGAAAACTTGGCCTTGCGCGTTTACCATGCCGTTACTACTTCTTCCGCCACCGGAGCACCCCATGAATTACACCGCCGGCCGCCATTTTTTGCAGATTCCCGGGCCCACCAATGTGCCCGAGCGGGTGCTGCGCGCCATCGACCAGCCGACCATAGACCACCGCGGCCCGCGGTTTCAGCAGCTGGGTCAGGAAGTGCTCGCCGGCCTCAAGCATGTATTCAAGACCAAGGCCACGGTGATTATTTTCCCGGCCTCGGGCACAGGCGCGTGGGAAGCCGCGTTGGTGAACACGCTGTCGCCCGGCGACAAAGTACTGATGTTCGAAACCGGGCATTTCGCGAGCCTGTGGCAGAGTATGGCGCAACGGCTGGGACTGGTCGTCGAGTTCGTTGCCGGCGACTGGCGTCATGGCGTCGATCCCGCGGCGGTCGAGTCCAGACTGGCCGCCGACAAATCGCATGCCATCAAGGCCGTGATGGCGGTGCATAACGAAACTTCCACCGGCGTGACCTCGCGCATCGGCGAAGTGCGCAAGGCGATCGATCGCGCCGCACACCCGGCGTTGTTCATGGTCGACACCATTTCCTCGCTCGCCTCCATCGACTACCGCCATGATGAGTGGGGCGTGGATGTCACCGTGGCCGGTTCGCAAAAAGGCCTGATGCTGCCGCCGGGACTGTCATTCAATGCGGTGAGCGACAAGGCGCTGGCCGCGGGCAAGTCGGCGAAACTGCCGCGCTCGTACTGGTCGTGGGAGGAAATGCTGGGACCCAACAGGAACGGCTTCTTTCCCTACACGCCGGCGACCAATCTGCTCTACGGCCTGCGCGAGGCGCTGAAAATGTTGCTGGAAGAAGAGGGCCTGGAAAACGTGTTCAGGCGCCATGACCGCCACGCCGAAGCGACGCGGCGCGCGGTGCGCGCGTGGGGCCTGGAAATTCTCTGTCTCAACCCGGCGGAGTACTCCAGCGCGCTTACCGCCGTGCTGATGCCCGAGGGTCACAACGAGGCGGAGTTCCGCAAAACCGTGCTCGCGCATTTCGACATGTCGCTGGGCAGCGGGCTGGGCAAAATCGCCAACAAGGTATTCCGTATCGGACACCTCGGCGATTTCAACGACCTGATGCTGTGCGGCACCCTGTGCGGCGTCGAGATGGGACTGGAACTGGCCGGCGTGCCGCATCAGAAAGGCGGCGTGGCCGCGGCGCTCGACTACCTCGCCGGCGGCACCGCGGAAAAGAAGACCGCAAAAGCCGCTTAGTTCTGTTTGCCGCCAAGACGCCAAGGCGCCGAGAAGAACTCAAGCGAAGCGAGAACCGTCGGGAAAATATCTTATTGATCGCGCATCCCGGGACCTGCGAGCGCAGTTTATTTCCCGATGAATTTCTTGGCGCCTTGGCGCCTTGGCGGCTATCTTGATTTTTCGGTATTCGACATGACGAAACGTCCGAATATTCTCCTCATCACGTCCGACCAGCAACGCGGCGACTGCTTCGGCTTTGAGGAACGCAGGGTGAAAACACCGCACCGGAACTTACCGACATGATCCGCAGCCGGCCTTACGATGTGGCCAGCGCCCTGACCGGACCCACAGGCATGGCGTAGAATTCAAGCCGTAGCTTTCAATAAAAAACGAGGAGGAGCCATGAATCATCGCATTCGTACTGCCTTGGTGGCCGGCGTGCTGGCGCTGGCGCCGCTGTATGTTTTTGCACAGAACTATCCCAGCCGGCCTATCCGCATGGTCGTGCCATTCGCCCCCGGGGGCGGCTCCGACATTTCCGCGCGCGTGCTGGCGGACAGCCTGGGCCCGGCCCTGGGCACCACCATCGTGGTCGATAACCGCCCCGGCGCTGGCAGCACGCTGGGCACCGACATTGTTTCAAAAGCGGCGCCCGACGGCTACACCGCGCTGCTCGGCAATATCAGCATGGCCTTCAATCCTGCGCTCTACAAAAAGCTGCCTTACGACACGCTGCGCGATTTCATTCCCGTGTCACTGGTGGTGGAACAGCCCAATATCATGGTGGCCCATCCGTCGCTACCCGCGAAAACGCTCAAGGAATTCGTTGCTCTCGCCCAGTCCAGTCCGGGCAGGCTGACCTACGGCTCGGCCGGCCTCGGGTCCGGCACGCATCTGGCGATGGAACTGCTGCTGATTTCGCTCAAGCTCAAGTTGATCCACGTGCCGTACAAAGGCACCGGACCCGCGCTCACCGCCCTGCTGGGTAACGAGACTTCGGTATTCATGTCGACCTTCGCCTCGGCGCTGCCGCACGTAAAGTCGGGGCGGCTGCACACCTTCGGCGTGACCACGGCCAAACGCGCGAGCACGCTGCCGGACGCGCCGACGATTTCCGAAGCCGGCGTTCCCGGGTTCGATTACGGCACCTGGTATGGATTGCTGGTGCCTGCCGGCACACCGCGCGCCATCGTCGACAAGCTCAATAAAGCCACCGTCGGACAGCTCAATACCCCGGCGTTGCAGCAACGCTATAGCGCCCAGGGGCTGGACACCATTCCCTCCACCTCGGCGCAATACATCGCCAAACTCAAATCCGAAACGGAGAAATGGGCCAAGGTCGTGCGCGAGGCCAATATCCAGCAGCAGTGACAGCGTGCCGGGCATATAAAATAATCAATGAAAACAAATTTTTATAAAATGCCCTTCGCGACAGAATCGGCATCGACCTCGACCGCCGCATCCGCATCGAGGAGGGCGGCAGCGCATCGCCGACTACGCCGAAAAGAAAAGGGCGCGCATCCTGCCCGAAAAAGCACGGGCCGCGGGAGTCGCCGTTTAATCCATGCGCAGCCGCCATCACACGGAGATCGATTGCCATGAATCACGACCATGCCCACTACATGGGACTTGCGCTGGAACAGGCGCGGGAGGCGGCGCGCAAAGGCAACCGCCCGGTCGCGTCGCTGATCGTGCGCGACGGCGAAATCATCGGCGCCGGACAGAACACCATGTTCACCGACTTCGATCCCAGCGCGCATGCCGAAGTCGCGGCCATCCGCCAAGCCTGCGGCAAGCTTGAAACCACAGACCTGGCGGGCAGCACGCTCTATTCCACGCTGGAGCCCTGCCCGATGTGCTTCTGGGCCATGCAGGAAGCGAAAATCGGCCACCTGGTGCTGGGCGGGCGCTATGCCGGCATCGGCCGATTTGACCTTGGCCGCTATACCGTCGAGTCTTTTCTCGACTTCACCGGCAGGAAGCTGGAAATCATTTCCGGCGTGCTGCAGAAAGAGTGCGAAGCCGTGCACATCGAGTGGATGAAAGCACAGAAACCCGGATAAAGACGAAAAAATCGGCTAAAGTACCCCCAGTTAACCGGTCAGCCAGCTGTTAAAAAAATACCATCGCCGACCGCCATGTAGTGCTATCACTCAACCAAAGGAGGAGTGCCATGAAATCAGTCAAACTGCTGTCGCTGCTGTCCGGCGCATTGCTCGCATTCGCCGCTGCCGCACAAACCGAAATCAAGCTGGGCCACGTCGGCGAGCCGGGTTCCCTGATCGGCGCAGCGGCCGACGAATTCGCCAAGCGCGCCAACGCCAGGCTTGGCGGCAAATTCAAGGTGGTGGCCTATGGGTCGAGCCAGCTCGGCGGCGACAAGGAGATGCTGCAGAAGCTCAAGCTGGGAACCA
>CAKKQX010000116.1 GCA_919902235.1 Burkholderiales bacterium
CAAGTATTGAAATGCTTGCCCGGTCCCAGGTTATAAACCGAGGAGCCATCCGGACGCAGCGTCACCTGGCGGTCGCGCGCCGTGACATCATTGACAATAGTATAGCCGTAGACGTGCTCCAGCGCCCGCTCCACCGGAATGTGGCGCCCGGGTTTGCCGATGACGATGGCAAGCTCGGTTTCATAGTCGAGTTTTTTCGTCACGCGTTCGTCGCGGATGATGTCGTCGCCGGGGCCGATCACACCGAGCGCGGTCTTGGTGAAAAATTCCGGATCCTTGCGCGCGACTTCAGGTTTCTCGTCGCGATGATCCCAGTAGTTCTCGCCGCTGCACAGCAACAGCGTCGGCATGATGGGCGCGGCAAGCTTTGCCTTGTCGGCGGCATTGCGCCCCGCGCCGGTGCGCCGCGCGTTGTCAAGGGCGGCGCGCACCACTTTCAATCCCGCCGCTGCCGCCGCAACCAGCTTCACCGCATCGCTCAGTGCCGCGAGCAGCGCCGGCGGCGTGCCTACGGGACAGGCGTCGAGCAAATCGACGACATGCTCGCCGTCGAGCGCGCCCAGGCGCAACGCGCCGTTTTTGTCGTATCGAACTAATTTCATCCTCAGGCCTCGCAACCAGAATCATCGGCCGCAGAAGACACGTGAAACACGGAAAGAATTACCATCGGCTTCGGCCCGTCCGGGTTTCCCTTGCGGCCTCTGTGGCTTACGTTTTTTTGGGTCAGCTTACCGGGTTTTCCAGCGTGCCGATCGGATCAATGGTGATGGCCACCACGTCGCCGGGTTTGAGAAACTTCGGCGGGTTGAAGCCTATGCCCACGCCGGCGCAGGTGCCGGTGGCGATCAGGTCTCCCGGCTCCAGCGTCATCCCCCTGGACAAGACTTCGATCAGCGTCGGGATGTCGAAAATCAACTGGTTCACCAGTGCATCCTGGCGCACCTCGCCATTCACCCTGGTTACGAGCCGCATCTTGCCCACGTCGCGCGCCTTGATCTCGTCGGCGGTGACGATGCACGGCCCCATGGGGCAGTAGCCGTCCAGGCTTTTGCCGAGAAACCACTGCTTGTGACGGTTTTGCAGCGTGCGTGCGGTGGCGTCGTTGACGATGGTGTAGCCGTAGACGTGATCGTAGGCGTCTTTCCTGGCAATGTTGCGTCCGCCCTCTCCGATGACCACCGTCAGTTCGCCCTCATAGTCCGTGGAATCCGTATAGTCGTTTGCGCTGGGAATGGCCGCGCCGGGGCCGATCACCGAATTCGGCCATTTGGTAAACATGATGGGCACCTCGGGAATCGCATCCTTGCCGGCGCTCGCATCGAAACCGCTGTTGTGGAACTCCCTGGCGTGATCGTGGTAATTCTTGCCGACGCACAGGATGTTTTTCGCGGGCCGCGGGAAAGGCGCATGCAGCTTCACGCCGGCAAAGGGAATGCGCCCCTCGCCGCTTTTCACCGCGCGGCGCGCGCGCTGCAGCCCCCTCTTGCCGAGCGCGACGAACGCCGTCATCTCCCGGGGCAGGCGCGTGCCCGCCGCAAGATCGACGACAGTGGCGGATGCAACATCATGCACGCCGACACGCATGCCTTTCACATCGGAAAAAGTCACCAGACGCATTGCACAATTCCCCGGTTATTTTTTAATAGAACGCGCAGTATGCTGAACGCAGGACGCGCGGCCAAGCTCGCGCGCTGCGCGCCCTGTTATTGAGCGTTTCATGATGGATGACAGTCGGAACGCTCAACCCCTCTCCCCGACCCTCTCCCGGAAAGAGAGAGTGAGAATGGCACTAATTCGCTGTCGCGAATTAGCGAAAGATCAATAATACATGCGATCACCGCAATTTTTCGATCAACCTGCGGCGAATGCCAGCAAAAATCACTGGTCGTGCCGGGCGCCAGAAACCTTGACCACGTTTGCCCACTTGGCGATGTCAGCCTGCAGATGCTTCTCGAACTGCGCCACCGTCATGGTCATGGGCACCGCACCCTGGGCATTCCACGCCTGCTTCACGTCGGGCCGGCTGGTGACCTTGGTCACTTCCGCATTGAGCCGCTCGACGATCTGCCGCGGCGTGCCGGCCGGCGCCATGATGCCGAGCCAGATGGTGGTTTCGTAACCTTTTACGCCCGCTTCCGAAATCGTGGGCACGTCGGGCGTGACGTTGGAGCGCTGCTGACCGGTGGTTGCCAGCGCCCTCACCTTGCCCGCTTTCGCCATCGGCGCCATGGTGGTGATCGCGTCCATCATCATTTCCACCTGACCGCTGATGACACTGGTGCGCGCCTCGCCGCTGCTCTTGTGCGGAACGTGCAGTATGTCGACGCCCGCCATCGCCTTGAACAGCTCGCCCGCCATGTGGTACGGCGTGCCATTGCCCGAGGACGCATAGTTGAGGCCGCGCGGCCTGGATTTCGCGAGCTGCACCAGTCCCTTTACCGACTGCACCGGCAGCGATGGATGCACCACCAGCAGCAGGTCCGAGTAGTTGATGGGCGCGACCGGGACGAAATCCTTCATCAGCGCAAACGGTTTTTTGGGAATCAGCGACTCATTGACGGTGTGGGTGTTGGACATGAGCAGCAGCGTGTAGCCGTCAGGGACCGATTTCGCCACCACGTCGGTACCGATGATGGAGCCCGCGCCGGGCCGGTTTTCCACCACAAACGGCTGGCCCAGTGATTCCTGGACGCGCGGACCGAGGAAACGCGCATAGATGTCGGCGGGCCCGCCGGCGCCGAACGGCACGATGATACGTATCGGCTTGACAGGATAGGTCTGGGCGTAAGCGCAGGAACAGCCCACAACAGCCGCCAGCGGCACCACACGCAATGCCTTACCCAAAAAACTCATAGTCATGATATTTCTCCTCACGATACAGGGGGATGCATCCCGCTTCTGGTTTTTTGGTCTTTTTCGCAGCGATAGGCACGAGTATCGTATCCCGCGTGCGCAGCGTCAACCTTGCCGCGGATCAGCCCGGGGGCCGCTGCAGCCAGCGTGTTTGCCGCTTGAGTAGATAATCGATGAGTGCGACCTGGTCGCCCATCAGTTCGCGGGTGTGGTCGCCATAAGTGGCCTCGTTCAACACGACGTGCGCGTCCGACTCGCCCTGCTCGGTCACCACCTGCATGCCGGCCTTGCGCGCGAGGTGAATCATGATCTGGTTCTCGGCAAGGCAATGCATGTAGAGCTTCTTGTAGGCCAGGTTCTGCGCATGCAGTTTGCCGCGATTGAGCAGCGTAAAGCCGTAACCCTTGCCGCGATGTCCGGAATCCACGCTCAGGCCCAGTTCGGCCGCGCCGCTGTCCGGTTCCAGTGCGAGGTGCGCCACCCCCGACAGCACGAGTCCGGTTTCGAAAATGCCGAACACCTTGTCGCGCGAAAAATCGATCTTGTCCACGTAACGCTCGACTGCGGTGTCGGACATGTATGTGCCGAAACGCAGCCGGCGATCTTCGGCCGACAGGCGCTTGAGGTGGCGCGCGATCTCACCAGTCTGAAACGTAACCAGTTTTTGCACAGCGGCTGTCATTGGCGTTGGCCTCATCAATTTGCTGCATTACAACATTAATGGCTATCATATACTATCAAATCAGCGTATTTCCAAGTTTTTAATGCAAGTTCAATATCATAATAAATATACTTTATATTCATATAGTTGATATATTTAATCGATACCAAGCAAAGGTTTTTATACCTATTTGCGCAAAAATATAGTGCGTCGCATCATTATGGGTGGTCTGACCCGTTATGCGCAGGGAGGTTCCTGAACTGCAGCGCGCGCCCCGGTCGTCCTGGCGTGTACGTGCCACCGGCACGGGCCGGATAAATAATCTCCGCTACACTCGCGCCCATGCTCAAGCGTCTTGTTGCCGGCAAAGGGTGTTCTGGAGCTTCATGGTCGACTTGTTCAGCGACGAACAAGGCAAACACCTGTTCGGTTTCATCGCTGCCGGCATTTGCCGTCATCGGCTTGCTGACGCCGGGACTCTTCCCGCTGCTGATCGTGCTGATTGTGTGCGGTGTGGTCCGCCGCGCGGGGGAATTCGCCCTGTCCAAGCCGGCGCGCGAAATCCTGTTTACCGTGGTACCCCGCGAGGAGAAGTACAAGGCCAGGAACGTGATCGACACCGTGGTCTATCGCGGTGGCGATGCGATGAGCGGCCGGATGGTGACGGCGCTGCGCAGAATCACCGAACCGTAATTTCCACCCGGCGGTTTTTCGGTTGTGGCACGTTGTCCGGCGTTGGGACCAGAAGATTTTGTTCGCCGTGCGATGTAATCGTCAGGTCGTGCGCCTTGAGACCGGCTTTCCTGATGAGTTCCGCAATCGACTGCGCGCGCTGCAGCCCGATTTTTTCGTTGGCTTCGGCATTGCCTGCGGTATCGGTATGACCGATTACCGACACATCGGGCGCCGGGCGGTTCCTGGCCGCGTCGATCACCTTGGGGATCAGCGCCTGCGACTCGGCCGTCAGCCGGGTGCCGCCGGTTTCATGGTAGAACATGAAGCTGACCGGCAATGCGGGCTGGGCGGCGAGCGCTGCGCCGAAATCCTTTTTGATCCTGCTGGCGTCCACGGCATAGGGCGCGCCCAACGAACCGTCAAGGTTGAATCCATGGCGCGACTGGTTGAGAACGGCCTCGCCCATGGCGTTGCTCACGTTCAGCTGGCCTGTCGTACCGTCCGCGTTGCCCATCAGCACGACGTAAGACTGCGGTGGCGGTGGCAATTCAGCCGTTGGGGTGGCGCAGCCTGTCATTGCCAGCACCCCCGCGCTCACGATCAGTCCTGCTGCTCGACCAGGAATCACGGCCATCCCCCTGTTATTGGTCGATCTTGACCAGGAAATGGGCGTTGCGCATCGCGATGATGCCCGCGGGCGTTTTCAGGACAGCGGATTCCGGCTTGAGCCTGGCGATGACGCCGGACACGACCTGCAGCGTACCTTTGGACATGCTGGCGCCGAACTTCAGATCCCCCTTTCCCGGCGCATACAAGTACTCGTCGAGCGTGAGCTCGGTATCGGGACCGAAGGACATCACGGTATTGTCCTTGAAGGTAACGCCCATGGTGCCATTGGCCCCGGTCTTCAATACGTTACCTGATTTGACCGGCGCGCCGACTTTGGCAATGACGTATTTGCCGGCATCGATGAGCAGTGCGTCTCCCGACACCGTTTTTACAAAACCGATGGTTTCCTGCGCCCATGCGGAAGCACTGAATGCAATCAGCAGCACGGACAATATGGTGAAGCGATTCATGGCATCAACCCTGGAGTGTAATCTTAGAGCGCATTTCAAAATGATGCCTTACCCTCATCCCAACCCTTCTGCTTCGCTTCAAGTGTTCCCTTGTCCCGGAGGGAGAAGGGCTTGTCCTCCCTCTCCCCCCGGGAGAGGGAGCGAGGGTGAGGGAGATGTTGACTACGCCCCGCTTTCATTTTGTCAGGCGTTTTTAATTCTCACGTCACGGATGAAGACCGGAACCATACCCAGCTTGTTGTCGGCGATGGGCCGCCCCGGAATGTTGGGTTTTCGTCGAACGGATGTTAACCTGATGCAGCCGCGCGAATTTGGCATATGGTTTTGCCAACTATAA
>CAKKQX010000117.1:0-8409 GCA_919902235.1 Burkholderiales bacterium
TCTGGAAGACGCGCGATCCGGTACCGACCGACGCCGGATTCTCGATCGTCCCCAGCCCCTCGACCGTCTTGATCGGGCGACCTTGCAATACCGATACCGGCGTGATGCAGGAAAAAATCGCCCGCCCGTCAACCATCACCGTGCAGGCGCCGCATTGGCCCAGCCCACACCCGAACCTGGCGCCGTTGAGCTGCAGGTGATCGCGCAACACATACAACAGGGGCGTAGCCGGGTCGGCGTCGATTTGATGCGAATGGCCGTTGACCTCCAGTGTGATCATGGCACACCCTTATTAGTCTGATATCCACGCGGCATCCTCATCGTTGCCGCCTTTCCTGCATGACTTTATTCACCTCGGCGTGCACGTTTTGCCACGCGGGCGCTTTGCCGAGATCCGTGCGTATGTACGCGACGAGCGCTGCCATCTGCTCGCTTGTCAGCGCGCCGTCAAAGCTCGGCATGAACCGGCCCGGTTCGTGTTCCGGCGGCATGATGCCTTGCTGGATGATGTATATCAGATTGCGCGGGGTCGGAAGGGCTACCGCGATGCTCAACGCTAGCTGCAGCGCGCCGCCGGATGAGGTCGCGCGACCGCTGTCGTGACAGATTCCGCACGCGCCGGCATAGATAGCGGCGCCGTCCGGCGCGGTCTCCCCCAACGCCTTTGGCGTGCCGGTATCGACCCTCGCCGCGGAAATTTCTCTGCGCTTCTCCTGTGCGAGTAACTGCCGCGCCTGGCTTTGCCGTTCGGGCGTCGGCGGCCCGATAACCGAAGCGACATACGTCGCGATCGCGCGCACGTCCCGCTCCGGCGCAGCAGCCAGATTGTGCACCACGGGCGCCATCGGCCCTGCCGGAACAGCATGCAGTTCATCGACTCCAGTGCGCAGATACGCGTAAAGGCTCGCGGCGGTCCAGGGCACCGGTGACGGTGAACGCGCGTTGAGAGCGGGCGCGTGCCAGCCTTCTGCTTCTCCGCCCGCGAAAAATTCTTTCTTCTTTTCGGCGCCCAGCGCGTTGCGCG
This sequence comes from Burkholderiales bacterium, assembly GCA_919902235.1. Lineage (GTDB taxonomy): Bacteria > Pseudomonadota > Gammaproteobacteria > Burkholderiales > SG8-41 > CAKKQX01. The sequence continues at coordinate 1,025 of CAKKQX010000117.1, forward strand.
GCGTATGACACGCTCCGCAATGACCCAGCCCGTCGGCCAGATACGCGCCACGATTCCATTCGGCGCTTTGGCCGGCATCGGGCTGCCAAACGCCGCGTTCGAAGAAAAGCCGCTTCCACACGCCGATCAGAGCGCGGATGTTGAACGGGAATGGCAATGCGTTAGGCGGGGTTTCGGCGCGGACCGGATCGCGCGTCATGATGAATGCGTAGATGGACATCACATCTTCATCGCTGAGTTTGGTGAAGTGATCGTAGGGAAAGGCCGGGTAGAGGTGGCGTCCCTGACGGTCCAAACCTTCGCGCATCGCGCGACTGAACGCCGCTTCGGACCAGCGACCGATGCCCGTTTCCGGATCCGGCGTGATATTCGTGCCGTAAATCGTTCCGAACGGCGTCTTCAGCGCCCGGCCACCCGCGTAGGGCTTGCCACCGGGAGCGGTGTGACACGCATTGCAGTTGCCGATCGCGGCAAGCTGGGCGCCGCGAGTGAGCAACTGCGGATCGAAGGACGATCTCGCGGGGGGATCGATCGGCGCAATCGCCGGACCAGCCTGAACCATGCCCGGCGCTGCCAGCACCAAAGCCGCGAGAATGCCGATGCCAACGTGCGAAGGTGTCATGACGTCCTCACAAAACGCGGTGAAGGCTTCAGTGCCTTCGCCTTTGGCCCAGATGGTGAAGCTGCCGTGTAGCGTTCATAATCTGCCTGCGTTGGCCGTGCCCCACTTCCAATTCAGAATCTCCGGCAGGTCCTCGCCGTGCTTGTCGATGTATTGCTTGTGCTCGACCAGCTTGTCCTTGAGCTGCCGCTTCAGGCAGATGCCCTTGTCGGCGGTCTGCGGCAGACGGTCGACGGCGTCCATCACGAGGTGGAAGCGGTCCAGATCGTTCAGCACCGTCATGTCGAAGGGCGTGGTGATGGTGCCCTCCTCCTTGTAGCCACGCACGTGGAGGTTCTTGTGGTTGTTGCGGCGATACGTGAACCGATGGATCAGCCAGGGATAACCGTGATAGGCGAAGATGACCGGCTTGTTCACGGTGAAGAGCTCGTCGAAATCCATATCACTCAACCCGTGCGGGTGCTCGATTTGCGGCTGCAGTCTCATGAGGTTGACGACGTTGACCACCCGGATTTTCAGGTCAGGCAGATGCTCGCGCATGATGGATACGGCGGCGAGCGTCTCCAGCGTGGGCACATCGCCACAGCAGGCCATGACCACGTCGGGCCCGGCACCATGACCGTCTGCGCCCTGGTCGTTGCTGGCCCACTGCCAGATGCCGATACCTTCGGCACAGTGCCTGACGGCAGCGTCCATCGTCAGCCACTGCGGCGCGGGGTGTTTCCCGGCTACGATCACGTTCACGTAGTTGCGGCTGCGCAGGCAGTGGTCTGTCATGCAGAGCAGCGTATTCGCATCGGGTGGCAGATAGACGCGGATGACCTCAGACCCCTTGTTCACGACATGATCAATGAAGCCGGGGTCCTGATGGCTGAATCCGTTGTGGTCCTGCCGCCATACATGTGAAGACAGCAGGTAGTTTAGCGAAGCAATCGGCCGGCGCCACGGAATGTTATTCGCCACCTTGAGCCACTTGGCGTGCTGGTTGAACATCGAATCAACGATGTGGATGAACGCTTCGTAGCAGGAGAAGAACCCGTGACGGCCGGTGAGCAGGTAGCCTTCGAGCCAGCCCTCGCACTGATGCTCGCTCAACATTTCCATCACGCGGCCATCGGGTGCGACGTGGTCGTCACCGGGAAATATTTCTGCAGTTGAGCAGCGGTTCGTCACTTCGAACACAGCGCCCCAGCGGTTCGAGGACATTTCGTCCGGGCTGAAGACGCGAAAGTTTTTCGGATTCCGTTTTGTCACGTCGCGGATGAACTGGCCCTGGACGCGGGTAGCCTCGTTGTCCACGGCACCGGGCTTTGGCACCTTTACCGCGTAATCGCGGAAATCCGGCAGGCGCAGGTCATGCAGCAGAAGACCGCCATTGGCATGGGGACTGGCGCTCATGCGGCGCTCGCCTTTCGGGGCGAGGTCTGCGAGTTCGGAACGCAGTTTGCCCGCCTGGTCGAACAACTCGTGCGGACAATAGCTCTTCAGCCACTTCTCGAGAATCTTCATGTGCCCCGGGTGACTCATGTCGCCCATCGGCACCTGGTGCGAGCGGAACGTGCCTTCGGCAGGTTTGCCATCCACCACCTTCGGGCCGGTCCAACCTTTCGGTGAGCGCAGAATAATCATGGGCCAGCGTGGACGCGCTTTGAACCCCTTGGTGCGGGCATCACGTTGGATGCGCCGAATGCCGGCCACGACCATATCGAGCGTGGCGGCCATGAGTTGATGCATCTTGATCGGGTCGTCGCCCTCGACGAAATACGGCGTGTACCCGTAGCCGCGGAAGAGCGCCTCCAGTTCGTCATGCGGAATGCGCGCCAGCACCGTGGGGCCGGCAATCTTGTAGCCGTTCAGATGCAGAATGGGCAGCACGGCTCCGTCGTGGACCGGGTTGAGAAACTTGTTCGAGTGCCAGCTTGTGGCGAGCGGGCCGGTCTCCGCCTCGCCATCGCCGACCACGCAGGTGACGAGCAGGTCGGGATTGTCGAACGCTGCGCCGAACGCGTGCGACAGCGAGTAACCCAGCTCGCCACCCTCGTGAATCGAACCCGGGGTCTCCGGCGCGACGTGACTGGGTATGCCGCCGGGAAAGGAGAATTGCTTGAACAGCCGCTTCATCCCGTCCTCGTCTTGCGCGATGTTGGGATAGACCTCGCTGTAGGTCCCCTCCAGGTAGGCGTTCGCCACCAACCCGGGGCCACCGTGGCCGGGCCCGGTGATGTAAATGACTTTCAGGTCATATTGCGTGATGACACGGTTCAGGTGGACATAGATAAAGTTCAGTCCCGGTGTCGTGCCCCAGTGACCGACCAGGCGCGGCTTGATGTGCGCCAGCCTGAGCGGTTTCTTCAGCAGCGGATTATCGTAAAGATAAATCTGGCCGACCGACAGATAGTTGGCGGCGCGCCAGTAGGCATCTATCTTGTGGAGCATCCCCGGCTTGAGTGTGTTGTATTTCATGGCTTGATTAAGAACGCCCAACATAATGAAACACGCATGCGTTACGGCCGGAATCGGCGATGGTGCCAAGGACGGCGCCGGCCATATTGCGAATATGGCCTAGCCGACCGACAAAGCCGGCGTTGATTCTGATCGTAACCATGCATAAAATATCATTAATAATCAATATGTTATAATGCGATATCACGAGTTTTGTCATGTTAGGCGCTCTAAGTTTTCTTGTGTTCCGGCACCACTTTAGTCGGCATTCCGCAATTTCGGCAACCCTACGCGCGCTCTTGGTGAAGTGTCACGAATCGCCGCACGTAGACAGCGCTTCGGTGCAAAACTGGGGCAGCGTGAACCCGTTTGCCGGGTCGTTTATCGCCTCAATCACAATCACTGGCGGAAACGATTTAATCGCCCCGAACATCGTGGCAAACGAGACATCGGCGGCGTCGCGTCCGGTGCCCAATCTGACCAGTCCCATCGGCGGCGAGACCCCGGTTGGTTCGAACAAATACCATCTGTCGCCGAGGAAAACCTCAACGTAAGCATGAAAGTCGGTCGGCCCCAGCGCCGGGTCGGCGCCATAATCGATACCCGTGACGAAACGCGCTGGAATATTCACCGCCCGGCACAATGCGATCATCAGATGGGCAAAGTCGCGGCACACGCCGACTTGCTCAATGATGGTATCGACCGCCGACGTGCTGCCATTCGAACTGCCCGACAGGAATTTTGTCCTGTGGTGAATCCAGTCGAGGATCGCCTGCACCCGCCAGTAACCCTGCCGCAAATGGCCGAATTCCCGGGTCGCGAACTTATGCAGCCGGTCTGATTGGCAATAGCGGCTCGGATAAATATAGGGCAGAACTTCGGGCGGCAGCTGCGCAATCGGCACCTCCGCGAGACGCCCGGGCGATTCGGTGTGATGAGCGATATCGACCGTCGCTTCATAACGCACGGCCAGCTGCCCCGGCTCGGCCTTTACTCGCATGTAGCGGCTGCCATAGGTCGGGTCGGTATAAACCACCGGCACTATCGGCTGGTTGAGATGCAACTGCTCCGCGATCACCGACTGGCAGTGCGTTTGCGCGGCGTGGATGTTAAATATGAAATCGCTCGCATAGTCGGCGACTTCATACTTCAGTGCAATGCTGAATTTCAGCCGGATCATCGTTGAAAGTTCAGTCAGTCAGCCCGTCGAGCAGCGACGACAAGTCCTCGGCATGCTCTTCCTCGCTGGCAAGTATCTCTTCGAGCAGGCGGCGCGTCGTCGGATCCTGTTCTGCGAGATACCCGACCATTTCGCGATAACTCTCGATGGCAATGCGTTCGGCGATCAGATTTTCCTTGATCATATCCTTGAGCGTAACGCCTTCGACATATTGCGCATGGCTGCGCGCGGCCAGGCCGTCGGGCGAAAAGTTAGGCTCGCCGCGCAACTGGACAATGCGCTCGGCGATGCGATCGGCATGCAGCATTTCCTCGTTTGCGTGCTCGAGAAACTCGGCTGCGACGGGCGCGGCATGGATACCGGCAGCCATGAAATAATGGCGCTTGTAGCGCAGTACGCAGACGATCTCGGTGGCGAGTGCTTCATTCAGCAACTTGATCACGGTCTCACGATGGGCCGCGTAGCCGGATGTAACGGCGCCTTCTTCGATATGCTGCCGCGCGTCCTTGCGCAAGGTCTGGATATCGGTCAGCGGCGAGCGTGGCGCCGGCATGTCATTCAGTACGCCAGTTTTCATTTGTCAGGCCTTTGTAACGTGGTGGATAGGATCATGCGCGCAAATTGAATGAATAAATGGTCCGGCGCTGGTTCGGGCGGCACGCGTCGATGATGACGACGGCTTGCCTTCTCCCGCCTCCCCGCACACAAATCGACTTTGTGTTTTCGTTTCCCCTGCCAGCGGGAGTAATACCGGACCCCAAGGCAGACGCGGCGGGCGTTTAGCCGGTCAGCGCCAGCACCAGAATGTAAAGTTATTGAGCGTTTCATAATGGATGACAGTCGGAACGCTCAATCCCTCTCCCCGACCCTCTGCTTCGCTTCAAGTGTTCCCTTGTCCCGGAAGGAGAGGGTGAGAATGGCACTAATTCGCTGTCGCGAATTAGTGAAAGATCAATAATTGAACATCATGACTGTTTTTTCAAGTGAAGCGACCGACGCCGTACGCACACACGCAACCTGGCGCCACACCCGCGAAAGAGCCCGAGTACCGTCCTTGTGACGGCAGGGCCCTCCGCGGATTACCGCGGGTCTTTCTTCACGCACCCATACGCAGCATCAACCGCGTGTTTGGTTTTTTCGCCCATACTTTTACTTGACGTGCATGTCATTCTTGACCGAGGTCACGCCTTTGGTGTCACGCGCGATCTGGACCGCATGGTGCATAGCCGCATCGGAACTGACGAAGCCGCTAAGTTGCACCGTACCCTTGAAGGTCTCGACATTAACCTCGGTTGCCTTGACCATTGGATCCTTGGCCAGAGACGCCTTGACTTTAGTCGTGATCCAGCTGTCGGTGACATACTCACCGGTGCTTTCCTTCTTCTCACTGCCCGCGCAACCCAGAACCGACGCGAATACGATGGCAAGAAAAACAACGGATAAACGCTTAAATGATTTCATAATTTATTTCTCCAGACTGAATGTGGATAAAACTCGCTCTCGAAAACGGCACGGAATACCTTTGCCGCAAGCCTCGACGAGACCGTCATTATTGCCACTTTTATGAAGGGGTTCTGTGCGTTGGCGCACGTAGCGACATTGCCGGGACCGCGGGTCACGAGCCGCGGTCCCAGATCACGCTACACGTCAATTGCATGCCGTCCTGACACCGCCCGCAGTGAATTTCTGCGCCGGGTGTACGCCAGCGTACAGAAATCCCCCTGCAGTCGGGGATAACCTGTCAAAGGCCCGCCGACCGCGATGGCAGGAAACAAACATCGAAACAGCGGCAAGTCAATTAACATTGGAGCATCAGCATATGAAACCGATTTCCGGCATCAAGAGCAAATCACTCGTGCACGGCTTTGCAGCCATTCTGCTGGGCATTACCTCTCTGGCTCCCGTCGCGAGCGCCAAATATGATGAAATCGTCCATACCACCGGCGGCGTGCCTTACGTGTCCGGAGGCATCGGAACGGATTCGATCGACCGGCTCAGTTCACTTGCCGGCGATTTCAATCTTAAACTCGTGTTTGCCCTGAAGTCTGGCGCATACGTGAGCGACGTCAAAGTCGTCATCGCCAGCGCGGCAGGTAAAACGCTTGTGGATGCCACGTCCGAAGGACCGTGGTTATTGACCAGGTTACCGGCGGGCAATTATCAAATCGTCGCAACCTTTGCCGGCAATTCGGTAACACGCCAAATTGCCGTCGGTGCATCAAAACTCAAAACAGTCGATTTTCGTTGGGCTACTGAGTAAAGGCGTGATTTCAGCAATAACCCTTGCCCGGGGACCCCAATCGGAGTTTTGCGTCCTCACCGGCAGCCCGGTATTGTTTCTGCATTCAATGGCACTACCTTAGGCCTGTTCCGGCAGCATGTAGGGTGCACCCTGCGCACCGGTTCGCGCCGTGGTGCGCAAGGCGCACCCTACAGAAATTGTTCGGCGCTCGCATGCGACGGACTTAAGGTAGCGCCATTGTTTTCTGCATTGTCTTTGTCCAGAATCATACGCGTTAAGCCCGCCCCCGGAGCACGGTCCTGGCGCGGGTCCTGGTGCGTTTTCCCAGTCGCCTGACTCAAAGTTTGGCCAGACTTCACCGTGCCTCCTGGCAAGGATAGCCCGTTACGCCGGGCGTTACGACCGGGGCTCGCCCTGAGCGTTGACGGTAATCGTGGGGCCGGGGGGAGCGGTCATCTGCATGCGATGCTCCTGGCCCCGGAAGATGTAAGTGACATCCCAGTAGTCGGGCTGGGCCTGGCTGGGTACGCTGGCGCAACGCTGGACATCCTGGGTACGCGCCTGCTGTGCGCCGCCGTCGCGACCGATGTTGGCACCCACCGCGGCTCCCGCGACAGCGCCGCCGGCAGTGGCGATATCCTTACCGCTTCCGCCACCGACCTGGTGACCGAGAATGCCGCCAATGATGGCGCCGGCAATCGCCCCGGGAACGTTGACCCTGCTTCGCTCCTGAACGACTTGCTCGCGCTCGATCCAGCATCGCTGCTCGGGTGTTCCGACTACCGCTCTGACTGATGTAACGTTCGCTTCGTATAGCCGCTCGTTGTTGCGCCGACGGTGATCGTAGACCGCAACAGGAGCGGGCGCATAACGATTGTCATCGATGCGCGCGTCCCTGC
>CAKKQX010000117.1:8509-10236 GCA_919902235.1 Burkholderiales bacterium
ATGCGCGCGTCCCTGCTCACGGTGCGCACCGACGAAACGCGGTCGTTCAGGCCCATCGCGGCCAGTGACGAATACCGGCCCGGACGCAGGACAACGCACCGACCGGCGAACCGGGTGTCTTCGCAAACTTCCCATCGCTCGCCAATAACCTCGACCGACGAGGCGCGGTCATTGAAGCCGAAGCGCTCGAAGTCGCCGATCTGTCTCTCCGTGGTGAACGACCGGCCCTGAAAGCCTTCGCGTTCGTAAAAAGTGACTTGCGCGGCCGCTTGCGTAGCGATTGCGAAACCAGTCGCCGCCAACGCGGTTCTCAATATTACGTTCATGGATTTCTCCTGTAAAAAAGTCAGACAACAAGGCGATCAATATGAATGACCATCCGGGCCGGGGTCTGTGCGGAGTCGCACATAGTGTTGGCTGTTTCAGGCGAAACCTGAGGTTGGGTCAGCGTCCAGGCCGGCTCATCTGCACGCACAATTTCTTCATGCAGCCCGCGGGCAAGCGGCCGTCCTGCGCCTCACAAGTTCACAAACTGTCTGGCGAACCCGCAAATACCAAGCCAGGGTTAACTCCCCTGACGAAGAACCGGCACAATCACATATCGCATGGATGGGCCGCAGCCGCGGAACAAACCAGATCCCGGCGTTCCGCCGGTCATTGCGATAGTGGTCATCCCGCCCGGAGTGATCGGCGGGTGAAGCCTCGCCTTACGATTTCGCCGGGCGGGCCTGTCGGCCGGAGGCGACTAATGGACAGCGGCAGGAATGCCTTGACGATACTGCACATCGGATAGCAGGCGGTTCACTTCCTTTTTAACCACGCCGTAGCACTCGCACGCACGGGTCCCCAGTCCGGTCCGGTCAAGCACTGCAATGTGGCCGCGGCGGTAGCTGATAAAACCGGCGCGCTGCAGGTTCCCGGCGGCCTCCGTAATCCCTTCCCGGCGCACGCCGAGCATGCTGGCGACCAGTTCCTGCGTCATGGTCAATTCACTCGAAGGAACACGATCAAGGGTCAACAACATCCAGCGGCACAGCCGCTGCTCCAGCGTATGGTGACGATTGCAGGCCGCGGTCTGGCTCATCTGTGCAATCAGCGCCTGGGTGTAGCGCAATAACAGGCGCTGCGTCAAGCCGGCGCGATTGAATTCCTGCTTCAGAAAGCGGCGTTCCAGCCGGTAAGCGTGGCCCGCGGTCTGCACTACAGCCGAGCTCGGCGTGGTATCGCCTCCCATGAACAGCGCAATGCCGACTACACCTTCATTACCCACCCCTGCAGTTTCGGCCGATGCGCCGGACTCCATGACATAATGCAGCGAGGCGATGGCGGTAGTGGGGAAATAGGCGTGCTGCAACTGTCCGCCGGGTTCGTAGAGCATTTCACCGAGCAGCATCGGGACCAGTTCCAGATGCGCAGCCAGGCGCTCGAACTCCGCCGTGGGCAGGGCGGCGAGAAGATGGTTCTGATTGGGGCTATGGGGCGATGACATGGCGAACTATCGAAATATACCGTGTTCTATTCCTTCGCGGTGGTTTCCACGCCGATTCCGCGATAACCGATGAAGCGGCAGGACTGGTTGAACATCGGCTCCCCGCTTACCCGAAATGTTTGATGCGAGCCATCGGCATTGACGCGGCTGTAGGCGAAATCCAGAAAGGGCTGCCGGGCCGCAATCTTTGTCTGAAGCACTTCTCGCTCCGCCTCATTCCAGCCGGTCATTCCGTCAT
>CAKKQX010000118.1 GCA_919902235.1 Burkholderiales bacterium
CCAAACTTCCCCCACTTTAGTTGACACCTTGGGCTAACGAGGCTGGAGGTGTGGGATGGCAAGATCAGGGCCACGCAAGGTGGCGCGGTATGGGGAGCAATTCAAGGCGACTGCGGTGAAGCTGAGCGGCCTGCGCGGGGTGCTGATCCAGGACGTTGCGCATGCACTGGACATTCACCCATTCATGCTGTCACTGTGGCGCAAACAAGTCCGTGACGGGGTGATTGTGGCCAAGAGTGCGAAACTGGACGTGCAGACGAAGGCGGAGCTCAAGCGCCTGCGAGCGCTGGAGCGTGACTACAAGGTGCTGAAGGAGGAGCACGATCTCCTAAAAAAAGCCATCCGGTTTGCTTCCGATCCAAAGCGGAAGTCTTCGAGTTCATCGAAGCAAACCGGAACGCACACAAAGTCGCGCTGATGTGCCGGCTCTATGGGGTAACGCGTGCGGGGTATTACGCCTGGCGCGCCCGTGGGGACGGTGCGCGGGCGAACGAGAACGCCGATCTGGCCGAACGCATACGGGCAGTGCATCGCCGCAGCCGCCACACCTATGGCAGCCCGCGGGTGTATCAGGCGCTGCGCCGACAGGGCTGCGGGGCGGGCGAGAACCGGATTGCACGGGTGATGCGCAAGCACGGCATCAAGGCACGAGTGGCGACGATCCGCTATACCAATCCGACACTCAAGCGTTTCTTTGCCGGGGCAAGCAACGAGCAGTTGGGCATGGAACTCAACGGCCCCGACCAGGTCTGGGTGGGCGACATCACGTATCTGAAGGTCGGCGGCATTTACCGCTATCTGGCGGTGGTGATGGACAAATACTCGCGGCGCATCGTCGGCTGGGCCTATGGCCACAGAAAAGATGTGGTCCTGACGCTGCGGGCGCTGAACCGGGCAGTCCGCTACCGCAAGCCGGCGCGGGGCCTGATCTTCCACACTGACCGCGGAATTGAATATGCGGCGGGCGCCTTCAAGGCACGGCTGACTGAGTTGGGCATCACGCAGAGCATGAACCGCCCCGGCAAAGTCACCGATAACGCCTATATCGAATCATTCTTCCATTCGATGAAGTCGGAGATGTACCATGGCCTGCGCTTTGACGAGGATCGCCAGATCAAGACAGCGCTGCGCGACTACATGCCTTTTTACAATCGGGGTAGACTTCACTCATCGCTTAACTACGTGTCGCCCGCGACGTATGAGAAACTGCTGGCATGAAAACCCGGTGTCAACCAAACCGGGGGAAGATTCCGCTCCGCAAGCGGGCTTCGCGCCCCTCACCTTAAACGTTCGGCAGCAGAAAGGAGCATCACGCAATGAATGAGAACCAACCGACAGAATTACAGTGTGTCCAGCCCGTAAACCTCGCGCGCCGTCTTCCCGCTGATCTTCCCATTCTCGATATCGCGTTTCACCGCTGAGCGCTCGCGTTTCCGCGGGTCGCCGTAACCGCCGCCGCCGGGCGTCTTGACCAGCACGCGGTCGCCCGCTTCCAGTTGGGTGACGATCTTGGAACGGATTTCCTCGACACGGCCGTCCTTGCGGCGGATTTCGGAGTAAGCG
>CAKKQX010000119.1 GCA_919902235.1 Burkholderiales bacterium
CGTTCATCCTGATGAACCTGGTGGTGGCGCTCAACAATATCGACAACGCGATGGAGGAATCGGCACAGAACCTGGGCGCCAGCGGCCTGCGCCTGTTTCGCCGCATCGTGTTCCCGCTCGCCATGCCCGGCTATCTGGCGGGGGCGGCGCTGGTCTTCCTCAAGGTATTCGACGACGTCGGCACGCCGCTGGTGCTGCACCAGACCAACATGCTGGCGCCGCAGGCCTTCCTGCGCATCACGCAGATCGGCATCGACGACCCCATAGGCTATGTCGCCAGCGTGATCATGGTCATCGCCTCGCTGGTTGCGCTGTGGGCCTCGACCTGGATCATGCGCGGCAAGGATTACGCCACGCTGCAGCGCGGCGGCTCCAGCCTGACCCGGCGCAAGCTCTCGCCGTGGCACGCTTTTCTCGCCTACGGCTGGATCGTGTTCGTGCTGCTGCTGGTGCTCGCCCCGCATGCCGGCATTCTGCTGCTTTCGCTGTCCAAGGTGTGGAGCTTCAGCGTGGTGCCCGAAACCTTCACGCTCGAACACTATTCAACCGTGTTCGGCGATTCCTCGCACATGATCGCGAACACGCTGCTCTACTGCGGGATCGCGGCGGTACTCGACGTGGTGCTGGGCACTGCCATCGCCTACCTGATTTTGCGCACCCGGCTACCGGGGCGCCACCTGCTCGACTTGCTCGCCACCGCCGCCATCGCCATACCCGGCGTGGTGCTGGGCATAGGCTACCTGCGCACCTTCCGCGACATGGAAGTGCCGTTCACGGGGGTGCCCTTCACTTCGTTCTGGCTGCTGATCGCCATCGCCTATACCGTGCGACGGCTGCCGTACGCGCTGCGCTCCTGCATGGCTGCGCTGCAGCAGCTGCACGTCTCGCTCGAGGAAGCCGCGGAAAATCTCGGCGCCGACAAGCGCCGCACCATTTACCGCGTGGTAGTGCCGCTGATCGCCGGCGGCATACTCGCCGGCTTCGTCACCAGCTTCATGACCGCCGCGGTCGAGCTCTCGGCCACCATCATGCTGGTCACCGCGCAAAGCGACGCGCCGATGTCGTACGGCATCTATCTTTACATGCAGAGCATCGCGGGGCGCGGGCCGGGCGCGGCACTGGGCGTGATCGCGGTGGTCATCGTCGGTGTCGGCACCTACCTCTCGTATCTGTTCATCAACCGTCGCGCCGCACTCAAGGAAGCGAACATCACGCAGAAACTGGGGCTCTGAACATGCAGGAAAAAACCAAGGTCGAAATCCAGAATGTGTCCATGGCCTACGGCAGGACGCAGGTGCTGCGCGACGTCAGCCTCACCATAGAGCCCGGCGAATTCTTCGCGCTGCTCGGCCCTTCCGGTTCCGGCAAGTCCACCCTGCTGCGGCTGATTGCCGGATTCAATCCGACGCAAACCGGGCGCCTGCTGATCAACGGCGAGGATGTGTCGCAAGTGCCGCCGTGGAAGCGCAACATCGGAATGGTGTTCCAGAACTATGCGCTGTGGCCGCACATGACGGTGGCCCAGAATGTCGCCTTCGGTCTCGAGGAACGCAGGCTGCCGCGCGCATCGATAAGGCACAAAGTCGCCGCCGTGCTCGATCTGGTGGGACTCGCCGACTACGGCGCGCGCCGCCCCAACCAGCTCTCCGGCGGCCAGCAGCAGCGCGTGGCGCTCGCGCGCACCATCGCCATCGAGCCCAAGCTGCTGCTGCTCGACGAGCCGCTGTCCAACCTTGACGCCAAGTTGAGGGTGCACATGCGGGGCGAACTGCTCGCGCTGCAGCGCAAGCTCGGCATCACCACCATTTTCGTGACCCACGACCAGGAAGAGGCGCTGTCGATCTCCGACCGCGTGGCGGTGCTCGACGGCGGCGTGATCCAGCAGATCGGCACGCCGATGGA
>CAKKQX010000120.1 GCA_919902235.1 Burkholderiales bacterium
TGGCGGCCATCGCCGACATCACCGCGCTGCTGCAGCGGCATTTTCCCGCCGCCAGCGCCAATCCCGACGAACTGCCCAATCGTCCGGCCGTGCTCGACTGATGCGCCGGCCGCGGCTGCGACATCGCCCCATCACCGACCGTCGGAACAGCGGAACTGCATCTCCGATATCACAACGGGGGTTGGTGTGCTGCGCGCGCGGAGCAATCAAGGCCGGCGCAACGGCGGGAAGGCGTGATGAAGGAATCGCAGAAACAGCGCCCGCATTCGGGCGGGACGCCTGCCGTCAATTCACGAATTCACGGTGAGCGCGAGAGCGGCGCCGCCAGAATCGTCGCAAACGTGGCCACTTCGAACAGGAAATGCCATGACATCCACTCCAGACCGGAGCGATGTCCGACCTGGCCGTGACGCCGCATCGCGGTGACGCCGCATATAAAGGTCACGACAGCACCAATGCCGCAGAGAAAAGTCAGAAAAGTAAAAATATTCATGCCAGTCTCTTTGCAAAAAGAAGAGCGGCCATGGAATGGCCGCCTGGTTCCAGGCGGCCGCGTGGCACCGCCCTGTGCTTGAGCCCAGACTTTAGACTGCGGAACGCGCGGCGTCCATCAGGAAAGCCGGACATCGGGGTGTTGCAGGCGTGCGGCGCCACCTTGGAACGCTATCGAAAAAATATAAAAATACTTTAAATTCAAATACTTATAAAATTACCACAAGCTGGCAGTTGGCGCTGCCAACGGCGGGGCACCGCTTGTCCATGCGTTTGATGCCTCACCTGCCCGGCTGCCCGGGATCGACAGGTGTCAGCGCGGCCACGCCCAGCAGTTGTTCAATATAGGCCGCGGCGGAAAACAGCGCCGCCTCGCCGTGCGGCTTGCCGACGACCTGCAGGCCGACCGGCAGGCCGCCGCGCGTGAAGCCGCAGGGCAGCGCCATCACCGGGCAGGTGGTGATGGACAGCGCATAGGTGAGGATCAGCCAGCCCATGTAGCCGTCGAATTGGACGCCGTCCAGTTCCGCGACATAGCGCTGGTTGACGTCGAACGGCGGGCACAGCACCGCCGGGCATATCAAAACATCGTAATCTTCGAAAAACTTCGCCATGCGCCGCGCGATCTCGCCCTGCGCGATTTCGGCGGCGACCACCTCAGGCAGCGTGAGGTTGAGGCCGTACTCGGTGTTGGCTATGATTTCGGCCTTGAGCACAGCGCGGTACTTTTCGAGCAGCGGCGCGATGCGCGCGATATAAATGGCGCCGCGCAGCTTGAGAAAATTCTCGCCGGCGTCGCGCAGGTCGGGATGCGCCTCTTCCACCGCCACGCCGTCGCGCGCGAGCCTGTCGGCGGCGGCGCGGCATGCCGCGCGCACCTCGCGATCCACCACGGGTGCGATGCCCAGGTCCGTGCTGAACGCCACCCGCGCCGGCTTGCGCGGCTGGGCCGCGGCAGCGGCAAACGATGGATGCGGCCCGACCTGCGACAGCGGATCGAGTGCATGGAAACCCGCCTCGGCGTCGAACATCAGTGCGACGTCGGCCACCGTGCGCCCCATCGGCCCCTCCACCGACAGCGGCGAAAACGGTTGCTTTTGCACGCGCGGCACCATGCCCGGGCTGGGCCGCAAACCGGTCACCGAACAAAAGCTCGCCGGCGTGCGTATGCTGCCGCCGAAATCGTTGCCGGTGGCGAGCCACACCTGGCCCGCGGCGAGCGCCGCCGCCGCGCCGCCCGAGGAGCCGCTGGCGCTCATGCGGGTATCCCAGGGATTGCGCGTCGCGCCGAACACGTCGTTGAACGTGTTGCCGCCGGCGGCGAACTCCGGCAGGTTGGATTTGGCTATCACCAGCGCGCCGTTGTGCTCCAGGCGCTGCACCACGATGTCGGAAGCGGGAGAAACGCGGTCGGCGTGGACGCGCGAACCGAAAGTGCAGCGCACCCCTGCCACGTCGGTGTTGTCCTTGACCGCGATCGGCAGGCCGTGCAGAAACTGCGGTGGCGCGGCGGCGGGACCGGCCCGCATGATGCGCTGCGCGTGCTCACGCGCGCGCTCGAAACACAGCGTGACCAGGGCGTTGATCTGTGGATTGGTCGCCGCGATACGCGCCTCCGCCGCATCCAGCATTTCCAGCGGCGACACCTCGCGCCGTCTGAGCAGCGCCACCGCCTGGGTTGCCGTCAGTTGCCACAGTTCCCGCATGCGTCTCCCCCGCAAATTCAAAACAATAAATGGACAGGATTAACAGGATTTACAGGA
>CAKKQX010000121.1 GCA_919902235.1 Burkholderiales bacterium
CTCGACGGTGACGAGTTGCACATCCGAGGCAGCTATCGTGCCTTGGCGCGTGCCGTCACGTTATCGAAAGAGGCGAGGCTGGGGGAGGTGCCCAGCTTCGTACCAGATTGGCGCCCCGGAGACGAATCGAACGTCCGTTTTGCCCTGTTGAATCAGGTAAAATGCGCACACGCGCCCCGGTAGCTCAGTGGATAGAGCAGCCCCCTCCTAAGGGGCAGGTCGGACGTTCGATTCGTCTCCGGGGCGCCAGTTGTTTTAAAGACTTGCGCCTGGCGCTTTAAGTCTCGGTGCCATGTTTAGCGTACTGGAAGTGTCATGGCTCCAATCCGTCGCATACCGCGTGGCTCTTGGCAAGCCATAGTCCGGCGCAATGGTTACGCTCCGCAATTTCACACATGCAAAACGCAGCAGTACGCGCACGCGGGGGGTGGCAAGCATCAGTACCTATTGATCTTTCACTAATTCTCGACAGCGAATTAGTGCCATTTTCACCCTCTCCTTCCGGGACAAGGGAACACTTGAAGCGAAGCAGAGGGACGGGCAGAGAGATTGAGCGTTCCGACTGTCATCCATTATGAAACGCTCAATAATCTGACGGGCAATGTACGGCTACGCACAGAAGCGGTCATGGAAAATGCGAATAATTGCGGTTTGCAAACCGGCGGTTCTCTTTCAGCAGGCTAAAACCTGTATTCACTTTGGCGGATCCCAATTTCGTATGAATAAACCCAATGTAATGCGTCCCTGTCGCTTCCAATTAAACCGGAAAGGAGAATTGACTTACCAAGATCGTCGTTTCGCGTGCCTGATTCAGGATATAAGCGAAAAGGGCATATTCATCATCTGTAACTATAATCTTGGAATAGGACTGGAGCTTGAGGTGAAGTTCGAACTCGAAGCGGGGTTACATTTCAATTCCAAGATCAGGCTAAGACATATCGACGGCGGGTGTTTTGGTGCAGAGATCATAGAAGTCGATCACCGCTCAGACAGCAATCGGAAGCGGTTTCTGGATAGCAATTATTACGGTCAGGCATGGCTCCCAGGAAGCCGCTTACAATTGGAGGCGTAGCGAGCGGTTCTGGATGCGGGCCCGCCGGCCCCGCTCAGATACCCGACAGCTTGGAGTTAGCGAGCTGCAGCCGATTGACCAGCACGCGCAGAAAAGCGCGGTCAAAATTGAGCCGGCACATTTCGCTGGCCCGATCCAGCGCGGCAACGGGAATTTTCATCATACGCACTTCCTCTGCTGCGATGACATCCGCGATTCGCACATTTCCGCCGCTCAGGTAAGCCATTTCCCCGAAGCACTCCCCTGGCTTGAGCGTGTTCAGCAGGCGGTGCTTGCGCATCACGCGCAACTCGCCGCTCGCCAGAACGCAGAAAAAATCGCCGGGCTCGCCTTCCTTCATGATGATCTCGTTTTTTCCCGCGCTCAGCCATTCGCTTACCCGCAGCACTTCCCACAGCTCGACGTCGCTGAATGCGCTGAAGAACGAGAGCTTGCGCAGCGCGTTGAATTTCTCCGTTTCCAGCACGCCATGCCTGGGCAGCGGCGCGCCCGACGCGATCGCCGCCAGATCGTCGGCGAACTGCTGCCAGGTCTGGTAGCGCAGCGCCGGGTCGCGCTGCAGCGCGCGCAGCACCAGCACATCGATCTCGCCGGGAATGTCGCGCCGGAATTCCGAGGGCAGCGGCGGGCTGCTGTTCAGCATCTGGTAGGCAAGCGCCGCGATATTTCCGGCTTGGAACGGCATGCGCCCGGTCAGCAACTGGAACATCACCACCCCCAGCGCGTAGATATCGGTCTGGTGGTTAAGCGGTTTGTTGAGATGCTGTTCGGGTGACATGTAGGCGGGCGTGCCTATGCCGTCAACCACGGTGCGGGTGCTGAGCAGCATCGCAGCCGATCCGAAATCGGTGATCTTGATGTCGGTGCCGGCACTGTCCTTGATCAGGATATTGGCGGGTTTGATATCGCGGTGAATAATGCCCATGCGCGACGCAAAATCCAGCGCGCGGCAGCATTTGAAAATAATCTCGATCACGTCGCCCAGGCCGAGCAGGTTATCGGGACGCGTAAAGCGATGCAGCGTGCCGCCGGCAATGTATTCCATCACGATATAGGCGTTGTCCTCGTCGGCAACCGCGTCGTAGATCTCAACGATGTGCGGGTGTATCAGCCGCCCGGCAAGCGAAGCTTCGGTCACGAACAGGTTATGCAGGACCTTGCCGCTGCCAACCTCATTGAATGCCTCCTGCGACACCAGCTTGATCGCGATATCGCGGTTGCTGAACGGGTCGTGCGCAAGATAGACGCTGCTGGTGGCGCCGTCGCCGAGTTTTTTCAGGACTTCGTATTTTCCGATTTTTTGCATGATGCGCATCCGGCGCTGTTTTCCCGGCTTTTCCGCCCTGTCGCGGCCGCGCATTCGACTGCGCCGGCGTCAGCGCATTCTAACCGTAAATACGGGTGAGCCGTGATAGTATCCGGGCTGCATTACACCTATATAAGTGCATTGCAGTGAGCGCGCTCCCCCCATCATCCGCCGCCTGGCAGTTCTGGATCGACCGCGGCGGCACTTTCACCGATATCGTGGCGCGGCGCCCCGACGGCACGCTGCTCACGCACAAGCTGCTTTCGGACAATCCCGGGCACTATGACGATGCCGCGCTCGCCGGCATCCGCGACCTGCTGGGCATTCCGCGCACGGCACCGATTCCCGCCGGCAGCATCGCCGCGGTCAAGATGGGCACCACCATCGCCACCAACGCCCTGCTCGAGCGCAAGGGCGAGCCCACCGCGCTGTTCATCACGCGCGGTTTCCGTGACGCGCTGCGCATCGCCTACCAGAACCGGCCGCGCATTTTCGACCGCCGCATCGTGCTGCCGGAACTGCTCTACAGCGCCGTCTACGAGGTCGGCGAGCGCATCAGTGCGCAGGGCGCAGTGCTGCAGCCGCTGGATGCGGCGCAGGCGCAGCGCGATCTGCGCGCAGCCCATGATCAGGGACTGCGTTCGGTCGCGATTGTGCTCATGCACGGCTATCGTCATCCGGCGCACGAGCAGCGGCTCGCCGCGCTGGCACGGGATACAGGCTTCACCCAGATTTCGGTTTCGCATGAGGTCAGCCCGCTGATGAAGCTGGTCGCGCGCGGTGACACCACCGTGGTCGACGCCTACCTCTCGCCCATCCTGCGCCGCTATGTCGGGCGCGTGGCGGGCGAACTGCCGCGGGTCAACCTGCTGTTCATGCAGTCGAACGGCGGGCTCACCGGCGCGCGGCTGTTCCAGGGCAAGGACAGTATCCTCTCCGGCCCCGGGGGGGGCTTGGGGGGCGGGGTGCGCACCGCGCGCGCCGCCGGTTTCGAGCGCATCATCGCCTTCGACATGGGTGGCACCTCGACCGACGTGTCGCATTACGCCGGCCGCTACGAGCGCAGCTTCGAAACCCAAATTGCGGGCGTGCGCATGCGCGCGCCCATGATGAGCATACACACCGTCGCCGCCGGCGGCGGATCGATTCTGCACTTCGACGGCGCGCGATTGCGTGTCGGTCCCGATTCCGCCGGTGCACAGCCCGGCCCGGCGTGCTATCGCAAAGGCGGACCGCTCACCGTCACCGATTGCAATGTGCTGCTGGGCAGGATACAGCCGCAATTTTTTCCGCACGCGTTCGGCGCGGCCGCCAATGAGCCGCTGGACGATGTGATAGTGCGTGCGAAATTCACTGCATTGAAAGATGAAATAACTAATAAAAACAATAATTTAGAAAACATCTGGCAAATGGCAGAAGGTTTTCTGCGCATTGCGGTCGAGAACATGGCCAATGCCATCAAGAAAATCTCGGTGCAGCGCGGTCACGACATCACCGGCTATACGCTGGTGTGCTTTGGCGGTGCCGCCGGCCAGCACGCCTGCCTGGTTGCCGACGCGCTGGCGATGCCGCGCATTTTCATCCACCCCTACGCCGGCGTGCTGTCGGCCTACGGCATGGGACTCGCTGACCTCAGCGCCATGCGCGAGCGCGCGGTCGAAGCCGGACTGAGCGCCGCATTGCTGCCGCATCTGGAGCAAATTCTGGGCGAGTTGTCTGCCGCCGGCCGCCGCGAAATTCTCGATCAGCAGGTAGCGACCGAGCACATCGCCGAACACCGGCGCGTCCATCTCAAATACGAAGGTACGGATACCGCGATCATCGTCGATTTCGGCGCGTTGCAGGACATGACGGCACAATTCGAGGACGGATACCGCAGCCGCTACAGCTTTCTGATGCCGGATCGCGCGCTCGTGGTCGAAGCGGTCTCCGTCGAAATCACGGGCGCGGGCGCCAGCGATCCGAAAACCGCCCCTCATCCTTTGGTGGCAGAAAAAAGAAATCCAAAAAAAATCCGGCCCGCGGCAAGAGTCGACATGTACAGCGGCGGCGCTTTTCACCGCGCACCGCTCTACCGCCGCGAAGCACTGCAGCCCGGCGACGTGATCGCCGGTCCGGCCATCATCGCCGAGGCCAACGCCACCACCGTGATTGAACCGCAATGGCAGGCGCAGGTGACGCCGCTCGATCACCTGGTGCTGACGCGCAGCGTGCCGCGTCCGCGCCGGATCGCGGCCGGCACGCAGGCCGATCCGGTGCTGCTCGAGATCTTCAGCAATCTGTTCATGGCCATCGCCGAACAGATGGGCCTCACGCTCGCCAACACTGCCTACTCGGTCAACATCAAGGAGCGCCTCGACTTTTCCTGCGCGCTGTTCGACGCGGCAGGCAACCTCATCGCCAACGCGCCGCATATGCCGGTGCACCTGGGTTCCATGGGCGAGAGCGTGAAGACCGTCATCCACGACCGCGCCGGCACCATGCGCGCCGGCGACGTGTACATGCTCAACGATCCCTACCACGGCGGCACCCACCTGCCCGACATCACCGTGATCACGCCGGTGTTCGACGCGGCCGAAAAGCATCCGTCCGAACCGCAAACTGCCGATCCAGCGTCGGCGCCGTCGGCCGCTGCGGGCGCTTCCCGCTCCACGCTGCGCGAGTCCGAGTCCGCGCCACGCATCCTGTTTTACGTCGGCGCGCGCGGCCATCACGCCGATATCGGCGGCATCACGCCGGGCTCGATGCCGCCCGACAGCCGCCACATCGACGAGGAAGGCGTGCTGATCGACAACTTCCTGCTGGTGGAAAACGGCCGGCTGCGCGAATCCGAAACGCGCGCGCTGCTCGCAAGCGCGCGCTATCCGGCGCGCAATATCGAGCAGAATCTGGCCGACCTGCGCGCCATGGTCGCCGCCAACCGCAAGGGTGTCATGGAACTGCGGCGCATGACCGAGCACTTTGGACTCGAGGTGGTGCATGCTTACATGCAGCACGTGCAGGACAATGCCGAGGAATCGGTGCGGCGCGTAATCGACGTCCTCAAGGACGGCGAATTCAGCTATGAAATGGACAACGACGCCGTGATCCGGGTTGCCATCCGCATAGCCCACGCCGCGCGCAGTGCTGAAATCGACTTCACCGGCACCTCCGCCCAGCTCGACAACAACTTCAACGCGCCTTCGGCGGTGGCGATGGCGGCGGTGCTCTACGTGTTCCGCACCCTGGTCGATGACGACATTCCGCTCAATGCCGGCTGCCTGAAGCCGCTCAGGGGCATCATTCCCGAAGGCTGCATGCTCAACCCGCGCTATCCGGCGGCGGTGGTCGCCGGCAACGTCGAGACTTCGCAATGCGTGACCGACGCGCTCTATGGCGCGCTGGGCGTGATGGGCGCCTCCCAGGGCACCATGAACAACTTCACCTTCGGCAATGAACGCCATCAGTACTATGAAACCATCGCCGGCGGTTCCGGCGCGGGCGAAAACTTCGACGGCGCCGACTGCGTGCAGACCCATATGACCAATTCGCGCCTCACCGATCCCGAAGTGCTGGAGTGGCGCTATCCGGTGCTGCTCGAAGATTTTGCCATCCGTGAAAACAGTGGCGGCGCGGGCAAACACCGCGGCGGCAACGGCGCCGTGCGGCGCGTACGGTTTCTGGAGACCATGACGGCGGCGATTTTGTCGGGTCACCGTCGCATCGCGCCCTACGGCATGGCGGGGGGCTTGCCCGGCGCCGTCGGCCGCAACCGCGTCCAGCGCGCGAACGGGGAAATCGTGGAGCTCGGTGCCTGCGACCGCGCTGAAATGCAACCCGGCGATGCATTCATCATCGAAACGCCGGGCGGCGGCGGCTACGGTACGCCTATATAATGATCGTGGTCATTATTGAGAATTACGTAACTGCGCGACTCTTTTCCCTCATCCCCACCCTTCTCCCGGGGGGAGAAGGGCTTTGCATCCCCCGGGGGGGAGAAGTGCTTTTCTTCCCTCTCCCTTTTGGGAGAGGGAGTGAGGGAGAGGGAAAGATGTCGGAATCGTTATTCAGTATCGTTTAATTTGGTAATACTCCACAGCCACACCAGGCCGCCCCAGACGTCCCGTGCGCACCCTAAATCTTGCGGAGGAGAACATGCAACGTTTTGCAATATTGATTTGCGCGGCGGCGGGTTTGCTTGCCGGCACCACCGTTTATTCCCAGCCGTATCCCGCCAAGCCGATCCGCATCGTCGTGCCGTTCGCGGCCGGCGGCCCGGCCGACATCACCGCGCGCAACATCGCGCCGCGCATGACCGAGCTGCTGGGTCAGCCCATCATCGTCGACAACCGCGGCGGCGCCAACGGCATCATCGGTACTGATAACGTGGTGAAATCGCCGCCCGACGGCTATACCCTGCTGCTGTCCACCGCCACCATCACTGCCATCAATATGGTGGTTTATCCCAAGCTGCCCTACGACACGCTGCGCGACCTGCAGCCGCTGACGCCCATCATGACCACCGGCACCCTGCTGGTGGTGCATCCCTCGCTGCCGGTGAAGGGTGTGAAAGATCTGGTGGCGCTCGCCAAGTCGCGCCCCGGCCAGGTTGCGCTGGGTTCGGCGGGCAACGGCGGCATCCTCCACCTGCCGATCGAAATGCTCAACACCCAAGCCGGCATCACGCTTACCCATGTGCCCTACAAGGGCGCGGCGCCCGCAGTGAGCGAGGTTATCGCCGGACAGGTACAGGGCATGTTCGTCGACCTGCCGGTGATATCGCCCCACGTCAAGTCCGGCAAGGTGCGGGCGATCGCGGTCGCCAGCGCGCAGCGTTCGGTATATTTCCCCGCCGTGCCGACCATGAAAGAATCGGGTTACCCCGGCATCGAGGTCAGCAACTACTACTCCCTGCTGCTGCCGGCGAAGACGCCACGCGACATCGTCATGAAGCTGCATGACGCCGCCGTAAAAACGGTTGCCACGCCCAATGTTCGCGAGAAGTTTATTGGCGTCGGCGCCGATCCGGGCACCCTGTCGCCGGAGGAATTTGGCCGTTACATCCGTGCTGACATCGACAAATGGGCCAGAGTGGTCAAAGCCGCCGGCATCAAACTCGATTTGTGATGTTCAGCGCCGGCGCGTAGTTGCGGCATGGGCCGTACTCAGGCGTCTGCCGCGGCTGCGGTTTTTTTCGAACACGCGCATGCGATGCGCGCGCCCGAAACGGATTTCTTCATTTGGCATCCCCCTCCGTATCCGGATCAAAACCCATCAGCCGGAACGCCCACACCAGCACGAAACCGGCGATGAGCGGCCACCAGTGCATCTTGAACAGGGCGAGCGAGGCGGAAGTGCCGTAGGCGGCCGCCAGCAGCAGCAGGCCGTGATGCCGTGTCCGCAAGTAAGCGATGGTCAGGGCCAACGACAGCAGGATGAACAGCCCGGAAGCAATATAAATGACGATATTCATGGCGTGAGGCGGATTTTACACCAGCGGACGCAAACACCGGCCGCGGCGCGGCTCTGCTATGATGGCCGCAAAACTGTCATCCAATCCGGGACGGCCGTCTCTTGCTGAAATCCAGACCCCAACGCACGCTGGCGACCTGTTGCGCAGCGCACACCCTGCACGACGGACTGTCCGACGTGACTTACGTGCTGCTGCCGCTGCTGGCGCAGACCTTCGGGCTGTCGCTGGCGCAGGTGGGACTGATCCGTTCGGCGCACCGCACGGCGATGGCGGCGTTCCAGATTCCCGCAGGGCTCATCGCCGAACGCTTCGGCGAACGCAATCTGCTCGCGCTCGGCACCGCGCTCGCCGGTTTGGCTTTTGTCGCGCTCGGATTCGCCCCGGGCTTCTGGATGATCCTGATCGCGCTGTTTTTCGCGGGTTTCGGCTCCGCTGTGCAGCACCCGCTGTGCTCGACCATTATTTCGCATGCCTATCCCGGCGACGGCCGGCGCGCCGCGCTCGGCACCTACAATTTCTTCGGTGACGTCGGCAAGTTCGCTTTCGGCGGCATCGTCAGCCTGATGCTGGTCGCCGGCATTTCGTGGCAGGCACCGGTGGTCGGCTTCGGTGTGGCGGGCATCCTCACGGCGGTCGCTATTTTCGTTGCCGTCACCGACAGGCGCGCCGCAAAGTCCGCGCCTGTCAGCAGCGAAGCGGATGCCGCACCCACGCGCAAAGTGCGCGGCTGGGGCATCAGGAACAAACAGGGATTTACCGCCCTGTGCCTGATTGAAATCCTCGACAGCAGCACGCGCACCGGTTTTCTCACCTTCATCGCCTTCCTGATGATCGCCAAGGGATTGCCTGCGGGCTGGGCCGCGCTCTCGGTGCCGCTGATTCTGGTCGGCGGCATGGCCGGCAAGCTCGCCTGCGGATTGCTTGCCGAACGCGTCGGCATCACGCGCACCATCGTCATCACCGAAATTGCAACCGGCGCCGGCATCCTGCTGACGCTGGCGCTGCCGGTGCTGGGCACGTTCCTGCTGCTGCCGCTGATCGGTGTGGTGCTGCAGGGCACCTCGTCCGTGCTCTACGCCACCGTAGGCGATCTGGTCGAACAAGAACGCCTGCCGCGCGCCTTCGGCCTGTTCTACACGCTGGGCTCGCTATGCGGCATTGCCGCGCCGCTGGGTTATGGTCTGCTCGGCGATGCGGCCGGCGTCGAAACCGCAATCACCGTGATCGGCGTCGCGATATTCCTCACCCTGCCGCTGTGCATCGCGCTGCGTCCCGCCCTCAATGCGGCGCCGCAAAGCGTCTAACAGGACTTCATTTGGGCGCCCGCGCCGCACCACCCGTAAAATAAGGCAAAATATCCCATAACGGACTCCAGGAGGAAATCATGCAAAGCAAACAGAGAATCAGCTACGTCCCGCTGGACAAGATGACGCCCGAAATGCGCGCCGAGATGGAGCGCTGCGTGCGCGAAGGCACGCCGCGTCCCGAAAGCACCGCTGTGCGCGCCCACGTGCCGGCGTGTTTCTGGTTTTTCGCCAATTCCTGGAACGACATTTTCCGCAACGGCATCCTCGACCACGCCATCAAGGAACTGTGCCGCATCTACGTCTCGCGCTCGGTGGTGTGCGAATTCTGCGGCAACCAGCGATCGATCAAGGGCCAGAACGCGGGCGTCAACGAAGCCCAGGTCGACGATCTGATGAATTTCGAGAAATCGGTGAAATACAACGACCGCCAGAAGGCCGCCCTCGCCTACGCCGAGGCCATCGTCTGGCGCACCGAAACCGACGACGCGTTCTGGGCGCGCATGTACAAGCACTACAGTGAACCCGAACTGGTGGAACTGGGCTGCGCCATCGGCCTCACCTTCGGCCAGCAGAGTTTTCTGCGCATGCTCAACATCGACCATCACCAAGTCATGGCCGGCACTTCCTCCGCTTCCATGGCCCCGGGATTTGAAACCGCCGAAGCGCTGGCCAAATCCAAGGCCGATCCCAACTACTGGGCAAAGAAGAGCACATCTTCCAGCGCAAAGAAAAACGCCGCTTGATTTTTCAAGTTGCACGTTAGAAAAAGCGCTCCGCGGAGCGCTTTTTTCATTTGGCCAAGCGTCGATTATCTTTGTCGACACGTGTTTTACTACATGTCCGCCCGCGGCGTTTGGTCGATTCCATTACTCACTAGTCGATAAATATGGCGACAAACATTGAACTTTGCTC
>CAKKQX010000122.1 GCA_919902235.1 Burkholderiales bacterium
CGGCCTGCCAGTACCAGTACTCCGGCTTGTAACCACCGATCAGGAACTGGAACACGAGCGCGCTCCAGAAACCCTGCGCGAACAGTGCGAAGCCCGCAGCGCCTGCCGTAGACAGCAGGCAGGCGACAAGATAGACGCGGCGCGAGTCCATGCGGTCGGTGAGGCTGGTGAGTACCGGCACCGCCAGCATGTAACCAGCGTAGAAAATGCCGCCGACCGCGCCTGCTTCGGAATTGGACAGGCTCCACTCACGCTGCAGCTGCGGCAGCAGCGTGGTAAACGCGGCGAAACCGGTCATGCTGAGCGCTTCGGCAAGGCATACCGTGAGCGTCAATCGCACGGCCGACTGAGAGTGAGTGGTCATTTGTTTTTAGATCGCCCCGCTTTTGCGCAGGAGATCGGCAAGCGCCTCCGCGATGCGGCGGTAGCCTTTGGCGTTGGGATGAATCGGATCCGATTTCGTGTCGGAGGAATACAATACATTGGTGATGACCCTGCCCTCGTAGGGCACTGCAAACTCCTTCGCCAGCTCGGCATAGAATTCCGGCGCGCTGGTAATCAGCGCCGGTTGCGGCACGCCGACGAGCACCACGGCGATGCCCTGATCCCTGATGCTTTTGATGATTGCGCGCAAATTGGATTTGATCTCCGGCACGCCCACCTTGCGCAATATATCGTTGCCGCCCAGGCATACGATCATCAGTGCGGGGCGATGTTCGGCTATGACTTCCGGCAACCGGAGCAGACTCTGCGCGGTCACCTCGCCCGGCACGCCGGCACGCTCGACCTGGCGGCCGATCAGCTGCGATAGCACCGCAGGATAGCTTTCGTGCTCCGCCGCGCCAGTGCCGTAAGTCAGACTGTCGCCGAACGCGACGACGACATCCGAAGCGGCCAGCTTCGGCACTTGCGGCGCCTTGTCGCCGCAGCCTGCGGCCACGACGAGCGTTGCCAGCAGCAAGGCGCGCAGCCATTTCATGCCCACGGCGCTGCCCGATAAACGTGCCTGTTCATTCACCGGCCTTTCTGCGCCAGCTTGCCGCTGCGAAAATCGCGGATGATTTCCCGCGCCGCATTGTGCCCCGGAATGCCCGTCACGCCGCCGCCGGGGTGCGTGCCCGCGCCGCACATGTAAAGCGCCTGCAGCGGCCCGCGGTAATCGGCATGGCCCAGCATCGGCCGCGCGCTCCACAACTGATCCAACGTCAGCGCGCCGTGAAAAATATCGCCGCCGACCAGGCCGAACTTCTGCTCCAGATCGGGTGGCGCCAGCACCATGCGGCCGAGCACGCTTGCCTTGAAGTTGGGTGCATAACGATCCACCGTATCGATCACCAGGTCGGCTGCGGGCTCTCTGATCTCGTCCCAACTCAGATTGTTGGGCAGATCAAAGCTGAAGTGCTGGCAAAACAGGCTCGCCACGTGCCCGCCCGGCGGCGCGAGCGTGTCGTCGACCGTGGACGGAATCAGCAGTTCGACCACCGGTGCGCGCGAACAACCGTAGGTACGCGCATCGAAATAAGCCTGTTCCATGTAACGCAGCGACGGTGCGATGATGATGCCCGATTTGTGGTGATCCTGGGCCGTCCTGCCCGGCAGGCAGGAAAAGTCCGGCAGCTCGGAAAGCGCAACGTTCATGCGAAAAGTCGCCGATGCGCATTTCCAGTTGCGGATACGCTGCATGAAATCGGCATCGAGCGCGCTTTCATCGATCAGCCGCAGATAAAGCAGCTTCGGATTGAGATTGGAAACCACGCAGCGCGCCTCGATGACGCGGCCGTCGGCGAGCTGAACGCCCTGCGCGCCCCTGCCATCGATGCATACTCTGACCACCTCGCAATCGGTGTCGATTTCTACGCCGCGCCGCCCGGCCTCTTTCGCCATCGCCTGCGTAATCGCGCCCATGCCGCCTACCGCGTGTCCCCACACGCCGCGCTTGCCGTTCACCTCGCCGAACACGTGATGCAGCAGCACATAGGCCGAGCCCGGCGTATACGGGCTTGCGAAATTGCCGACGATGGCGTCGAAACCAAACGCCGCCTTGAGTGCATCGGACTCGAACCAGGCGTCGAGCAAATCGCCGGCGCTCTTGGTGAACAGGTCCAGCACATCGCGCTGCGCCGCCATGTCGAGCTTGCGCATGCGGTTGCCTGTCTTGAGCAAGCCGACAATATCGCGCAAACCGCCGCCGGCATTGGGCGGCGTTTCCAGCAGCAGGCTGCGCAGCACCTCTGCCGCGCGTTCGAGAGTGGCGTAATAATCGGGCAGGCGCTGGGCGTCGCGTTTCGAATAACGCGCGACCTCAGCCTGGGTCGCTGCGAGCGAACCGCCGATTTTCAGATATTGCGTCGCGGACAACGGCAGGAAATTTGATATCGGACGCTCGAGTATGCGCAGGCCGTGTTCGGCAAGACGCAGATCGCGGATCACCTGCGGATGCAGCAGGCTCACCGTGTAGCTCGCGGTGGAGTTGCGGAAACCGGGAAAGAATTCCTCGGTGACCGCGGCACCCCCGACCACCGGCCGCCGCTCGAGTATGCGAACCTTGAGGCCGGCGGCAGCGAGATAACAGGCGCAGGTGAGGCCGTTGTGGCCGCCGCCGACGATCAGGGCATCGTACGGCTTGGCGCTGGACATGGGAAGATCTTGCTGTTATGGCTGATTATGATCTTCAATTATCCGTGTTCAGCGCAGTTAAAGCCAATTTGAGGTGGATGGCAAGGAAACCGAATTAACGATGGGGATGCGCAGAGATGCACGGCTACCCGTCACCGGACGCAAAACCGGACTGGGCGAAAAAGCAATCAAAGATCAGGCTGTGGAAGTGGCGCGCCCGAGACGATTCGAACGTCCGACCCCTGCCTTCGGAGGGCAGTACTCTATCCAGCTGAGCTACGGGCGCG
>CAKKQX010000123.1 GCA_919902235.1 Burkholderiales bacterium
CGGTGAACTCGATAGGCGCAGCCGATAATTTGTTCGGTGAGCGCTTTATGACTTAATCCTGTCCATTAAGCCCTTAAAAATCCACGCTGTCCTGGATCGCGGCGATACCCGCTTTGGCGCACACGTCGTCAAGGTCGCCGCGCGGCGCGCCGGAAACGCCGATGGCGCCGAGCAGCGCGCCCGCGCCCTCGATCATCATGCCGCCGGCGATTACGACAACTCGCGGCCGGTGGCGGACGCCGCTCTGTTGCATGCCTGGCTGGGTAACGCGATCAATATCCACGGTGTTGGTACGAAATGTCACCGCCGTCCACGCCTTATCCTCGGCCGTCGACAGCGTGTGCGGACCGGCGAAACGGTCGCGCAGCACGACCTGCGTGATGCCGCTGCGGTCGACCACGGCGACCGCCACCTGAAAGCCGTCGTCACGGCATTTTTTGAGCGCGGCCTGCGCCGCTTTCAACGCGGTTTCCGGTGTCATCATTTTCACCGCGTGCGTCGCCTCCTGCGCCTGCGCCGCCACCGCATGCGCCGCAAGAAGCGCGGCGCAGATCACCGCGTTCAATCGTTTATTCATCATCCTGTCAATCCTGAAAATCCTGTGAAATAAAACAGCCGCCAAACCCGCGACATCAGGCGGCCGCATTGCGGTAGTAATCGTCGAAAGCAATCCAGCCGCGCTGGTGCGCCGCATCGTTCGCCGCGAACGGCGTGTTCCAGATATTTTCCAGTTCGCGCCGCCGCGCAACGCCGCGCGCCAGCGACTCGCCGAATTGCTCGCGCATGTCCTCTTCATATTCAACAAGTGCGTTTGCGTCGTTTTTTGCCAGCAGCGCATGCGCCGCTTCCGCCGCACGCTCACCGGACATCACCGCGGCGCCGATGCCTGCGCCGGTGATCGGATGGGTGAGCCCCGCGGCGTCACCCGCAAACATCACCCTGCCCGCGCTCAGCCGCTCGCGCAGCCCGCCGACCGGAATCGCGCCGCCGGTGCGCGACAACACCTCGCGACCCACCCTGCCCTGCTCCGCCAGCCTGCAGTGCAGCGCATCCAGCGGCGATTTCATATCCGCGGCATAGCGCGGGTCGAGACCCAGGCCGAGATTGGCATGACTTGCTTTGGGAAACAGCCAAGCATAACCGCCAGGATAATCCTGCGACAGCCAGATGTCGGTGTCGGCGAAGGGTTGGAGCAGCGGCACGCTGTACTGCCGTGTGTTCACGGTCCTGAGCGCGGGCAGGCCAAGTTCGCCGGCGACGACCGAGTGCGGGCCGTCGGCTGCGATCAGAACTTCGAAACGGATCTCCAGCTCGCCGTCAGGCCTGGCGATGACCGCCCTCGCGCGCTCCGCGTCGAGCGCAACCAGCCTGGCCCCCGCATGAAGCGCGGCACCTGCGGCAGCGGCAGCGGCCGCCAGCGCCTGATCGAAAGCCGCGCGGTCTATCATCAGGCCGGAAAACGGCGTGGCGACCGCTGCGCCCGACGGCAGCACGCTGTTCATGCCGGTGATTTTCTGCTGCGGCACGCCGCGGGATTGGGCGTAGCGCGCCAGCGGCAGCGGAATGAACTCGGCGCATTGCACCGGCACGCCGATGGCGGCTTTCTTTTCCACCGCGATGACGCTGAGCCCGCACTGCGCGGCAGCCGCCGCGGCCGCACCGCCGGCCGGGCCCAGCCCGATCACCAGCACGTCGCATTGTGCGTGCGCCAGCACCGGTTTTGCATGTTCAATTTGCGGCATTGTCAGTTTTCAGAAAAGTCAAAAACACTGGACAGGACTAACAGCATTACAAGCTATCTCAAAAACCCACCCTCTCCCTCAATCCCTCTCCCAAAGGGAGAGGGAGGCTCCCCTGCCCCTCCGGGCAAAGAGCCGAGGATGAGGGGAAGCAGCAGCGCAAACCGCTTTCGGGATCGCTAGTGCAACTTTAGATTCTGTTCTAATCCTGTTAATCCTGTCCATGGGTTTTGACTTTTATCGGCTCACCGCATCAGTCAGCGGCTGTTTCACGGCCAGTTGCACCACGGCGATGAAATCCGCCGGCGTGAGCGTGAGCATGTCGGTTTTGCGCTCGTCAAAAAAAGCCTGAACGCGCGTTCCGAGCCTGACCAGCGGCAAATCGCACAAGGCGGCCTCAAGGTCGACCAGCGTGCGCCGCGGGCTGACGAAAATGTCGCCGCTGAACCACACCTGGCGCAGGGTCTGGGTACGGGTATCGAGCGTGACCGCCGCGCGCAGCAGCCCGCCGGCGAATTTCTGCGCCGCTTCCAGGATGGGCATGTCGGCGGCCGGGCGCGTCACCAGATTGATCCAGTCGGGCGTGTCGATCTCGGATAGCGCCATCTTGTAACGCTGGTGTTCGGACAGCGTGAGATCGCCTTCGCTGAACTCCACGTCGAATTCGCTCTCGAAGGCTTCGATGATGTTGCGCTTGACCTGCGCCAGGTCCGGCGGCCGGCCGAGCAATTCTTTCAGGTTGGCCACGCGCTCGCGTGCCGAGGCGATCGCCTTGTCGGACAGCTTCTCAGCCGAAATGCGCAGCACGCGCAGCATTTTCTCGACGTCGAAATCGATGAGCAGCGTGCCCTGGAACAAAAGCGCATCGCCGTCAAAGGCGCCGCCGGTACCGGCAATTTTGCGGCCGTCGACTTCGATGTCGTTGCGCGGACGGTAGCGCGCATCCACGCCCAGCGCGCTGATCGCGGTCGCCGCGGCGTGACAGATGCGGCGTGAAATCGCCTGCATGTCGGCGCTGCCGACATCGCGTTTGTGCAGGTAAAGCTCCCAGCCGATCTGGGTTTCGTCGAAATAAATCGCGCCGCCGCCGGTGATGCGGCGCTGGATCACGATGCGGTTGGCCGTGCAGTAATCGAGGTTCAGTTCCTGCTCGGCGCTCTGGTGATAGCCGAGCAACGCCGAGGGCGTGAAGCGCAAAAAGCGCAGCGTGCTGGGAATCTCCTCGGCCTGGCGCGCTTCGAGCAGCGCGCGGTTCAACGCGATATTCTGCGCCGCGGAGCGCAGGCCGGTATCGATGACTCTCCAATTTTCCATTATAAATCAGATAGTTACTATTCTTATGTCGGCCAACCGGCGGTGCGGCGCACGGGCGCGTTCACGCTGCATGAGATCCTGCAGGTCGACGCTTATGCCCTCGTCGCGGTCCAGCGCCAGCACTTCGTCGCCAAACGCGATGCTGCAACAGGCCGGCGTCACGCGCACTTCGCGCTTGAGTCGTACGGCGAGTTCGACCATGCCATCCGCGGGATGAGCGATACCGTTCAGTCCCGCCATCACCGCATAGCTGTCGATCTGCGCCTTCACGCCGCCGGCCGGCCGCGCGCATCCCAGCAGCAGCGGGATATCCGGCAGCGCCGCGCGCGCATCCATGAAGAAGCGGCCAACCTGGCGCGCCTGCGGCGTGACAAAAGGACGGTCCGCCGGCGCGTAAATCGGCATCACCACCACCAGCACCAGGGCATCGGGCTGGTGACGGGCGACAATTTCAAGCGCGTTCCATTCGCCGAGCATGCGGCCGTAGTGCAGCCCGATCACGATATGCGGCACCACCTTGAGCGAGGTTTGCGTCAGGCACTCGAGCGAGCGCTCGAAATCATCGACGCCGCGCCTGAGATGATAAACCTGCGAAATCGTGTCCTGCGCGCCGATCACGTCCATCATCGCGGCGTCGATGCCGCTGTCCTCCATGCGCCGCGCGATGTCGCGGTCGACGAGCGCGGTGTGCATGGCGATCCTGAATGCCGGAAACGCATCCTTGACGCGGCGTATCGCCGGATAGAACGCGTCGTATTCGACCTCGTCGCGATGATTGGAGCCGCCGGTGAGCAGCATGCCCTGCGCGCCGGCGCCGATCTGCTCGTTGACCACGCGCCACAGCGCGTCCGGCGTGCGCGCGGGTATCATGGGTTCGAGAATCTTCGCCTTGCAGTGATCGCAGGCAAGCTTGCACTCGCCGCCGGTGATGGACACCGCCGGCCACGCGCTCTTGCCGCAGCCCGCAAGTTCGGAGGTGGCGTATGCCTTGAAGGTCGGCGTGTAGAAATTGATGCGCCCGGCAGCGGAGCGCGCATCGAGATCCGCGCGGCGCCGCGCCAGTTCCGCGACCAGCGGCGCATCGAGCCTCACGCCGTCGAGCGGTTCGACCTGTTCCACGATGTTCAGCCAGTTATTCATAAATTCCCCACCGCAAAGACGCCATCCTTCATCCCGACCTTTCTACCAAAAGGAGAAAGGAAACATTTTCTTCCCCTCTCCCCGCGGGAGAGGGGCTGGGGAGAGGGCTAAGCGCAAAGTTAACGCAAAGAGCTTATTGAGTATTACCAAACCCCATGACACTGAATAACGATTCCGACATTTTTCCCTCTCCCTCGATCCCTCTGCTCCGCTCCAAGTGTTCCCTTGTCCCAAAAGGAAGAGGGATGCAAGGCCTTTCTCCCGCCGGGACCTCGGTACCACTTGACGGTAGAAGGCTGGAGACGAGAGAAAAATGTCGCGCAGTTACGTAATTCTCAATAATAGAATTGCTTGGTGAACCTTCACGTCTTTGCACCTTTGTGTTTAACGCGTCATTGACAGCCGGCAAAACCATCGGCATTCATCTTGGCCTCGAACGCCGCGGCGACCGCGCCGCCGGTGACGAGCGCGGCGGAATCGGCGTCCCAGT
>CAKKQX010000124.1 GCA_919902235.1 Burkholderiales bacterium
GCGCTGGGCGTGCTCGACAAAAAGAAAGGCACGGCAATCGTCAAAGCGGCCGACGAGGCGCTTGCCGGCAAGCTCGATGAACATTTCCCGCTGGTAGTGTGGCAGACGGGCTCGGGCACCCAAACCAACATGAACGTGAACGAGGTGCTCGCCAACCGCGCGTCCGAGATTCTGGGCGGCAAGCGCGGCGCGGCGCGCCTGGTGCATGAGAACGACGATGTGAACAAGGGCCAGTCGTCGAACGACACCTTCCCCACCGCGATGCATGTGGCGGCGGTGATCGCGCTGCATAAAAACCTCAAGCCGGCGGTCACCAAGCTGCGCCATACGCTTCACAAAAAATCCATTAAATTCAACAATATAGTTAAAATCGGCCGCACCCATCTGCAGGATGCGACACCGCTCACCCTGGGCCAGGAATTCTCCGGTTACGTCGCGCAGCTCGATCACGGGCTCAAGCACGTCGCTGCCGCCCTGCCGCATCTGTGCGAGCTCGCGCTTGGCGGCACCGCAGTGGGCACGGGTCTCAATGCGCATCCGAAGTTCGCAAAAGACGTTGCGGCACAGCTCAAGAAGCTGACCGGGCTGCCGTTTGTCACCGCCCCCAACAAATTCGAGGCGCTGGGTTCCTGCGATGGCGTGGTCAATGCGCACGGCGCGCTCAAAACGCTGGCGGCGGCGCTCATGAAAATCGCCAATGACATTCGCTGGCTGTCTTCGGGGCCGCGCTGCGGCATTGGCGAAATCAGCATTCCCGAGAACGAACCCGGCAGCTCCATCATGCCGGGCAAGATCAATCCGACGCAGTCGGAATCGATGACCATGGTGTGCTGTCAGGTGTTCGGCAACGACGTTGCGATCAATTTCGGCGGCGCTTCGGGCAATTTCGAGCTCAACGTGTTCCGGCCGATGGTGATCCGCAACTTTATGCACAGCACGCACCTGCTGGCGCACGCCTGCGAGAATTTCGACGAGCACTGCGCGGTGGGAATCGAACCCAACCTGGAACGCATCGACAAGCTGATGCGCGAGTCGCTGATGCTGGTGACGGCGCTCAATCCGCACATCGGCTACGCCAAAGCGGCGGCCATCGCCAAGAATGCGCACAAGCGGGGTCTTACCCTCAGGGAATCCGCGCTCGCGCTCGGTCATCTCAGCGCAAAGCAGTTCGACGAGTGGGTGAAGCCCGAGGACATGGTCGGCATCAGGCTGAAAGCGCCGAAGAAGAAAAGCTGATTTACCGCCAAGACGCCAAGAAAGACAAAACAATAATCGAACCGCCAAGCGCGCCAAGACCGCCAAGAAAAGAGGATCTGCATGAGAGAACAAGGAATCGGATCTGGATGGGCGCGTATGATATCCAGCAATATCAGTAGTTGAGCCGCTTGGCGGTCTTGGCGGTTCAATATTGATTTTCGCCTTTTCTCCGTGATCTCTGTGGCTTAATGCAGTTGTGGACAAGCAAATTGCGCTCGTCACCGGTGCCAACCGCGGCATCGGTTTTGAAATCTGCCGTCAGCTGGCGCGGCGCGGCCTGCATGTCGTCCTCACGGCGCGTTCTGCAGCCAGGGGCAAAGCGGCGGCGGCAACACTGAACAAAGAAGGGCTGGCGGTGGAATTCCGCCGGCTCGATGTAAGCAGCGCCCGCAGCGTGAGGGCGCTGGCGACCCACATTGAAAAGCAGTACGGTCGCCTCGATGTGCTGGTCAACAACGCCGGCGTGTTGCTCGACCCTCGCGGCTCGCGCGCGCTCGACGTCCAGCCCGCGACTTTTCGCGACACACTGACGATCAATCTCCTGGGTCCGCTGCTGCTGATACAGGCGCTGGTGCCGCTGATGAAGCGCAACGGCTACGGCCGCATCGTCAATCTGTCGAGCGGGCAGGGCCAGCTTGCCGACATGGGCGTGGGGTCGCCGGCCTATCGCGTATCCAAGACCGCCTTGAATGCGCTTACCCGCACGCTTGCCGCAGAACTCAGCGGCAGCGGCATCCTGGTCAATGCGATGTGTCCGGGCTGGGTCAGAACCGATATGGGCGGGCCCAACGCGCCGCGCACGGTGGAGCAGGCGGCGGATAGCGCGGTATGGCTTGCAACGCTGCCTGATGACGGGCCCGGCGGCGGATTTTTCCGCGACCGCAAATCAATACCCTGGTGAAGCGAATTCCGGGTTGGCGCGGCGCGCAAAAAATTCCCCGCGCAAGGCGGGGAATTCTGAAACCCTTCGGAAGGGTTGCTTAGATACCGAGAATCTTCTCCGCCTTGCCCAGCGCTTCCATGGACTCGGCATGCTTGCCAGCCTTGTGGAAGGTTTCACCGTCGGCGCGCAGTTTCTTCACGTCCGTCATCTGCGCGGCGCTGATCTTGGCGTTCGGCAATGCCGCGTCGATCGCTTTCATGTGTTTCGGGCAGGTGCCGGCGAATACGGCGCTGCTCGCCAGTGCCAGGCTTGCTGCAAGTATCATGCTGCTAAATTTCATGGTGTTCTCCTGAGTGGGTTGGGGGGAATCGCCTGCTAGTCTAAGCCGCGGCGCAGTATTGCTCAACTATCGGATCCGCCGCCTCGCGTCGCGTGACAGAGCGCCCGCGGGAATGTAAAATTCCCTTTTAAATCAATTGGTACTACTAACTGCAACCGTGGCTTCAACTCCGTCAACACCCGAAATCCGCCGAATATTCCCGCTGTCGCGTGAAATGATT
This sequence comes from Burkholderiales bacterium, assembly GCA_919902235.1. GTDB lineage: Bacteria > Pseudomonadota > Gammaproteobacteria > Burkholderiales > SG8-41 > CAKKQX01. Next base: position 2,701 of record CAKKQX010000124.1, read on the forward strand.
ACACAGCGGCTCAGACACCCGGCGCCGGAACCCGAACAAAACGATTTGCATGTGATCGCGCTGAAAGAAGGCGCGCGCGTCACCGAAGCGGCGGTGCTGGTGCCGCTGGTGCGCCGCGGCGCCCTGGTGAACGTGCTGCTCACGCAGCGCACCGCGCACCTCAGCGATCATGCCGGCCAGATCAGTTTTCCCGGCGGGCGCGTTGAAACCGCCGACAGCAGCCGCGAGGAAACCGCGCTGCGCGAAACCGAGGAGGAAATCGGCTTGCCGCGCGCGCGCATCGCGCTGCTGGGACGCTTGCCCAATTACGAGATCCCATCGGGATTCCGCATCACGCCGGTCGTGGGCTGGGCCGAACCGCCGTTCGAACTGGCGCCGGACCCGTTCGAAGTTGCGTCCGTGTTTGAAGCGCCGCTGGCTTATTTTCTCGACCCCGCCAATTATCAGCGCCGCCAGTATCATTTCAGAGGGCGCCACCGTCATTACATGGCGGTGCCGTTCGAAGGGCGCTACATCTGGGGAGCGACGGCGGGCATGCTCTACAGCCTGTGCCGCATGCTGGACGGGGCGCCGCAATGAAACAAAAAATTCCCTCCACGCCGGCAGTGCTGGCGCTGCGCTCGGCGAATGTCGGGTTCACCCCGCATTTTTACGATTACGAAGAACGCGGTGGCACCGCAGTGTCCTCGCGCGCACTCGGCGTCGACGAGCATCATGTGGTGAAGACCCTGGTGATGGAAGACGATGCCGCCGATGCATTTATCGTGCTCATGCACGGCGACATGAAAGTTTCAACCAAGGAACTGGCGCGGGTGATCGGCGCCAAGCGCGTTGCGCCGTGCGCGCCTGATGCGGCGCAGCGCCATTCCGGCTACCGTGTCGGCGGTACTTCGCCGTTCGGCACCAGGAAGCGCCTGCCGGTCTACATGGAGAAGTCCATACTCGATCTGCCGCGCATCTACATTAACGGCGGCAGCCGCGGTTTCCTGGTCGGGATGACACCGCAGGCCATCGTCGAACTGCTCAGGCCGGCGCTGGTCGAAGTGGCGATTCCGCAGTGACGCCGCAGCGCGCTGACAGGACGTCGGGCCGCGACATTTATCGACACGCTTTGCGGGATTCAGCCGGATTGACGGGGCAAATCCGTTCCATCACCCTGGAATTTGGGAATGATTGAAATGATTGCAGTTGCACTGCTGCTGGGTGCCGGATGGCTGTGGTTCGACAGCCTGCGGGCGCGGGAATCGGCCGTTCGCGCCGCCCGGCACGCCTGCGCTGCCGACGGCGTGTTGTTCCTCGACGACACGGTGGCTCTGGCGGCTTTCGGTTTGCAGCGCGGCGACAGCGGGCGGCTTGCGCTGAGGCGGGTCTACCGTTTCGAGTTCAGCGATACCGGCAACAACCGGCTTGACGGCAGCGTGACCATGCTCGGCGCGCGCATGCAAACGCTTTATCTGGCGCCCCACGGCTTGGATGCTCCACTGCCGCTGCATCTCGTCCACTGAGCGCGGGAAGGCATGGCAACAGGCATGCCGGATATGGCAACATGGGTGCAGGCGGGCGGAGTGGAACGGGTAACATGAAAAACGGGGGAGGCCGGCATCGCGCCGGGATTCGGTAATGCACGACCAGAATCGATCTTCGAAACCGAAGACAGGTTTGATCATGACCGGCGGCGGCGCGCGCGCCGCCTATCAGGTTGGCGTGTTGCGCGCGCTTTCCGAATTGCTGCCGAAAGAGGAAAATCGCCCTTTCTCCATCATTTGCGGCACTTCTGCGGGTGCCATCAACGCCGCAGTGATGGCGACGGAGGCGGCGGATTTCCGGCGCGGGGTGCGGCGCCTGATGACGGTATGGAAAAATTTTCATGTGCACCAGGTCTACCGCGCGGATCCGCTAGGGGTTTTGCGCAACAGCTCGCGCTGGATTTTCAATGTGCTCACCGGCGGAATGCTCACGCGCAAGCCGGTATCGCTGCTCGACAACTCGCCGCTTGCCGCGCTGCTCGCGCGTTATCTGGATTTTTCCGCGATCCAGCGCAGCATCGACGCCGGCGAACTGACGGCCTTCAGCGTCACCTGCTCGGGCTACGGCTCCGGGCAATCGGTGACCTTTTATCAGGGTGCGCCCGAACTGCATCCCTGGCAGCGCGCGCGGCGCATCGGCACCGCCATGCCGATCGGCATTGAGCACCTGCTGGCATCGAGTGCGCTGCCTTTTATTTTTCCGCCGGTGCACATCAACCGCGAGTATTTCGGCGACGGGTCGATGCGCCAGATCGCGCCGGTCAGCCCCGCCCTGCACCTGGGAGCCGAGCGTCTGCTGGTGATCGGGGTGGGGCGCCAGCTGCAGTGGCAGAAACCCGAGCGCACGAAAGTCGATCTCTATCCCTCGCTTGCCCAGATCGCCGGCCATGCGCTCAACAGCATATTTCTCGACAGCCTGGAGGTCGACCTCGAGCGCCTGCAGCGCATCAACCGCACCATCGACATCATTCCGCAGGAGATATTGAAGAGCACGAATTACCCGCTGCACCGCGTTGATTTCCGGCTGCTGTCGCCGAGCGAGGAGCTGGAGAAAATCGCCGGCATGTACTCCGGCGAACTGCCGCGCACCGTACGCATCCTGCTGCATACCGTGGGCGGCATGAAGCGCAGCGGCTCCAATCTGCTGTCCTACCTGTTGTTCGAAAAATCCTACTGCCGGGCGCTGATCCAGCTTGGCTACAAGGACACGATGGAGCGCGGGGACGATCTGCTTGCCTTTTTGGGGTACGCCTAATTACAGGCGGTTGCCACGCCCTTGTTCTGACGGTATAACTAGCATTCAAACAGGCGCACCTGCGCCTCTTAATTTTCCGGATTGGGGCAGGCGACGATGCTGCCGCTCAATCTGTCGTGCGTTCAAGTCAACTGGTGGCGCAGCCAATGAGCCGGGCGTTTGTAAAGGAAAGCGACGACGATTTGACCGCGGGCGAGCTGCCCGAGCGGCCGGTCTCCGCGCACGCGAATTACGTGACGCCGCAGGGACTGGAGCAGTTGCAGGCGCGGGTCAGGGAATTGCAGGAGCAGCATGAACAGCTCGCGCCCCGCGTCGCCGAAGACTCCATAGCCAAACAAAAGCAGCGCGAGGTCGAGCGCGACATGCGCTATTTCATTGCCCAGCTCGATCGCGCCATCGTGGTGGAGCCGGCCGGCCAGCCGCGCGGCGAGGTGCGATTCAGCGCGACCGTCAATATCATCGATGAGGAAGGCATGACGCACCGCTTCAGCCTGGTTGGAGAAGACGAGGCCGACGTGAGCGCTGGCAAAATCAGCTGGGCTTCGCCGCTCGCCAAGGCGATGATCGGTTCCAAAGTGGGTGATCGGGTGATATGGCGGCGCCCGGCGGGAGATGTCGAGGTCGAAATCGCCGAGATCAGTTATCCACAATGAAATTCCTGGCCCTGTTTGCCGCGCTTTTGATTGAGCAGCTACGGCCGCTGCGTCACGGCAATCCTTTTTATCTGGCCTTTACCCGCTACGCGAACAGCCTGGAGCAACAGTTCAATGCGGGCCAGTATCGCAACGGCGTCATCGCCTGGCTGCTGATGGTGGCACCGCTCGTTGCCGTCACGCTGGCCGTCTATTACGCCTTGTACGGCATGAGTCCCCTGCTCGCCATGCTGTGGGGTATCGCGGTGCTGTACCTGACGATGGGCTTTCGCCAGTTCAGCCATTATTTTACGGAAATCATGCACGCGCTGCGCCAGGGCGACCTGGCGACAGCGCGCGACTATCTGGGACGCTGGCGCGGCGAATCCGCCGCCGAATTCAGCGCCAACGAGATTGCGCGCGTGGCGATCGAGCTGGGGCTCGTCGGTTCGCATCGCTACGTGTTCGGCCCGGTGGCCTGTTTTGTCGCGCTTGGACCGGCCGGCGCAGTGCTTTATCGCATGGCGGCGGTGCTCGGCGAGAAATGGGGCGGGCGCCGCGACCCCGTTTTCAGCGAGTTCGGGCGTTTTGCCGAGCGTTTCTTCTTCTGGCTCGACTGGTTGCCGGCACGCATGACCGCAGCCAGTTTCGCCATCGTTGGCAACTTCGAGGACGCGGTGTATTGCTGGCGCACCCAGGCGCCCTCGTGGGCGACGCGCGTGCACGGCATTATTCTGGCAAGCGGCGGCGGGGCGCTCGGCGTGCGTCTGGGCGACACGCTGCACCAGCACGGCAGCGTGGAATTCCGTCCCGAAATGGGCATTGGGGATGAGGCCGACGTTGACTACATGCAAAGCACGGTGGGGCTGATCTGGCGCGCGCTGGTGCTGTGCATGTTCCTGGTGCTGTTGGTCACCATCGCGTATTCCCTGGGCTGAGCTCCGGGCGAATCACCGGGATTTTTTGCGGGCCGCTTCCGCCGCGAGCCTGCGGTACGAGGCAAGCCGCTGTTGCGCAATGTCTCCCGCTGCGCAGGCCGCGGCAATCGCGCAGCCCGGTTCCGACAAATGCCTACAGTCGCGGAAGCGGCATTGTCCCAGCCACGGCCTGAATTCGATGAAGGCGCTGGCGGTATCGTCCATCGTCAGATGATGCAGCCCGAATTCCTGCAGACCCGGTGAATCGATGATGTGGCTGTTGGCGTCGAGATGATACAGGCGGGCATGGGTCGTGGTGTGGCGTCCCGACCCGAGCGCGGCGGACAGTTCGGCAACGCGCGCCCCGGCTGCCGGCAGCAGGCGGTTGATGATCGTCGATTTCCCCATGCCTGACTGTCCGACCAGCACGCTGGTGTGGTTCTCCAGGCAGGGAACAAGCGGCGCGATGTCGCGCTTTGCGCTCAGCGCCAATACGCGGTAGCCGATCCGGCGGTACAATTCCAGCCTGGTCAGCGCCGCTGCACTTTCCGCGAGATCGCATTTGTTGAGCACGATCAGCGCCGCCATGCCGCCGTGTTCTGCCGCGGCCAGGCAGCGGTTGACGAGGTCCTCATGGAAGCCCGGTGCTGCGGCGGCAACAACGATGATTTGCGTGACATTGGCCGCAATCAGTTTTTCGCGATAAGCGTCGGAGCGGTAGAGCAGGGTGGTGCGCGGCGCGGTCTCTTCGATCACGCCCTCGCCGGGCGAACTTGGGCTGACGCCGACATGATCGCCGCATGCAAGATTGCTTTTTTTGCCGCGGGTGACGCAGTCGAGGATGGCGGCATCAGGGAGTTCGACCAGGTAGCGGCGTCCGAAGCTGGCGACGATTTGGCCTTCGAGCCGGGCGGCGGAACGCCGCTGATTGTCACCCCGCATCAGCAGCTAGCGGAAAAACAACCGGGGAAAAGGTTGGCGGGATAAGGCAGCCTGCCGTCATCGATCGAACAGTGCATCGATCTTGGCTGCGCAGATGAAATCGTTTTCGCTCAACCCGCCGATTGCGTGCGTGTGATATTCGACGCGACACTTGTTATAGCCGACCACGAGGTCGGGATGATGGTCCTCGCGATGCGAAATCCAGGCCGTGGCATTGACGAAAGCCATGGTCTCGTAATAATTCCTGAAAGAATAGGTTTTGGCAATCACGCCGTCGGCATATTTCCAGTCCTCGAGTTGCCTGATCAGGATCGCTATCTCGTCCGGCGTGAGCGGCGCCACGCCGCCTTCGCATGGCTTGCACTTCCTGGTTGCGAGATCGGTCATCGCCGGCCCTTTTCTTACTTGAATTTGTAGAACTGCTGGTTGAGGTAGGCGGAGATGTGTTCCACGTCCTCGGGAAACACGCTGGCGCCGGTCTGGCTGACGCAGAAGCGCACCAGCTTGACCAGCGCCTGGGGATCACTGATCCGTCGCTCGGGACGCGTGAAAATACGGTTGCCGTCTCCGCCCATGCGAGAGTTGTGGCAGGCATTGCATTTGGCTTCATCGAACGCCTGTTTGCCGGCCTTGGGATCAGCATTGGGGAAAGGATCGGCGTGCAATGCCAGCGGGAGCAGCAGGGTGCTCCACAGCAACATGCTGATTTTCATCGGCAGCTCCTCATGGCGGGATCCGCCGTTCACGCCTTGTGCAGCCGCGCGATGCGGATCAGCGCCGGCGGGTGCGAGTCGTAGAAGGCGGAATGTACCGGGTCCGGCGTCAAGGTGGAGGCATTGTCATTGTAGAGCTTGACCAGCGCCGACACCAGGTCGTTCGCCGAGGCGTTCTGTGCCGCGTACTGATCGGCCTCGAACTCATGCTGGCGCGAGTACATGCTGAGCAGAGGCTGCAGCAGAAAAGTGAAGTTGGGGATAACGATGAAGAACAGGATCAGCGCCATCGCGGTGGAAGGCGTGGCCACGTTCAGTCCCTGGAAAAACCACGCCTTGTCCATCAGGAAGCCCAGCAGCCACAGCAAGGCGAGACTGGCCGTGAAAATCCACGCCATGCGCTTGATCACGTGGTTCAGCTTGAAATGCCCCAGTTCGTGCGCGAGCACGGCTTCTACCTCCACCGGATTGAGGCGCGCCAGCAGCGTATCGAAGAACACGATGCGCTTGGTTTTGCCGAAGCCGGTGAAGTAGGCGTTGCCGTGGCTGCTGCGCCGGGAGCCATCCATCACCATCAATCCCTTGACCTTGAAGCCGCACCTGGCGAGCAGGCGCTCGACCCGTTCCTTGAGCTGCGCATCCTGCATCGGAGAAAACTTGTTGAACAGCGGCGCGATCCAGTTCGGGTAGACGGCGAGCATGAAAAGATTGAATGTGACCCACACCAGCCAGGCATACAGCCACCAGTAGGCGCCCATTTTCGCCATCAGCCACAGCACACAGGCGGCGAGCGGGAAACCGAACAGGGCGGCAACCAGCAGCGACTTCAGGGTATCGACGACGAACAGGCCGGGCGTCATTTTGTTGAAGCCGAAGCGTTCCTCGACGCGGAAGGTGCGGTAAAGGTTGAACGGCAGTTCGGCCGCCGTCATGACGACGGTGACCAGCGCAATCAGCGCCAGTCCGCGCGCGATCCCCTCCGCCAGCCATGCCGCCGAAAACGCATGCATCGCCTGCAGCCCGCCGCCGAACGTAAGCCATATCAGGAGCAGTGCCTCCACCGCAACGGTGGCCATTGCCAGCCGCGTTTTGGCGCAAGTATAGTCCGCGGCGCGCTGGTGGGCTTCAGGGCTGATCTGGTCGGCGAACTCGGCCGGCACCGCAGTGCGATGTGCCTGGACGTGGCTGATGTGACGCCGGGCAAGCCACAATCGCGTGAACGTGGCAAGCGCCAGCGCACCCAAAAAAACGAAGCTGAAGGTATTCATCTCGGGACTCTGCCGGTGGATTCCAAACTATGACACAATAAGCAACGAAAAATTCGAGAATAATTATGGCACAAGACCCCAATAACCTCATCTGGATCGACATGGAAATGAGCGGTCTTGACCCCGATGCCGACAAGATACTGGAGGTGGCGATCGTGGTGACGGATTCGCGGCTCAATACCGTGGCCGAGGCGCCGGTGCTGGTGGTGCACCAGGCCGCCGCCGTGCTCGACGCCATGGACGACTGGAACAAGTCCACCCACGTCAAGTCGGGCCTGACCGAGCGCGTGAAGGCTTCAGTGCTTACCGAAGCTGCCGTCGAAGACCGGATGATGGCTTTTCTGGCCGAGCACGTGCCGTCGGCCATATCGCCGATGTGCGGCAACACGGTGCATCAGGACCGGCGCTTCATGGCGCGCCATATGCCGCGGCTGGAAGCGTACTTTCATTACCGCAATCTCGACGTGAGCACCCTGAAGGAACTCGCCAGGCGCTGGAAGCCGGAAATCATGGCGGGACTCACCAAGCACGGCAAGCATGAGGCGCTCGCCGACATCCAGGAATCAATCGAAGAACTCAAGTATTACCGCGAGCACTTTTTGAAATTATGAGGCGACAGGCGTAAGGCGAAAGGAGTGAAAAGCAATATCGGGGAAGTCAGGCCAGCGCCTCACTGCCCTCGCCTTACGCCTCTCCGCACCCAGCGCGGCGGCATCGCAACGCTGACCCTCGTCTGGCTGGTCATCATCGGCGCAATCTACGGCGTATTCTTCGTGTGGCTGGCGCGCGAGGAAAATCCCAATCCGCAGCGCTTGTTGCAGCAACAGGGCCTGCAGGGAGAAGTCGTGCTCAAGCGCAACCGCGCCGGGCATTATGTGGCCGACGGCGAGATCAACGGCGAGCGCGTGGTATTCCTGCTGGATACCGGCGCCACGCAGGTGGCGTTGCCCATGCAACTGGCGCGGCGGCTGGGTCTGCAGCTGGGACCGGCGGTGACGGTGCAGACCGCGGCAGGGCCGGCGCCCGGCTATCAGACCCGGCTGAACAGCGTGCGGCTGGCCTCGATCGAGATGCGCAATGTCACAGCGTTGGTTTCCGACGGCCTCGATCCGGACATGGTGCTGCTGGGCATGAACTTTCTGAAACGGCTGGAAATGATCCAGCGTGACGATCAACTGATTTTAAGAACCGTAAACAGTAAAAAGTGAAGCCTGAAATGCAATACCCGGAATTTCGCCATTCACGCTTGCTCGCGGTCCGGCCATGCCTGCTGCCAATACATGCCGCGCAGAATGAGTAAGATCATGTTTTCAGCAAGTTGCGCAACTGATGCCCAGGCGTAAAACGGTGATGGTGGCGCACGCGCTTACTCCAGCTTGACCTCGCCGTCGAATTTGACGTCCAGGCCGAGCGCGCCGACTTTCAGCGTCATGGTCGCCGGAAAGGATTCGGTTCCCTTCAGCTTGCCCTCGGCGATGGCCTTGTGCACCGCCTTCTCGATCGCCAGTTGTGAATTGACGCCCACGGTCTTGAGAAACTTGCGGATGCTCATGTTGAGTGCTTCGTCGTTCATGGGATGCCTCCTGGATTAGTGACGGTTTGCCTTGAAGTAGTTGATCAGGCCGTTGGTCGAAGCGTCGTGCGCTGACACCGGGGTGCCGGTGGCCAGCTCGGGCAGTATGCGCCCCGCCAGCTGCTTGCCGAGTTCCACCCCCCACTGGTCGAACGCATTGACGCCCCAGATCACGCTTTGCACGAAAACCTTGTGCTCATAAAGCGCAAGCAGCGCGCCCAGCGTGCGCGGCTCGAGTTTGCGGATCAGGATGGTGGTGCTGGGGCGGTTTCCCGGGAAAACCCGGTGCGGCGCCATGCGTGCGATGTCCTGCTGCGGCATGTCCTGTGACTGCATTTGCGCTTTTCCCTCGTCCCGCGTCCTGCCGCGCATCAGTGCTTCGCTCTGTGCGAAAAGATTCGATAGCAGGATCTCGTGATGGCTGCCCAGATTGTAATGGCTCTGGCAGCAACCGATGAAATCGGCCGGAACCAGCTGCGTGCCCTGGTGCAGCAATTGGTAGAAGGCGTGTTGCCCGTTGGTGCCGGCGGCACCAAAAATAACCGGCGCGGTGGCGTAATCGACCGCGCTGCCGTCCTGTGTCACGCACTTGCCGTTGCTTTCCATTTCGAGCTGCTGCAGATAATCGGGCAGCAGACGCAGTGACTGGTCGTACGGCAGAATCGCCTGCGTTGCCGCGCCGAAAAAGTTTGCATACCAGATGCCGAGCAGACCCATGATCACCGGCATGTTGCGCTCCGGCGGGGTGTTCCTGAAATGCGCGTCCATGTCGTGCGCGCCGGCGCGCAACTGGTTGAAATGCTCCATGCCGATGGTCAGTGCAAGCGGCAGGCCGACCGCGGACCACAGCGAGTAACGCCCGCCTACCCAATCCCAGGTTTCAAAGACCTGTTCGGCGTCGATGCCGAACTCGCGCGCGGCCGCAACGTTGGACGTGGCGGCGGCAAAATGCGGGACAGCGGCTGCTGTGCTGCCGGCCTTGGCGATCAGCCAGTCGCGCGCCGAGCGTGCATTGGCCAGCGTTTCCAGCGTAGTGAAGGTTTTCGAGGCGACCACGAACAGCGTGGTTTCCGGGTTGAGTCTGGCCAGCACGCCGGCAAGATGCGCGGCGTCGACATTCGACACGAAATGACTCTGCAACTGAGGGCAGGCGTACGGCGCCAGAGCCTCGGTCGCCAACGCCGGACCGAGATCGGAGCCGCCGATGCCGATGTTGACGACATCAGTGAACGCGCGACCGCTGAAACCCTTGCGCTTGCCGCCGCGCACGGCGTCGCAGAAGCGCCGCATTCTTGACAGCGTTTGCGCGACGTCGGTGGCGATATCCGTGCCATCGACCACAAGCGGGCCGGGTGCGCGCAGCGCGGTATGCAGCGCGGACCGGTTTTCGGACAGATTTATTTTGTCGCCGCTGAACAGGCGGTTTATCCAGGCCGGCAGGTCGCGGCTGTGCGCAAGCTCGAGCAGCAGGCGCAGGGTGTCCGCAGTGACAAGATGCTTGGAATAATCGAGCAGGATGTCGCCGCAGCGCAGGGAGAATTTGTCGAAACGCGCAGGGTCCTGTTCGAATAGTTCGCGCAGCCTGAATCCGGCCGCGCTGCGGTGGTGTTCCTGCAGCGCCCGCCACGCGGGTAAACGGGTAAGCGGGGCGGATTTCCCGGAAGCGGACATCTCGGGTCAGCGTGCGAATCTGTTCGACATGACTCATTTTACCTTTTCCGCGCTGCCGGGGGCGCTAGAATAGCGGCATTCGAGCCTATTGAGCGTTTCATGATGGATGACAGTCGGAACGTTCAATCCCTCTCCCCGACCCTCTGCTTCGCTTCAAGTGTTCCCTTGTCCCGGAAG
>CAKKQX010000125.1 GCA_919902235.1 Burkholderiales bacterium
AGGGGAGAGGGTGACAAATCATACGCTTCGTTATTTGAAGGGAAACCTTCAGTGACGCAGCCGCAACATACTATAGAAGTCGATATCCCGGCCCAGACCCTGACCCTCAAGGACGTACAGGGCAAGCTGCTCATGCGCACGCGCATCTCGACCGCCCGCAACGGGGCGGGGGAGAAAGATGGGAGCGAAAAAACTCCGCGCGGGGCGCATTACATCCGCGCCAAAATCGGCGCCGGCCTGCCAAAGAGCGCGGTATTGGTGTCGCGCCGCCCCACGGGTGAGATTTATTCGCCGGCACTGCGCGCCGCCTTCCCGAATCGCGACTGGATTCTGACGCGCATCCTCTGGCTCTGCGGGCTGGAACCGGGTAAAAACCGCCTCGGAAACGTCGATACCATGCGCCGCTACATCTATATACACGGCTGCCCCGACGAGGACTCGATGGGCGTCCCCGGTTCGCGCGGCTGCGTCAAAATGCGCAACAGCGAGCTCATTGAACTCTTCGACCGCGTCGCCGCCGGCACGCGCGTGATCATCAAGGGCTGATATGCCGCTCGGCCCGGTCATGCTCGACTTGCAGGGGCTGGAACTGAGCCCGGAGGAGCGCGCGCGGCTCAAACATCCGCTCGTCGGCGGTGTGATTCTGTTTTCGCGCAACTACCACTCGCCTGAGCAGGTGGAGGCGCTGGTAGCTGACATCCATACCCTGCGCACGCCGCAGTTGCTGGTAGCGGTGGATCACGAAGGCGGGCGGGTGCAGCGCTTCCGCGAAGGCTTCACCGCGCTGCCCCCGATCCGCGAACTCGGCCGCATTTATGACGTCAACCCCAAGCGCGCGAAGCGCCTGGCCGAGACCAGCGGCTGGCTGATGGCGACCGAATTGCGCGCGATCGGCGTGGATTTCAGTTTCGCGCCGGTGCTCGACCTAGACAGTGGCGTGAGCGGCATCATCGGCGACCGGGCGTTCCACTCCCATCCCGAGTCCGTGGCCAATCTCGCCCACGCCTACATGGTCGG
>CAKKQX010000126.1 GCA_919902235.1 Burkholderiales bacterium
CGCATCGAGTTTTCCGGCAAGCGCTTCGTCGGCGGCCTTGACGATGGCGTTACCCTTCTTGCGCTCGAGCACGCCCAGCGCCATGTTGGTGAGCGCCGCGGCTTTTTTCACCAGCACCTGCGCGCGCACCACGTCCATCGGCATGGACTCGCCCGGAAAATGGAAGTGGTGCAGGCTGCGCTGGGTCTGCGCGCCCCACAGTTTTTCCTCGGGTACCTCGACGTCGCCCATGGTGTCGTGTTCGATGCGGAATTTCTGTGTCATTTCGGTTCCTGTTTCGATTACGTGGATGAGTGAAACCCCTCTCCCCAACCCTCTCCCCGGGAACGGGGAGAGGGGGCTTACTCATTCGCTTGCCCGTTAGAGCAAACTCCTCTGCTCCCCGCGCTGCGCGGCGGCATCGACCACGGTCAGTGCGGTCATGTTGACGATGCGGCGCACGGTCGCGCTCGCCGTGAGGATGTGCACCGGTCTGGCGGCGCCGAGCAGTATGGGGCCGACCGTTATGCCATCGCCGGCTGCGGTCTTGAGCAGATTGAATGCGATATTCGCGGCATCCAGCGTCGGCATCACCAGCAAATTTGCATCGCCCCTGAGTCGCGAGTTGGGGAAAACCTGACTGCGGATTTCCTCGGACAACGCGGCATCGCCCTGCATCTCGCCGTCGATCTCGAGCCGGGGCGCGGCTTTTTCGATCAGCGTCAGCGCGGCGCGCATTTTCCTCGAGGTCGGCGTATCGGCGGCGCCGAAACCGGAGTGCGACAACAGCGCTACTTTGGGCGTCAGTCCGAAACGGCTGATCTCTTCTGCGGCGAGAATCGTCATTTCCGCGACTTGTTCCGCAGTGGGATCGAAATTGACGTAGGTATCGCAAATGAACACGGTGCGGCGGGGCAGCATCAGCATGTTCATTGCCGCGTAATTCTTCACCCCGGCTCTCAGGCCGATAACCATGTCGAGGTAGCGCAGATGGCCGGCATAGCGCCCGAGTATGCCGCACAGCATGGCATCGGCTGCGCCCATGTGCATCAGCATCGCGCCGATCAGCGTCGGCAGCCGGCGAATGTCGAGTTTTGCGATTTCCGGCGTGACACCCCTGCGTTCTGCGAGACGGTGATATTCGGTCCAGTATTCGCGATAGCGCGGGTCGTTGCCCGGATCGACGAGCTCGTAATCCTTGTTGCGCTTCAGCCGCAGCCCCAGACGCTCGATGCGCGCCTGTATCACATCGGGCCGGCCGATCAGGGTGGGATGGGCGATCCCCTCATCGACCACCTGCTGCGCCGCGCGCAGCACGCGCTCTTCTTCACCTTCGGCATATACGATGCGCTTGGGCGCCAGCTTGGCCGCGGTGAACACCGGCTTCATGATGAGGCCTGAGTGATAGACGAATTGATTGAGGCGCTCGCGGTAGGCGTCGAAGTCGGTGATGGGACGCGTGGCCACCCCGCTGTCCATCGCCGCCTGCGCCACCGCCGGCGCAATCTTGGCGATCAGGCGCGGATCGAAGGGCCGCGGGATCAGGTACTCCGGACCGAAAGCCAGATCCTGTTCGCCATAGGCCATGGCCACAATATCTGACTGCTCGGCCTGCGCCAGTTCGGCGATAGCTGTAACCGCAGCCAGTTCCATTTCCGTGGTGATGGTGGTCGCGCCGACGTCGAGCGCGCCGCGAAACACGAACGGAAAGCACAACACATTGTTGACCTGGTTCGGATAATCGGAACGACCGGTGGCCATCACCACGTCGGGTTTTGCCTGCTTGGCCAGTTCGGGCAGGATTTCGGGCTCCGGATTGGCGAGCGCCAAAATCAGCGGCCGGTCCGCCATCTTGCGCACCATTTCAGGCTTGAGCACTTTGCCGGCGGAAAGCCCGAGGAACACGTCGGCGCCCTCTATGACTTCCGACAACGTGCGCGCCCTGGTGACTATCGCGTACTGTTCTTTGTCGGGGTCCATCTCCTCTTTGCGGCCCTTGTAAACCACGCCCTTGATGTCGGTGACGGTGATGTGTTCCTTCGGCAGGCCCATTTTCACCAGCAGTCCCAGGCAGGCGAGCGCCGCAGCGCCGGCGCCGGAGACCACCAGCTTCACATTTTTGATGTCCTTGCCGACGACTTTCAGGCCGTTGAAGATGGCCGCGCCGACGATGATCGCAGTGCCGTGCTGGTCGTCGTGGAACACCGGAATCTTGCAGCGCTCGCGCAACTTGCGCTCGACGATGAAGCACTCGGGCGCCTTGATGTCTTCGAGATTGATGCCGCCGAAAGTGGGCTCGAGGCTGGCGATGATGTCGACCAGCCTGTCGGGGTCGCGCTCGTTGATTTCGAGGTCGAAAACGTCGATGCCGGCGAATTTCTTGAACAGCACGGCCTTGCCTTCCATCACCGGCTTGGAAGCGAGCGGCCCGATGGCGCCCAGGCCGAGCACCGCCGTGCCATTGGTGATTACGGCGACCAGATTGCCGCGCGCGGTGTAGTTGCGCGCCTCTGCGGGATCGGCGGCGATCGCTTCGCAAACGGCAGCGACGCCGGGCGTGTAGGCCAGCGCCAGATCACGCTGGCTGATCAGTCCTTTGGTGGGGGTGACGGAAATCTTGCCGGGAACGGGTACGCGATGATAATCGAGCGCCGCTTTTCTTAATTGTTCATCCATTTGATGACACCTGAGATAAAACGCGCGCGTCAAGCGGCACTATTCGAGGTAACGGGCCTTGGGTTCCCGCACCTTGCCGTCATGAACGCGCGCCATTAGAACCGGCGCCAAGTGTCCGGTTAGGCTTGGAATTATACCGTATGCCCTGTGGCGCTCCGGCTGCCCCCAAGGCGCACCGGTATTAACCGTTGCGCACCGCCATGGTGCGACAGGTCGCGAGATGGCGATTAACCCGCCCGATATATTTCAAATGAATCAATAAATTCGCCCGAAAACCCGGGTTAGTCAACGAGTGGCACGAGAGTTGCTGAACACAAGCTTGTATACAATAAACTGGTGCATCCGCAGCATGCCTTTGCCCTACAGTCTCGATTTCGGCACACTCAAGAATGCGTATGCGTGCGGCGCTCTGACGCCGGCGCGGGTCGCCAGCGATATCTGCGACGCGATCGCCTCAGGCAAATCGGGTCCGGTGTGGATTCATGTGGTGCCCCGGGAAACGCTGCTGAAGCAGGCAGCCGAACTCGAAAGGCGCCGCGCACACGGCGAACAACTGCCGCTATATGGTGTGCCGTTCGCGGTCAAGGACAACATCGATGTCGGCGGCTGCCCGACCACGGCCGCCTGCCCCGCGTTCGCTTATGTACCTGGGGTGACCGCCAGCATCGTCAGCCGCCTGCAGCAAGCCGGCGCGCTGATGATAGGCAAAACCAACCTCGATCAATTTGCCACCGGTCTGGTCGGCACGCGCTCGCCCTACGGCGCGTGCGTCAACCCGTTCGATGCGCGCTACATTGCAGGCGGCTCCAGCTCCGGATCGGCCGTTGCGGTCGCGACCGGTTGCGTGAGTTTTGCGCTCGGCACCGACACCGCAGGCTCGGGCCGCGTGCCCGCGGCATTCAACAACATCGTGGGGCTGAAGCCCACACACGGACTGCTGAGCACCGCCGGGGTGGTGCCGGCATGCCGCTCGCTCGACTGCGTCTCGATTTTTGCGCTGACCTGCGAGGACGCGCGCGCGGTATTCGAACTCGCGCAAGGTCATGACAGCGCCGATATTTACTCACGCCGCGCACCGCCGCTACCGCTACACGCGCCACCCCGCTTTCGCTGCGGCGTGCCGGGCGCCGCCCAGCTCGAATTTTTCGGCGACTGCGCCGCCGAAACCGCGTTCCGCCAGGCGCTGGCGACGCTTGCCGCCACCGGCGCGGAAATCGTCGAGATCGATTACGCGCCATTTGCCGAAACTGCAAAGCTGTTGTACGACGGGCCGTGGATTGCGGAGCGTTATACCGCGATCCGCGGTTTCCTGGAGGAACACGCCGACGACGTGCATCCGGTGACGCGCAGCATCATAGACGCCGCGCGCCAATACAGCGCGGCCGACGCCTTTGAAGCGCAGTACCGCCTGCGAGCCCTGCACAACCGCTGCGCAGCGGAATGGAAAACCATGGATGTGCTCGCGGTTCCCACCACGGGCACTATTTATACGCTGGAGGACATTGCCGCCGCGCCGGTGGAGCGCAATACCGAACTCGGCTGCTATACCAATTTTGTGAACCTGCTCGATCTAGCCGCGATCGCCGTTCCCGGCACGTTTCGCGGCGACGGACTGCCCGCAGGAATCACGCTGATCGCGCCGGCGCTTCATGACAGACTGCTGTGCGAACTGGGCGGGCGTTTTCATCGCGCCGGCGGCACGAAGCTCGGTGCGACGCCCCATGACATGCCTGCAACCATGCAGCGCGCCGCCGAGCCCGCGGATGACGGTGTTTTACTCGCTGTGGTCGGCGCGCATCTGTCCGGACTGCCCCTCAACCATCAGCTGACCTCGCGCGGCGCGCGCCTGGTGCGGCCGGCCACCACCGCCGCGGCTTACCGCCTGTATGCGCTGCCCGGCATCGGGCCGGCCAGGCCGGGACTGGTACGCAGCGCAAACGGCAACGGCGCGGCCATCGCCGTCGAAGTATGGTCGCTGCCGCAGGAGCAGTTCGGCGCCTTCGTCGCTGATATTCCGCCGCCGCTCGGGGTCGGTACTGTCGCTCTTGACGACGGTTGCGAGATCAAGGGTTTCGTATGCGAACACTACGCGGTGAAAAACGCACGCGACATCTCCAGCTACGGCGGCTGGCGCAACTATCTTGCCGTGCACGCCATGGACCGGAAATAAAGGAGAAGTGCCCATCATGAAACCCTGCACAAGGAGCACTCGTATGAAACTGCCGTCACGCTGCATCACCGTCATCATCCTGGCTGCGGCACCGCTTGCCGCCACTTCCCAGGCTTTTCCGGCCAAGCCGGTCAGGAGCGATCTCGCCAAGTGGGCTAAGGTGGTGAGGGAAACCGGAGCGAAGGTCGACTGAGACTGCACATGGAAGTCAATATCCCCGAGGTCGTCGCCGAAGTCGCCGGTGCGTTCGCGCGCTACGAAAGTGCGGTGGTGAACAACGATGTGGCCGTTCTCGACAAACTATTCTGGGCGAGCCCACATACCATACGCTACGGCGCGACCGAATTGCTTTACGGCTACGACGAAATTGCGCGCTTCCGCGCAGCGCAACGGGCGCACCGGCCGCCAGATGCAGACCTGGGTGCGCATGCCGGAAGGCTGGCGCGTGGTTGCCGCACACGTCAGCAACATGGAAGAAAGCAAATGAATATCCGTTACAGACCACATGCGCTTGCGACGCACGGCGTGTCTGCGATACCGACCGTGACCGCAGCCGCCCAACCAACATGAAACTCGTTCCGAAAAACAATCTCGCCGCCACGGTCTACGCCAAGCTCAAGACCGATATTTTCGACTTTCATCTGCTGCCCGGTGACCGCTTCACCGAGACCGGCATCGCCGGACAGCTCGGCGTTTCGCGCACGCCGGTGCGCGAAGCGCTTTACAAGCTCGAGCGTGAAGGTTACATCGAGGTCTCGTCGCGCAACGGCTGGAGCGTCAAGCCCTTCGACTTCGAGTCGATCGAAAATCTTTACGACGTTCGCATCATCCTTGAGCTGGCGGCGGTCAGGAAGCTGTGCGAGGCGCAGGGAAAACCCGACCTTGACCCGCTCATGGAGGTATGGCTCGCGCCGCCGGAAAAACGCGTCAAGGATCCGCACCGCATGTGCGAACTCGACGAACAGTTTCACGCGGGCCTGGTCGCTGCCGCCGGCAATCCCGAGATGGCGCGCATCCATCACGGCATCACCGAGCGCATCCGCATCATCCGGCGCCTGGATTTCACCCAGGCCGACCGTATCGACATGACCTATGACGAGCACGCGCAGATCCTGCGCAGCATCATAAAGCGTAAACCCGAGCAGGCGCGCCTGCTGCTGAGGACGCATATCGAATCGAGCAAAGCAGTGGTGCGCCAGATCACCCTGCACAAGCTGCATACCGCGCGTCCGGGAGCCGTCCGGCAAGCGCAGGCGTCCTAGCCCGGCCCGGGCAGCGTCGCTCCCCGGCCGCCGGCATTACCGCGAGCGGCGCCTTTATGTTATGTTCTCGACCTGATTTTCGCTCAAGATCATGGCCGACATCTCATCCGGCGCCCGCGCCGACCTTTATCCCGAAATCGAACCCTTCAACGCCGGCATGCTGGAGCTCGACGGGCTGCACCGCATGTACTGGGAAGAGTCAGGCAATCCCGCGGGCGCGCCGGTAGTCTTTTTGCACGGTGGGCCCGGCGCAGGCAGCGCGCCGGCGCATCGCAGGTTCTTCGATCCCGCGCATTTCCGCATCGTGATCTTCGACCAGCGCGGCGCCGGGCGCTCCACGCCGCTCGGCGAGGTTCGCAACAATACCACGCCGCACCTTATTGCCGACATCGAGAAGCTGCGCAACCATCTCGGCATCGCGCGCTGGCTGGTGTTCGGCGGCTCGTGGGGCAGCACGCTGGCGCTCGCCTACAGCGAAGCGCATCCAACACGCTGCACGGGGCTCATTCTGCGTGGCATTTTTCTGTGTCGCAAAAGCGAAATCACCTGGTTTCTTTACGGCCTGAAAAACCTTTTCCCCGAAGCATGGCACGCCTTCGCCGGCACCATTCCGGAGTCCGAACGCGGCGATTTGCTGGCGGCTTATCACAAGAGGCTCATCGACGCCGATCCCAAAGTGCACATGCCGGCGGCGCGCGCCTGGAGCGTCTACGAGGGTTCGTGTTCGACGCTGCTGCCAAGCGCGGAAACCGTCGCATACTTTGCCGGCGACGTGGTGGCGCTGGGACTGGCGCGCATCGAAGCGCATTATTTCAGCCATGACATTTTTCTGCCGGAAAATTCGCTGCTCGATAATATCGGCCGCGTCAGAAACATTCCGGGCGTGATCGTGCAGGGACGTTACGATGCAGTGTGCCCCATCGTCTCCGCCGACGACGTACACCGCGCCTGGCCCGAGGCCGAGTACATCATCGTGCCGGATGCCGGTCATTCGGCTTGGGAGCCGGGCATCTGCGCGGAACTGGTCAAGGCCGCTGAAAGATTCAAAAAGCACAAGTAATTCAGTGATTGGGTGATGGTGTAATCACACGACATCGGTGATCCCCACTCCTGAATCACTCAATCGCTCAATCACTTAATCACCAATGGGGAACACATCTTGAAACTCGTCACTTATTCCGAATCCAAACGCAAGCCGGTCCAAATCGGCATCCTCGCCAAAGACGGCAGCATCATCGACCTCGCCCGCGCGGCAAAAAAAGCGCGCGTCAAGTTGCCGTTCGCGGCCGACGACATGATCGCCCTGATCGCCGCCGGTCGCGCAGGCCTCGCCGCGGCGAAAAAAGCCGTCGCCGGACTCAAGACCGGCCATCATGCGCAGAACAGGGTCGTGCTGCACGCGCCGATTCCGCGCCCGCGCAAGAACGTGTTCTGCGTCGGCTGGAACTACCTCGAGCATTTCGAGGAAGGCGCCAAGGCGCGCCCGCACGTGCAGGAAATGCCGGCCCATCCCGCCTTCTTCTCCAAGGCGCCGACCACGGTCAACGGCCCCTGCTCCGACGTGCCCGCCCATGCCGGCGTCACCGAAAAACTCGACTGGGAGGTGGAACTGGCGGTCGTCATCGGCAAGGGCGGCACCAACATCGCCGAGGCCGCCGCCATGAAGCACATCTTCGGCTACGCCGTCGCCAACGACGTCTCGGCGCGCGAAGTACAGCGCCGGCACGGCCAGCAATGGTTCAAGGGCAAGAGCCTGGACGGGCACTGCCCGATGGGGCCGTGGATCGCGACCGCCGACGAAGTACGCGAACCGCAGAACCTGCGCCTCACCTGCCGCGTCAACGGCGTCACCAAACAGGACTCCAACACCAGCTTTATGTACTTCAAGATCCCGCGCATCATCGCCGAACTCTCGGCCGGGCTCACGCTGGAGCCGGGCGACATCATCCTCACCGGCACGCCGGCCGGCGTCGGCCATGCGCGCACGCCGCCGGAATTCATGAAAACGGGCGACATGCTGGAGAC
>CAKKQX010000127.1 GCA_919902235.1 Burkholderiales bacterium
GCACCATGCTGTCGCCGTGCCCGCCGAGCACCATGGCATTGACGTCCTTGACCGAATAGCCGGTCTCCATGGCCACGAAGCTCGCCATGCGCGCGGAATCGAGCACGCCGGCCATGCCGAAGACACGTCGTCGCTCGAAGCCCGAGCGTTTCCACGCCGCGTAGGTCAATACGTCCACCGGGTTGGAGACGATCAGCAGCATGGCCTGGGGTGCGTGTTTGAGCACTTCATCCACGATGCCATAGAGAACCGCCAGGTTGGTTTCCAGAATGTCGCTGCGCGACATGCCCGGCTTGCGCGGCACGCCGGCGGTAATGACCACCATGTCCGAGCCAGCCATGTCCTTGAGTTCGTTCGAACCGGTGAGCTTGGTATCGAAATTGTAGATCGGCGCGCATTCCTGGATGTCGAGCGCCGTACCCTGGGGTACGCCTTCCTTGATGTCGATCAGCATGATCTCGCGGCAGGTCTCGTGCTTGGCGAGGTTGTGTGCGGTGGATTCGCCCACGCGCCCGACGCCGACAATGGTGATTTTTTTCATGGCCTGTCCCTGTGCTTTAAAGCCAGTATAACCGAGGAGAATGCCGGTCCAAGCGGGCCGGTTACATCATGGTTTCGGGTAATGTGCCGGGTATCCCGCGCGCGCCACGCCTGAGTCGACCGCGGCCTTGGCCACGGCTGGCGGGACGGTCTTGATCAGGCGCGGGTCGAGGGGCTTGGGGATGATGTAATCTGGGCCGTACTCCAGGTGTTCGAGGCCATAGGCGCGCAATACTTCCGCGGGCACCGGCTCGTGTGCGAGTTTCGCCAGTGCGCGTACCGCGCCCATGAGCATAGGGCGCGAGACCGAGCTGGCGTGCACGTCGCGCGCGCCCCGGAAAATATAGGGAAAGCCGAGGACGTTATTCACCTGGTTGGGGTAGTCCGAGCGGCCCGTGGCCATGATGAGGTCGGTGCGCACGCCGTTCGCGATCTCGGGGCTGATTTCCGGATCGGGGTTGGCCAGCGCGAACACAACGGGTTTCGGTGCCATCGTCGCCACCATTTCGGGCGAAACCAGGTTGGCACCCGAGACGCCGATGAACACGTCCGCGTCCTGCATCGCATCGGTGAGCGTGCGCTTGTCGGTGACCTGGGCGTAGCGGCGCTTGTAAATATTGAGATCCGGGCGCCCGGGATGGACCACGCCCTGGCTGTCGAGCAGCAGCATGCGCTCGCGCTTGGCGCCGAGCGCGATCAGCAGCTGCATCGTCGCCAGTCCCGCGGCACCCGCGCCCAGCAGCACGATGCGCGACGCGGGCAGTTTTTTCCCCTGGAGTTCGAGCGCGTTCAGCAGGCCAGCGCAGATGATCACGGCGGTGCCGTGTTGGTCGTCGTGGAACACCGGGATGTCAAGACGCGCGCGCAGCATCTCCTCGATCATGAAACACTCGGGCGCGGCGATGTCTTCGAGGTTGATGCCGCCGAAAGTCGGCGCGATGTTAGCCACGGTGTCGATGAAGCTGTCGCGGTCGGGCGCGTCGATCTCGATGTCGAACACGTCGATGTTGGCGAAGCGCTTGAACAGCACCGCCTTGCCCTCGAGTACGGGCTTGCTCGCGAGCGCGCCGCGGTTACCCAGGCCGAGGATGGCGCTGCCATTGCTGACGACCGCCACCAGGTTGCCCTTGTTGGTGTAGCGGTAGGCGGCCTCGGGATCCTTGGCGATCTCGCGCACCGGCTCGGCCACGCCCGGCGAATAGGCGAGCGAGAGATCTTCCTGTGTTTCGCACGGCTTGGTCGGTACCACGGCGGTCTTGCCCGGCGTGGGCAGCGCGTGATAGTCCAGCGCCGCTTGTCTTTTGTCCTGGGTCATAGGTGTTGACTACTCGATGATCTTGATGAGTTCGCCCGCCCG
>CAKKQX010000128.1 GCA_919902235.1 Burkholderiales bacterium
CCGCAGCAGCGCACTGATTTCGGCGATGGCCGCCAGCGATCCGTGCTCGAAGGCGCCGTCGCGATAGTCCGTTTCCAGTGTTCTGCAGATGGCGTCCCATTCGGCCTGCGCCACGCGCGCGTTGATGCCGCGGTCGGCGACGATTTCCACGCGCCGGTCCGCGAGCTGCACGTAAATCAACACGCCGCTGTTGTGTCCGGTATCCCATACCCGCAGTTCCGCGAACACTTCCAGCGCCCGTTGCCGCGCCGACTGCCCGCGCAGCAGCGCGGCGGCCGGCAGCGTGGCCTCGACCGCGAAACGCAGTTCGCCGCTGTGGGCGCGTTCGGATTCGGCGATGGCGCGTTCTATCGTCTGCAACGCCACCTGGCTAAATCTGCGGTGCAGCCAGATGTCGGGAAGCAGCAAATGCCGGATGACGCGTGCCATGTCCATGTCGTCGTCTCCGCGCTACCAGCGCCCCGAAGAACCGCCGCCGCCGAAACCGCCGCCACCGCCCGAATAGCCGCCTGAAGCGCCGCCGCCCCACCCGCCGCTGCGGCCCGATCTGCCGCCCGCGGATCCCAGCGCGACCCCGACCAGTGTGATGAAGCCCATGAGCACGCCGGCCGTCAGGGATTGCGTGAAAAACCACGTTGCCCCGCCCGCAACGGAAGCGCTCAACAGGCCCGCCAGCAGACGGCCGATCACGCCGCGCAGAAAAAGGCCGAGGAAAATGACGCCCAGCACCAGCGGCATGAAGATCTGGAAGTCGTCCGGCGACATGCCGGGCTGCCCGTCCTCGCCGCGGGGTTCGGGCAGGGGCTCGCCGTCGATCACGCGCATGAGCTGCGCCAGGCCCGCCTGCAGTCCGCCGAAGAAGTCGTTTCCGCGCAGGCGCGGGACCATGGTTTCGGCGATGATGCGGCGCGCGGTGGCATCGTTCACCGCACCTTCCAGTCCGTAGCCCACTTCGATGCGCAGCTGCCGGTCATCCTTGGCGACGAGCAGGAGGATGCCATCGTCCACGCCCTTGCGCCCCGGCTTCCAGGTCTCGGCCACGCGGATGCTGAATTGCTCTATGGTTTCCGGCGCGGTGGTCGGCACCATCAGCAGCACGATCTGGCTGCCTTTGCGCGCTTCGAAGGCCGCCAGTTGCGATTCCAGTTGCGCGGCCTGGTCGCGGCTCAGCGTTGCGGTGAGGTCGGTTACGCGCGCCTTGAGCGGCGGGATGGGCAGCAGCTCGGCGGCGCCCGGGCGGGAGATGGCGAGCACGCCGCTGATGAGCAGCAGCAGGCCGGCAAACTTTGGCAGGAGCAGGGAATGCACTGTCGGATTGTATTCGCTATCGTTCCGGCGTAGCAGGCAGGGCGCGGCAATAACGATACCTGGGCGAGGTCCGCCGGCCGCTTGTGGGCGTTATCGGGGCCTGCCTCAGCGTTTGCGCTTGCGTTCGAGAATCAGATTCGCCTGCCGCAAGGCCTTGGCGTAAATATCCGGGTAACTCGCGCGCAGCACACTCCAGTCAACGCCTTTCAGGCGATCCAGCTCGCGGCCGGCGACAACCTCGCTGTACTCGCGCGACAGCGATTCGAGTTGTTCCCTGACGACTTCCTCGACCCGCATGTCGCGCGCGCGGGCCAGGCGCCCGAGCGTCGGCACCTTGACGCTGGCAATGGCTTTGAGGTGGTGCGGCACGTCCACTTCGGCAAGCGTGACGGTCTCCCGCACGCTGCGTGAGCTGGAGAGCGCCTGCGCCGCCCGCTGGCACACGCCTTCCAGATGGGCGAGCTCCTCGTCAAGCGATGCGGGCGTTTGATGGTCGGACACGGTGGGCAGCCCCTGCTGGAATCACGCCAATTTTATAATAGAGCAACATGATAAAGCGCGCAGGCGTTGCGCGCTATTATTGGCGCCGGCGCGAATGTTGGCACATGACATATTGTGCGCGCATATGGCGCCACCTGCGCTGTGTACTCATGCGGGTTTGAAAGAACGGCGTACAAAAAAACCCCGGCTTGCACCGGGGTAAACAGGGGAGGGTGTAACCCAGCTTGGAGGAAACTCTGCGGGGTTATTTCATTTTCTTGCCGATTTCATGGCCCGCAGCCGCACCTGCACCCAGGCTCAAACACAAGACTGCTGCTGCATTAGCGAAGACCGATTGTTCATTTGAATTCTTCTCTTCGTTAGTCCTGCTTCGCTGACGAGCACGTGTCATGCCAAGATTAATATAATCAATAAAAACAATATATTGAATGTATTTTGCAAGACCGCTGCGAAGGCGAAATTGTCGTCGCCGGGCGACGCCGGCGGCAGCATCTTTGCTTATCCTGCTGAATAGGCGTGGTTTTCTATGTCGCCCGCAAACGACAAATCCATGCTTTTCGCTACCTGCGCCGATTGCGCGCCGGTGTGCGGAGCGTGGGTTCATGAACCGCTGATAATTTTCACGTTATTCAGCACCGACCTGACGCCTTCCACCCCGGATGCCACATGCGTAACCTTGTCGCGATTCGCAAGATTGTCAACGGTGCCGAAGAGCGTAACAATGCCATCCTTGCTGTCGACGTCGATGGCCAATCCCTTGATTGACGGTTCGGCAATCAGCGCCGCCTTGACCCTTGCAGTGAGCGCTGCATTCTCCACGGCGTCGCCGGATGCGGCGGCTTTTTCTGCGACGGCGGCTTTGGCCAGATCGATTTTCTGTTTCGCGCTTTCGGCGGCCCGACCGATGTTCTGTTCCGGTTTTTCGGCCGGCGGCTGCTGATTACATGCACCCAGCCCCGACGGCAGCACAACTGCCAGCGCGGTAAGCGTAATGCGCTTACGTTTGTTTTTGTCGATTATCATGAGTGTCTCCTTGCGTCAGATGTTTTGCGCTCAGTCCCCCGACCTGAACACGAACAAGTCGAGCAGCAGAAAAATCACGAACAGCGCCGCGAACACGAAGAACAGCACTTGCATGATGGCCGCCGCGCCGGCGGCGATGCCGGTGAATCCCAGAATGCCGGCAATCACCGAGACGAGAGCGAAGATGAGTGCCCACTTGAGCATGGCGGCCTGTTGTTGCGGATGGGCGGCGGCAAACAATCTGCGCAAGTCCGTGCCGCTATTTCATCCCGTGTTTTGCCCTGGCATCGGCCAGACAGCGGTCTTTAGCGCCACCCGAGAGCGAATCGCAGCGCTCGCGGGCCGCGTTGTAGTCGGCCTGGCGCTTGATCGCGGCGGCGTCGCGCCGCGCTTCGGCAACTTTTTCATTTGCGGTTTTGTTCGCTTCCTCGGTTCTGCGTTCCGTCCTGGCATCGGCCCTGGCGCGGATCGCCGCCGCCTGCGCATCTTTCAGGCAGACATCCTTGGCATTTCCGGCGAGATCGTCGCAATTTTCTTTGGCTACGGCGTATTCGGCGTCGGCCCTGGCCATGCGCGCGGCGGCCCCCGCTTTCGCCGTGCCTTTGTCGCGGGCTTCCAGTTCCGCCCGCGCAACGTTCTCGGCGCCTTTGGCCTCGGCCATGCAGATATCTCTGGTGTTGCCGTTCTTGCGGGCGCAGTTTTTAAGTGCGGATTTGTATTCCGCGCTGATGCGCTGTTGCTCGGCATTGCGTTCCTGCTTCGACAGTCCGGCATAAGCAGCGGCCGGCAAGCCGAGGGCGCAGGCGAGCAGCGTAAACGTGATCCTGCTTTTCATCAGTTTCCCTGTGTTCATCAGTGGCTGATCGATTGCGCGAGCAACTGCTCGGCTTCGTCCTCGGTGATGCCATAGGATTCCTGGATGCTGCCCACAAGCGGGTCGTACTTGCTGCCGATCATTTCGAAGTGATCGTCGGCAAATTTGCCCCGGTGCTCTCTGATTCGGCCCTTGAATTGTCGCCAGCTGCCTTCGATTCGATGCCGGTTCATGTTGCGCTCCTAATGTTGACCGCCGGTTGTAGTCCGGACGACCGCGCGGACTGGCGGACTGGAGCAGCAGGCCGGACATGCCGGCCCGCTGCATGCAGCAACTATTCGTTCGAATTCATCTTATGCTGCGTCTCATGCGCGCTACCTTGCAGCTTCTCACCGCCGCGCTCGATGTCTTTGCCCAAGCCTTGCATGGTGTTGCAGCCGGCAAGGACGCCCATGACAAGCAGCGACAACAGTGCGATGAGCTTTTTCATGTTGAACTCCTGTTCTGGTTGTTAAGGGAACCCCAGGCTGCGGCTATCCATCCGTCGGCAGCCATGTCGCAGGGGGTGAGCATGGGCCGTGCCAGAGGTAAAATAGTTATTTAAAACAGGTTGTTATGTAAACATGCCGCGTTTGCGGACTGGTCCGAAACGTCGCTTTCAGGCGACGATAGGGGCAGCAACAGCGGGTATCTTGTTGAAGGAACGTGCTTTTATCATGTCACCCACGGGCGACAAAATGCCGGACCGCGCGCAATCTCCCGACGATGACGGGCGAAACGTGGCGTGCGACGCTAGCGTCCGAACCAGCGTTTGCTGGTTTTTTCGAGCGTGCCGACGAGTTCGGCGAGCGCGGCGTCGCTCAACAGCGTGATGGGCTTGCCGGCCGCGAATTCGCGCGCATTGGCTGAAAAACCGCCGGCGGTAATGCACACACCGTTGAACGCATCGTGTTTGCCTATGGCCTCGTGCAGTTCGCGCAACGGCCCGGCGCCGACCTGGTTCACTTTCCAGCGCCGGCATTGCACCAGCGTAATTCTGCCGTTCTTGCGCAGCGTGAAATCGAATCCGGCGCTGTTCGAGGCTTCGACCGCGTAGCCCTGGCGGCGATAGGCTTCGCTGATGACGAGGCTGAAATTTTCCCACGGCATGTCGCGCAGCGAAGCGAGGCGCGCGCCGGCGTCGACCGGCGATTTGCCGCGCAGCTGCCTGTAGGCGAAATAAGCGGCGACGGCGGCGAAGGGCAGGGCGACGAAGGGCGCCAGCGGCGGGAATATCGTCTGCACGATGCCGAACAGCAGCACGGCAACCAGCGCCGAGAGCCACCACGGATATTCGGAAAGTATGGAAAACAGCGAGCGTTTGGCCATTGCGATCAATCGGGTTGGGTGCCGCGGTTATAACGTGTGGCGCGGGGCAGGGTCAAGGCAAAAGCGCCGATTGTCGAACTGAAGCGGATTTCAATATACTCGGCTTCACCCTTTCATCGACAGGATGCGGTTTTCGCCATGCCCGACAACAAACAACCACTTCCTCTGCAGGGCGTTAAAGTCATCGAACTCGGCACACTGATTGCCGGGCCGTTCTGCGCGCGCGTGCTCGCAGAATTCGGCGCCGAGGTGATCAAGATCGAAGCGCCCGAGGGCGGCGACCAGATCCGCCAGTGGCGCAAGATGTACCAAGGCACTTCGCTGTGGTGGTACGTGCAGTCGCGCAACAAAAAATCGCTGACACTCAACCTGCGCGCGCCCGAAGGTCAGGAAGTCGTGCGCAAGCTCGCCGCCGATGCCGACATCGTGGTCGAGAACTTCCGCCCCGGCGCGCTCGAAAAATGGGGCATAGGTTGGGAACAGCTGTCGGCCATCAATCCCCGGCTTATCATGGTGCGGCTGTCGGGCTACGGCCAGGACGGGCCGTACCGCGACCGTCCGGGCTTCGGCGTCGTCGCCGAGGCGATGGGGGGCATGCGCTACGTCACCGGCTACGCCGACCGGCCGCCGGTGCGGCTGGGCATTTCCATCGGCGATTCGCTGGCCGCGCTGCACGGCGTGATCGGCGCCATGATGGCGCTGCATCACCGCAACGCGAATGGCGGCAAAGGCCAGTACGTCGATGTCGCGCTTTATGAATCGGTGTTCAACATCATGGAAAGCCTGGTGCCGGAATTCGATGTGCTGGGCTTCAGGCGCGAGCGCGCCGGCAATGCGCTGCCGGGCATCGTGCCGTCGAACACCTATCCCACGCGCGACGGCAAGTTCGTCATCATCGGCGCCAACAACGACAGCATCTTCAAGCGTCTGATGAACGCCATCGGGCGCGCCGATCTGGCCGGGGACACCGCGCTCGCCACCAACGCCGGCCGCGTGCCGCGCACCGCCGAACTCGATCAGGCGATCGAAACCTGGACGCGCGCCCACGATCTCGACGCCGTGCTCGCCGCGCTCGAGCGCGCCGAAGTGCCCTCGGGCCGCGTTTACGACGCCGAGGACATCGTGAACGACGTGCACTACGCCGCGCGCCATATGATAGAGCAGTGGCATCTGCCCGACGGCAGGCCCATGAAAATCCCGGCGGTGGTGCCCAAGCTGTCGGCGACGCCGGGCGCCACGCAGTGGCTGGGTCCCAAGCTCGGCGCGCATACCGCAGAAATCCTGCGTCGGCTCGGCTACGACGAGGCGGCGTGCGAGGATTTGAAGCAGCGCGGTATTATTTGACAATGCGATCTGACACTGCGATCTGAAACCGCGGCGGTTTGCCAATTCGCAAGTCCGCTGCTATTGTTTGGAAAACTTTTGATTAAATAGAGTTTTGTCATTCCCGCGCAGACGGGAATTCAGAATAATAAGCACATCGTCGGATCTCCGCTTTTGCGGGATGATCTGATCAGGGGTTTTCAAGAAAATTACGGGATGCGGTTTGCAGCCTGCAACCCGGCCGGAAAATTTCCAAGGAGGATTGCCATGAAACCCATGAAGCTTGTCGCAGCCGTTTTTGCGTTGTTCACGCTTGCCGCGCCGCTCGCGCCGGCCGCGGCGCAGAATTATCCGTCCAAACGCGTCGATTACTACATCGCCTTCGTCGCCGGCGGCGAGTCCGATGTGGCGGCGCGCTTTCAGCAGGTCGCTTTCCGCAAGCTGTTCAAACAGGAAATGACTGTGCAATATAAACCGGGCGCCGGCGGCGGGCTGCTGTGGGCGCAGTTGAACAGCCTGCCGGCGGATGGCTATTCCATCGTCGGCATCAATCTGCCGCACATCGTGCTGCAGCCGATGGAAGGCATCGTGCAGTACAAGACCAATGACATCACGCCGGTCTACTGGTTTCATTACACGCCTGATGCGATCGTGGTGGCGAGCGACAGCCCGTACAAATCCTTCGCCGATCTGGTCAAGGCGGCCAAGGCCAAGCCGGGCGACATCACGCTGGCCGGCTCGGGAACCAACTCCGCCAATCACCTTGCGCACGAGAGGCTGAACGGCCTTGCCGGCATCAAGACCACCTACGTCCCGTTCAAGGGCACGGGCGAGCTCAACCAGGCGGTGATCGGCAGGCATATCCACGGCGCGCTGTCGTACGTCACGCTCGCCATCGGACAGAAAACCCGCATGCGCATGCTGGCGGTCGCGCTCGACAAGCGTCACCCGCAGTTTCCCGACGTGCCCACCTTCAAGGAGCTGGGTTTCAAGTGGGTGGACGGCGCCTATCGCGGCGTCGCGGTGCCCAAGGCGACGCCGGCGAACATCCAGAAGCAGGTGTCGGACATGATCGCCGCGCTCAACAAGGAGCCTGACCTGCGCAAGCAGAACATCGACGGCGGTTTCGAGATCATCGACATTCCCGTTGAAAAGAACGCAGCCTTCATGAACGAGCGCGTCAGGGAATACACCGAGATCGCCAAGCGCATGGGGCTCGCTAAATAGCTGCGATGGCCTGATCAGCGCTTAAGTCTTGCGGTTTGCATATTTTGATACAACCCACCCTCTCCCCCGCCCTCCCGCCCGGGCGGGAGAGGGGGCTTATCTATTGGCGGGACTTGTCTATCAGCGAAAAATGAGCATTGGGTTTAATCCTGTAAATCCTGTTAAATCGTGTTAATCCTGTCCATTGTTTTGACTTTGCACTTTTTTGGACATATTGCGTTGAATCCAGCCTGAGTTTCCCCCCATGGATTTTTCCTTTTCCGAAGAGCAGGCAGCGATTCGCGCCGCCATCGAAAAAATCTGCGCGGACTTCGACGCCGACTACTGGCTGAAGAAAGACACCGAAGGCGGCTTTCCGGACGATTTCCACCGCGCGCTGGCGCGCGACGGCTGGCTGGGCATCGCCATGCCCGAGCCGTACGGCGGCGCCGGTCTGGGCATCACCGAAGCCGCGCTCATGATGCAGGTCATCGCCGAATCGGGCGCGGGCATGTCGGGTGCATCCGCGGTGCACATGAATATATTCGGCCTGAATCCGGTGGTGGTATTCGGCAGCGACGAACAAATGAAACGCTGGCTGCCGCCGCTGATCGCGGGCGAGGACCGCGCGTGCTTTTGCGTCACCGAACCCGACGCCGGCCTCAACACCACGCGGCTCAGGACCAAGGCCGTGAGGCAGGGCGATCACTACCTGGTGTCGGGCCGCAAGATGTGGATATCGACGGCACAGGTGGCAAACAAGATGTTGCTGCTCGCGCGCACCACGCCGCTGGAGCAGGCGGCAAAGCCGACGCAGGGCCTGAGCCTGTTCTATACCGACGTCGATCGCCAGTTTGTCGAGGCGCGCGAAATTCCCAAGATGGGACGCAAGGCGGTCGATTCCAATCAGGTTTTCATCGATGGTCTCAAGGTGCCGGTGGCGGACCTCATCGGCGAAGAGGGCAGGGGCTTCGAGTACATTCTGCACGGACTCAACCCGGAACGAATCTTGGTCGCGGCCGAAGCGGTCGGCCTGGGTCGCGCGGCGTTGAAGCGCGCCGCCGATTACGCGCGCGAGCGCATCGTGTTCGACCGCCCGATCGGCCAGAACCAGGCGATACAGCATCCGCTGGCGCAGCGCTGGATCGAACTCGAGGCGGCCGACCTGCTCACCTTCAAGGCGGCGTCGCTGTATGACGCCGGCAAGCCGTGCGGCGCGGAAGCAAACGCCGCGAAGTATCTGGCGGGCGAAGCCGGTTTCCGGGCCTGCGAGACCGCGGTGATGACCCACGGCGGCATGGGCTATGCCCGCGAATACCACGTCGAGCGCTATTTGCGCGAATCGCTGATACCACGCATCGCGCCGGTCAGCCCGCAGCTGATCCTGTGCTTCATTGCCGAGAAAGTGCTGGGGCTGCCGAAGTCGTACTGATTGTGGAGGAGAGTTATTTCACCAGGCCGACGATGCCGATGATGATCAGATACAGCGCGATGATGTAATTGAGCAGCTTGGGCATGACCAGGATAAGGATGCCGGCAATCAGGGAGATCAAAGGGGTCAGGCTGAGAGAGATGTTCATGTCGATCCTTTGCAATGGTTGTCGATCCGGCGCGGCTGCCAAGGGCGGCGGCGCGCGCTTATGATAACCCGGCCCCGCGCTGCGCGGCATGGCGCATTGCGCTAAGATGAATGCCGCCAGCACCGACAGCCGCGCCGGCGAAGGAGGCCGTTCATGATCATCCGCGATATTCTCAATCTCAAGGGCAGCGCGCTGTTCAGCATCGCGCCGTCAGGCAAGGTAACGGAGGCGGTGAGCATCATGGCCGCCAATGACATCGGCTCGCTGGTGGTGATGGAAAACGGAAAAATGACCGGCATGTTCACCTTCCGCGAAGTGCTGAAGGCGCTGGACGCGCGGCGCGGCAATCTCGATGAACTGCTGGTCGCAAACATCATGACCAGGGATCCGATTTTCGGCCAGCCCGGCGATACGCTGGAGCATTTGCGTGAAGTGATGCTACAGCACCACATCCGCTATCTGCCGGTGCAGGAAGTCGACAAGCTGCTGGGCGTGATTTCGTTTCACGACGTCGCCAAGGCCCTGCTGCGGGAGACGAGCATGGAAAACCGCCTGCTCAGGCGCTACATCGAGGATCTGCCCGAACCGGAAGCGCCGGCGCAATAGCGATGCCGTTCAACCCCCAAAATCTTTGGACAGGATTAACAGGACAAAAGCGGGATTAACAGGATGACTTCTTCATTTCTCATGTTTTAATCCTGTAAATCCTGATCAATCCTGTGAATCCTGTCCATTTGCTTTTCCTCAACATCCGTTTGCGATGACCACACGCGCCAGCCTGGCTCCCGGCGTGCGCCCGCGCGAAGTGTGGTCGTGGGCGATGTACGATTTCGCCAACTCCGGCTACACCACCGTGGTCATCACCGCGGTGTTCAACGCCTATTTCGTGGCCGAGGTTGCGGGCAACGCGCCGTGGGCGACTTTTGCCTGGACCTGCGCGCTCGCGGTGTCGTATGCGCTGATCATGGTGACTGCACCGCTGCTCGGCGCCTACGCCGACGCGCGCGCTGCCAAGAAGCGCCTGCTGGTGTTTACCACCATAGGCTGCATCGTGTTCACCGCAGCACTGGCGGCGGTCGGGCGTGGCGATCTCGTTAGCGCCATCATATTGATTATATTATCTAATTTTTTCTTCGGCAGCGGTGAGAATCTGATCGCGGCGTTCCTGCCGGAACTGGCGCAGGGCGAGGCCATGGGCCGCGTGTCCGGCTGGGGCTGGAGCCTGGGCTATCTGGGCGGACTGGTGAGCCTGGGCGCCTGTCTCGCCTACGTCACC
>CAKKQX010000129.1 GCA_919902235.1 Burkholderiales bacterium
CTTCCAGACGGTCGCGCGGATAATCCAGCCGCCGGATCGCCTCGAGCAGCCGCGGGGCGACGTAGCGCTCGTTATAAATGGGAACCTGGACGGTGACCGCCGGCCAGTCGCGGACCGCCGTGGTCGGCGGTGGGCGATCCCGGTAGCGGTGGCGCAGATACACCAGCTGATAACGGTGCAGGCCGTAGAGGCAAAGCAGCGCAAGCGCCAGGAAATAGGCGGCCAGAAACGCGCTTTGCAGGAAGGATGCGAACGACATTCAGCGCTCCAGGCGCTCGCGTGCGCGCCGCTGGTGCAGCTCGAACACCGCCTCCACGAAATCGTCGAGGCGCAGGGTCCTGAAAAAACCGGCGACGGCGCGGATGGCGTCGCGCGGGCTGCCGAGCAGCGCCCGCAACAGCGATCCGTAAAACCGCAGGTTGCGCCAGCGCAGGTAATTGCGCACGAAGAAGCGGTTCTGGAACCGCCGGCGTATCGCGGCGAGCTTCTTGGGAGCATGCTCGATCGCCATGATCGGCACGGCGGCCTGCCGGTGCGTGAAGCGCTCCTCGGCGATCAGCTTGGGATCTATCCAGGCGTTTTGTACCGCCATGTTGTAGATCGGGGTCCCGGGATAGGGCGTGAGGAAATAGAAAGCCGTGTAGTCCGCGTTGATCTCCTTGGCAAGCCGGTAGGTTTCTTCCATGTCGTCCTCGGTCTCGCCGGGGAAGCCGAGGATGAAGGTGGCGCAGGCGCGCATTTTCATGCGATGCATCAACGCAAACGCGGCGCGCGCCTCGTCCGCGGTTGCCTTCTTTTTCATGGTCTTCAGCGTCTTGTCCGAGCCGCTCTCCACGCCGAAGTCGAGCTGCACGCAGCCGGCCTGTTTCATCGGGCGCAGCATTTCCTCGTCCACGTAATCCACGCGCGACTGGCAGGCCCAGCGCAGGCCGAGGTTCTTTTGCGCCAGTTGCCGCGAGAATTCCATCATCCACTCGCGGTCGCCCGTCACGAGATCGTCGCAGAAGTAAAAGCCGCGGATGCGGTAATCGCGCACCAGCGATTCGATCTCGGCAACCACGTTAGCCGCCGTGCGGCGGCGCACCTTTTTTCCCTGCACGATGTGGCTGGCGCAATAGGTGCAGGGGTAAGGACAGCCGCGACTGGTGAAGATGGTGGTCACGCGCTCCATCGCATAACCGCGAATCATGCCGGGAGGCGCGAGATAGGGCGCGTAGCGCAACAGATGGCGCGCGGGAAAGGGAATGGAATCGAGTTCGTCAATGAGCTCCGGCGGGCCGGTGTATTTGGCCTGGCCGTCCTTCCAGTAATAGAGCCCCTTGATGTCTTCGATCTCGCCGGTGGCGCCGGTTTCGAGACAACGTACGAGACGCGCCATGGAACGCTCGCCTTCCGCATAGACGAGATAATCGGCGCGCAGCTCCTGGATGGTCTCGAGCGGCTTCGCCGTCGCATGCACGCCGCCGCAGACCAGCACCGCCCGCGGGCAGGCCTCGCGCAGCCGCGCTGTCAGGCGCCGCGCCTTGGGATAGGTGTTGGTGTAGCAGCCCAGCCCGATGATCTGCGGTGCGAAGGCCTGAATCTGTTCGACGCAGGGCGCGACATCGGGGTCCACGTCGAATACCTGGACCTCATGCCCCTGTTGCTCCAGAACGGCAGCGATATAAAGGATGCCGAGGGGTGGCACGATGTTGTTGCCCTCGGAGATCTGCACGTTGATCAGGCTGATACGCATCCGGCCCTCACATGGATTCCTGCCCGTACCGGACTATGTGACGCCACGCGCCCGCACCGCGCAATGCCTCATCCGATTGTTTCCTCGAGTCCCGCATCCCCAGATACCCCTTGATTTTTTTTATATATGGATTAATCTAGTCAATAGAATAGTTGAATAGCAGTTTCCTTGCAAGAAAACTGCTTTAACGAAATTCATGACATCGGAATGTTGACTGGAACCCCTGAGAAGGGCCAAGGGATATCCATCGTGCCGGATATAGCGAGGAGAGTGAAAGTATATGAATGCATTAGTGATTAGTGGTTTGGTTATCGGTGCCGCGTACGGCTATATCGCCCAGCGCGGCGCGTTTTGCCTCAGTTCCGGTTTCCGGTTTGTCGTCACCAAGCGCGATTTCACCAAGGTCAAAGCGCTGTTGCTGGCCATTGCCGTGCAAATGGTCGCCATGCCGGCGGTGTTCGCGCTGGGCTGGGCGCAACCGGCCTTCCCCTCGTTTTTCCCCGTGGGCGCCATCGTGGGCGGCCTGCTTTTCGGCGTATCCATGTACTGGGCGGTGGGCTGCGCCGCGGGCGTATGGTTCAAGACCGGCGCGGGCAGCCTGGGCGCGGTCGCGGGTATTGCCGGCATGATGCTTGGCGCCACCCTGTTCGAAGCCGGCCCGTTGCGCGGCCTGCGCGACGCGGTTCACGGCCTGGGTGGCGCGGTAACGTTCAACGCCACATCGCTCGGTCTGCCGCTGTGGGCGCTGCTGGTTCCGCTGGGAGCGGCGCTGATCCTTTTCCTGATGCGCACCGAAACCACCAAGGCCGGTGCCTGGACCTGGCGACGCACGGGATTGTTACTGGGTCTGGTCGGAGTGGCGGCATGGCCGCTGGCGGCGCTGGTCGAGCGTCAATTCGGCATGTCAGTGATAGGCGGCACGGTGGATCTGGCGCGCCTGACCAGCGGCGCCACGATTCCGGCCAAGGGTTTCGGCGGCTGGGACATTCTCTTCGTGCTCGGCCTCCCGCTCGGCG
>CAKKQX010000130.1 GCA_919902235.1 Burkholderiales bacterium
GTTGAGCCCAAGGCGGTGCGGAGGCCGCAGGACGAGAGGAATTCTCTCGCATCGGGCGGCCGACACGCATCAGGAGCTGAGCGCGTTATGAGGCTGGCCCTGGTCACGATGTATCCGTGATGTTGGGCTGACAGTTGGAGGAGTCGAGTGGAGCAATAATCGCGGTGAGGTACAGCCGACCCGTGCGGCAGACGGGGCACAGCGTGATGTCGAGGCCTGTGAGGCGCAGCATCAGAGTCTGAGTTGATTCGGGTGCTGAGGTGCCGGGGGCCGCCGGCTGGTGGAGCAACTGCCTGCACAGGGCGAGCTTCTTGCTGCGGGCGCGGTTGGCGAGCAGCCCGAAGTGACGGATGCGCATGAAGCGATCGGGCAGGACGTGCAGCAGGAATCGGCGGATGAACTCTTCGGCGGCCAGGGTCATGACCTTGAGCTTGCCGGCGTCGGCGTGATCCTTCCAGCGGAAGCGCACGAGGCCCTGGTGGAAGCCGACGAGCCGGTCGTTGGAGATCGCCACCCGGTGAGTGTAGCGGCCCAGGTAGTCGAGAACCTGCTTGGGGCCGGCCAGAGGGGGTTTGCAGTAGACAATCCAATCGCGATGTCGCAGGTCGGTCAGAAGCGATGAGCCGGTGGGCGAGGCGGCCGGGTCGGTCTCCAGCTGGACCGTGCCGAGCTGGCCGGCATGGAGGGCTTGCTCGAGCAGCTCGAGGTACTTGGCCCTGAAGACCACCGACAGCGCGCGCACGGGGAACAGAAACTTCCTGCGGCTGCGGATGAAACGCAAGCCGTCGGCAGCCAGTGCGCCGCCGGTGACGATGCAGTGAAGGTGGACGTGCTGGGAGAGGTTGCGGCCCCAGGTGTGCAGCACGGCGGTGACGCCGGGGGTGCCGCCGAGGTGTTTGGGATCGCGTGCGAAGGTGAGCAGCGTGTCGGAGGCGGCCGCGAACAGAAGGTTGTAGATCACGCGCGGATGGGTCTGAGCCAGCACGTTGAGCTGATGAGGCAGCGTGAAGACTATGTGGAAGTACGCAACGCTGAGCAGGTCCGACAGGCGGGCCTGGACCCAGCGTTGACGGTCCAGGGTCTGGCACTTCGGACAGTGACGGTTGCGGCAGGAGTTGTAGGTGATGCGGGCCGCACCGCAGCGGTCACAGGTGTGCTTGTGCCCACCGAGCTGTGCGGTGCGACAGTTCTCGATGGCCCGCATGGCACGGCGCTGACACCGTGCCAGGTTGTGGGTTCGGCGATACGATTCGCCGTGGGCGCGCAAGATGTCGGCCATCTCCACCACAGCACGCCGGGCTGGCGCACCCGGCGGGCCGGACTGCCGGCACACGGGCGGTTACGGCAGGCCGGCTGGCGACAGCTTGAGCAGATCCCGCGAGAGGGCCTTGGACTTGTGGGCGGCCTGTGTCAGATGCAGATAGCGCGAGGTGGTGGCCAGATCCCCGTGACCCATGAGGCGCTGGATGGTGTGGAGATCCTCGCCGGCCTCCAGCAGGTGAGTGGCGAAGGCATGACGCAGCGCATGGATGCCGCCCCGCTTGGTGATACGGGCCTTGAGCTTGGCGGTCATGTAGATCTTCTGGGCGCCGGAGACATCGAGGTGGTTTCCGGAGCGGGTCTCAAACAGCCACACTCTGGGCCGGAACTGCTTCCAGTAGCCGCGCAATTCCTCAAGCAGCAGCGGAGACAGCAGGCTGTAGCGGTCCTTGGCGCCCTTGGCCTGCTCGATGCGGATCGTCAGGCGCGTCGAATCGATGTCGGCGGGCTTGAGCTTGACGACCTCGCCGACGCGCAGGCCGGCGGCGTAGGTTGTGGCCAGCAGAGCATGGTGCCTGGGATTGGTGGCGGCGCCGAGCAGCCGAGTGATCTCTTCACGGCTGAAGATCTCCGGCAGACGCTGAGGGCGCTTGCTGTATGGAATGTCAAACAGCGCGCGGTCCCGGCCCAGCGTGGTGAGGTACAGGAATCGAAACGCACACACCGCGATGTTGCAGGTGCTGTAGGAAGCCTTGCGATCCTTGATCAGGTGCAGCAGGTAAGCCTGGACTTCACCGTGGGACAGTTGATCGGGCGAGCGCCGATAAAATCTTGCCAGACGCTCCACCGCCTTCAGGTACGACTGTCGGGTCCGATCGGCTCGACCCCGCACAATCATGTCGTTGTCCATCCTCGTGCGTAGTTCTCCCATGACGACCCTCCAGTGATGAAGGTTGACGTGACGGTGCCCTCCACGGGCGCCAGCTGGAGGTGATTGTGAAATGAAGCGGCCTGGGCAAAAAGAGGAAAGAAGTGAGCAGGCGAGGCTGGCGCGCGACGATCAGGAAACAACCCTGACTTCAACCCCGCAGCACGACGCTGCGCTACCGCGGAAGCGGTTTAGTTCAACTATATCTCGGTTGAACTACGTAGCGGGGCGGGGGCTGTTCGGTGTAGTACGAGAATTGGAACATTGCGTGACCGCAGCAACCGCCTCAGCCGCCACTCTTTATAGCACAGTTCTGATCTCGCGGACCCAAGATATCTTGCG
>CAKKQX010000131.1 GCA_919902235.1 Burkholderiales bacterium
TGCCCAGACGCTCGACCACCCACGCGCTTTGCTGCGGTACCTGGCGAATCGATTCGATCGCAATGACGATGCCCAGGGCAATGACGGCGAACGGCACCGCATACGACCCCATCTCCAGCGCGAACAGGGCGCCGGTGAGAATCAGCACGATGATTATTTTTGCGAACACTGGCTTCTCCTTATCAAATTTTACGCAAATGAATGGCTTTCATTCACGTTTCGAATCTCACCCCTCCACCCTGCACGAAAGGCGTGGAATGAAGGTTTGGGTGCTTCACGCAATCCGGAAACGTTCAACAAGCTGGTCGACCGGCAAAAGGCGGTTACGGGCAGTTCGATTTACGCAGGCTTGCTGGCGGAGACGTGCAGTGTGTTGCCGTCCACGGCATGAATGTAAAACACTTTGCCGCTCGCCTGACGTTCGCCGAGGACTTTCGCGTCCCATAGCGCATTGCGATAGCTGACTCTGGCCAGACCGTCGGCTTCGCTCACCCAGGAATCCAGCACGACGCTTTGCCCGATGTCCAGACTCTGCCCGGACTTGCCCGGCGATGGCGCGCGATAGCGGCTGATCAGGATTACGCCGATCACGGCCACCGCTGCAGCGCTGACGGCCTCGATCCAGAAGGAGTAGCCAACATAGGCGACGG
This sequence comes from Burkholderiales bacterium, assembly GCA_919902235.1. GTDB lineage: Bacteria > Pseudomonadota > Gammaproteobacteria > Burkholderiales > SG8-41 > CAKKQX01. The sequence continues at coordinate 651 of CAKKQX010000131.1, forward strand.
CGGCACCGGCAAACGCCGCGATGCCGATGACCAGCAGATAAAACGTTCCGGTGAGCAACTCGGCAATGATCAGCGCAATGCCGATCAAGGCCCAGTATAGATAAGCTTCCATCACCCCCCCTTTGCCTTGTCAATACAGCATGCCGCAGTTGAACTAGGATAGCCGAGGACACGGGTATCGTCTATCCAACCGCGGCAACACTCACGCAGTCTATCTCACAGCCCCTGCCCGCCCAGCCACAGCGCAATGCGGTCAGCGACCGACCGCCATGCCGGTTCGAGCATCATGGCGTGTGCCATGCCGGAAAAAATCACCGCCTCGGTGCCGTGCAGACGCGCGGTCGCCTCCGTCATGAATGGAGGGAAAAACGCATCATTGCCGGCGCCCAGCACCAGCACCGGCTCATTGCGCGTGTCGCCGATCCAGAAGTACTGTGGCCACGACAGATCGAACAGCGCGCGCTGCGATTCGGGCTGCATGCGCATGCAATGTTTCAATACCTCGTCTTCCGCCATGGTCTCCGAGAACAGGGCTTTGCGCATGCCCTCGGGCGTGGCGTGCCGCGGGCGCGCATGCTGGATCAGGTTGATCTCGCGGAACAGTTGCGGGTTCTGCGCCGCAAGCAGAAACGCGCTGCCCATCAGGCCCTGCGGCGGCACCGATGCCATCAGCACTGCCGCCGGCGCATTGCTGCGCTTCAGCCCGCGCTGCACGACGATGCCGCCCATCGAGTGCCCGATCAGCACCGGGGGTCGCTTGAATTGTTCCGCCGCGAACAGCATGTCGGCGACATAATCGTCGACGCCGGTGACCGCCAGCGTTTCCTGCCCCGGGCTGCCGCCGTGGCCGCGCAGGCTCACCGCGTGCGCGGCATAGCCGCGTTCGGCGAAATAGGCGAGAAAATACTCATCCCAGCACCAGGCGCCGACGAACGCGCCGTGCACGAACAGCAGCGGCGTCGGACGTGCCCTGCCTTGCGGTACGCGGCTGATGATTTCCGGTTTCAATCGCCCACCGCGTTCTTCATCCCGGGCGTCTTGCGCGCGAGGCAATGAAAATCCCGGAAAATATCAGCGCCGCGCCGGCGAAATGGAACGCCAACAGCGCCTCACCCAGAAACGCGATGGACAGCGCCGTGCCGAACAGCGGCATCAGGTGCAGGAACACGCCGGCGCGGTCGGCGCCCACGCGGGCCACCGCCTGGTTCCAGAAAAAATACGCCAGCACCGAGGGAAACACCGCGAAATAGGCAACGCTCGACAGCGTGGTCGCGTTCCAGGTGGTGGTGTGTCCCTGCGCGAAATCCCAGGCGAAAAGCGGCAGAATCGCCAGCACGCCGACCACGATCAGCGTGCCGGTAAATGCCCGCGATGACAATTCCGCCGGCCGCCAGCGCAGACAGACGGTATAGACCGACCACGCCAGCATCGCGGTCAGCACCCACAGATCGCCTGGATTGAGCCGCAACGACAGCAGCGCGCCGGGATCGCCGCGTCCGATGATGGCCAGGATTCCGCACAGCGAGACCGCCACGCCGATACCCTGCCTCCAGCCGATGCGGTTGCCCAGAAATGTGAAATTGATGGCGATGATGAGCACCGGAATCACCGAATTGAGCAGCACGCCATTGGTGGCGGTCGTGTATTTGAGACCGGTATAGGTCAGCGTGTTGAACGCGCCCACGCCCAGAATGCCAAGCAGCACCAGAATCTTCCAGGAGCGGCGTATCAGCGGCCACTGTTCGTGCATGGACTTTGCCACGAACGGCAACAGGATGAGCAGCGCCGCGAGCCAGCGCCAGAACGCCATTGCCACCGGCGACATCAATCCCTGGATGCCGCGCGCGATGACCCAGTTACCGGCCCAGAACAGGGCACACAACGTGAGCAGCAGATACGGCGAAAAGCGCTGTGCAGGCATCAATTGAGCCGCGCCACCACCTGCTGCAACTCGGCAACCTGCTGCTTCACCTCCTGGGCATCGCTGGCGCCGGGCCTCAGTCCCAGATAGTGGCGGAAATCGGCCAGCGCGGCACGGAAACATTCGAGGTCGAGATATATATTGCCGCGGTCGCAGTATTCCTCGGCGGCCGCAGGCACCAGGGCGATGATGCGTTCGGTCGCGGACAGCGCCCTGAGCAAGTCCTTCTGCTGCAGGTAAATGCCTTTGAGGTTGCGCAGCACACGCGCGAGGATTTCCTTGCCGCCCGCCGCGGTCAACATGCCCTTCACTGCCGCGGGCGCGGCATCGACGCCCTTGTGCAATACCTGCAGCCGCTGCTGCAGTTCTTCGACACCGAGCGAAGCACCTCCGGCATACGGATCGAGTATGATCGCGCCGTCGCGCACCACGCACTTGACCAGGAAATTGCCGGGAAAGGACACGCCGTGCAGCGCCAGGCCGAGGCGCCGCCCGATTTCCATGTAGATCACGGACAGCGTGATCGGGATTCCCAGCCGGCGGTCAATGACCTCGTTGAGGAAGCTGTTGCGCGGGTCGTAGTAATCGTCGGCATTGCCGGTAAAACCAAGTTCCTCGAATACGTAACGGTTGAGCGCAATAATGGTTTCCGTCGGCGTGATGTCCTGGCGCAGGCGCTTGCGCAGGCCGGCCGCCATGTCGTCGATGCAGCCGAGGTAGCCGTCGACGTCGAGGTCCGGGTATTCCTCGACGGCGATCACCAGCGCCGCCTCGGCGATATTGATGTGCTCGTCGGGTGCCGCAACGATGCGCTGCCAGCGTTCGGCCTGTCGTTCGGCCTTTATGATGCCGGACATCAGGCACGCCTGGCCAACGGCAGATTCATCAGCAGATTCTGCGGTTTCATGCGCAGCGTGCCGTCCGCCGTCATTGCCAGGCCAAGAAAAACCGGCGCGCCGGCGACTTCGGAGCGTAATGCGGACGCATCGGAAAAATCCATGCGAAACAGGCCGATGATTCGTTTCATGCGCTCTTCCTCGATCTCTCCGCCATTATAAATCTCGTTGAGCATCGCGGTCGCCTCGGCGTCCAAGCCGACATGCCACACCCATTCTTCGTCGGGGATTTCGCGCACCGGCGTCACCGTCACTGCCACGCCGTGAAAATGCGCGACCCAGCGCGCCAGCACGCGGCACAGCGCCAGGCTGCCGGAACGCGCATAACTCAGATCAAGCACGGTGTCGTGGCGTTCATCGCGCTTCCAGTATTCCGCGGCGTTCCTGTCGTCGAGCACGTCGAGTTCGACCGTGCGCAACGGCGCCTGGACTTCTTTCAGCAGTCGGCCGATGTTGCCGGGCGCGCCGCTTGCGGCGTGCATCTCGACGGTCTCGTCGTCGGCCAGCATGATCGCGCCATCCTTGACCGATACGCGCTGCTTGCGGAAAAACAATTCCGCCGCGCGCGCTTCGAGCCCGTCGTCAACACCGTCGAGAACATTGCGCAGGACGACCTGTACTGTCTGGTGGATGAACAGCGGCGGCACCCCGACGTCGTGTTGGAAAATGCCGGCATAAAACGCCTCCAGCGTGTCCGCCGCCAACAGCTGGCTGCGAAAGCGCAGCATCACGCGGTAATTCTCGCGCGCATCTTCATCGGCGATGCCGGCGATCTCCGCCGCGTCGACCTCGCGCCGCGGCGCTTCGAGCAAAGCTTGGTGCAACGCGCGTTCTTTTGCACACGATTCCGGCAGCGGCGCAAGTTCGGGGCGTGCGTAATAGGCGCGCAGGTAATCATCCGTCACCACCAGCCGACCATCGGCGGTGTGTGCGAGCAGCCCGTAACCGCAATCAACCCATAAAGTGTTCATATAATTATGAATTAAATCAATATGTTATATTATACACTCTGGAACGCACCCCGGCGCCGCGTTTCGAGCGCCTCCCACTGCGTAAGGCAGCGCAGCAGTTCCTCTTCGACCACGCCGTAACGCCGCTGCAAAGCCTGGGCGCGCGCCGGTCCGTCGCGATACAGCGCGGGGTCGGCAAGCTGCTGCGTCAGCTGCGCCTGCTCCTGCTCCAGCGCGGCGATTTTCTGTGGCAGCGCCTCGAGCTCGCGCGCCTCCTTGTAGCTGAGCCTGGACTTAGCCTGTGCGCTCGATTGCGCCGCCGTTTCCTGCCGCGGCGCGTTCTTCGCCGCACGGGGTTTTCCCGGCGCAGCCGATCCAGTCAGCTGTTCGCGCCGCCAGCGCTGCCAGTCCGAATAGCCGCCTGCGTGCTCGCGCAACACACCACCGCCTTCGAATGCGATAACCTGGGTTACCACGTTGTCGAGAAACGCGCGGTCGTGACTGACCACGAACAGGGTGCCAGCGTAATCCTGCAGCAAAGCCTCCAGCAACTCCAGCGTTTCCATATCGAGGTCGTTGGTCGGCTCGTCGAGCACCAGCACATTGGCCGGGCGCGAAAACAGCCTGGCGAGCAGCAGGCGGTTGCGCTCGCCGCCTGACAGCGATCCGACCTTGGCCCGCGCGCGTTCGGGCGGAAACAGAAAATCGCCAAGGTACCCGATCACGTGCTTGCGCTCATCGCCGATCTCGACATACTCGGAACCCGGGCTGATGCACTCGGCGAGCGTCGAGTCATCATCGAGCTGCTCGCGCAGCTGGTCAAAGTACGCAACTGCCAGACGCGTGCCACGGCGCACGCTGCCGCCGTCGGGCTCGAGTTCACCCATAATCAGCTTGAGCAGTGTGGTCTTGCCGCAGCCGTTGGGGCCGATGAGACCGATCTTGTCACCGCGCAGGATGCGCGTCGAAAATCCCGCGATCACCACCTTGTCCCCGTAGCGCTTGCCTGCCTCCTGCAGTTCCACCACCATCTGCCCCGAACGCTCGCCGCGGTCCACATTAAGGCTGACCTCGCCGACGCGCTCGCGCCGCGCCGCGCGCTCGCGGCGCAACTGCTCCAGCCGCCGCACCCGACCCTCGTTGCGCGTGCGGCGCGCTTCCACCCCTTTGCGTATCCACACCTCTTCCTGCGCCAGCAGCTTGTCGAAACGCGCGTTGGCGACCGACTCCGCGTTCAGCATCTCGTCCTTGCGCCGCAGGTATTCCGCGAATCCGCCCTCGAAGCTCGCCAGCCGCCCGCGATCAAGCTCCACAGTGCGCGTCGCCACATTGTCGAGAAAGCGCCGGTCGTGGGTCACGAACAGCACGCAACCGGGGAACCCCCTGAGCAGCTCTTCGAGCCACTCGATGGCGTCGATGTCGAGATGGTTGGTTGGTTCGTCGAGCAGCAGCACCCCGGGTTCGGCCAGCAGCGCCTGCGCCAGCGCGACGCGTTTTCTGATGCCGCCGGAAAGTTGGCCGACGAGGACGTCCTGCTCTAGGCCGAGCCTGTCGATGATGGCGTCGATGCGCGCACTGATGCGCCAGCCGTCGGCGTGCTCCAGCGCCTGCTGCAGATGCTGCAGGCGCTCGAGAGCCGCCTGATCATGTGCGCCCTCTGCGGCGAGACGCTGCGAAAGTTCATGGTACTCGAGCAGCTGCCGGTGCAGGTCGCCGGCGCCATGCGCCACTGCTTCATACACCGTATGCCGCACATCGAGTTCGGGCTCCTGCGCCACCAGTGCGATGCGCACCCCCGCGCTGCGCCGCACCGCGCCGTCATCCAGCGCCTGGGTGCCCGCGATGGCCTTGAGCAGGCTGGTTTTGCCGCTGCCGTTGCGCCCGATCAGCGCCACGCGCTCGCCGCCGTCGAGCGCGAGATCAACCCGATCAAGCAGCGGCACGTGACCGAAGGCGAGACAGGCCTTGTCTAGCGTAATGAGTGGCATGGGGATTTACACGAGGCGCCGATAAAAGACAAACGACAAATAGACAGGATTTACAGGATTATTCAGGATTAACAGGATGTTCTTTTGTTGCCGCAGTCAAACTCCCGGATCGTATCCTGGCTATCCTGCTGAATCCTGTAAATCCTGTCCATTGGTTTTCGGTTTTGACCCTATCGGCGTTCGTCCGCGGTTTCTAACGTCTTGCCACGGGTTCCGAGATTTCGATCAGGTTCAGATCGGGATCGCGGATATAGACCGAGCGTATTGCGAAGCGCGCGCCGGTGCGCGTGACCGGCCCCTCCTCGATCTGGACATTATGTCGTTCGAGATGCGCAACGATGTCATCGAGCGGCCGGTCGGCAAGAAAACACAAATCGAGCGAACCGGGCGTGGGCGTGTGTGCCTTGACGCCTGCGTCGAAACCTGGCGGATGCACGTTGAACTTGTGATCGCCGAAGCGCAGTGCAATCCGGCCCTCGCCGTAGCGTTCCAGCGTCATGCCCAGCACGCGCGTGTAAAAATCAAGGCATCGCTCAAGATCCGCGGTTGCGAGAACAATATGGTCTATGCTTTTAATCATGAGTTCCCCTGTTTCCTGAGGTCGTCGACCACAGCACGGGCGTTGCGCGCGGGATTGACGCCGAGGTAAACGCGGGCCACCCTGCCCTGCGGATCGATGAGAAAGGTATTGCGTTTTGCTAACTTCATGAAACCGAAATTGCGCAGCGAGCCGTAACGCGCGGCAACCACGCCCGCCTTGTCGGCAAGCAGAGTGAAAGGCAAGTTGTACTTGCGCACGAACTTGGCGTGGCTTTCGCTGCCGTCCACGCTCACGCCGCACACGGCGGCATCCAGCGCATCGAACTCGGACATCGCTTCGCGAAAACGCGCAGCCTGCTCGGTACAGCCCCGTGTGTCGTCGCGCGGATAAAAATAAAGCACCAGCCACCTGCCGCGAAATTGCGCGCTGGCGCGCGGCCTGCTGTTCTGGTCGGGCAATTCAAAATCAGGCGCTGAATCGCCGGGCCTGGGCAGATTGCGGTTGGCAAACACACTCATGCGCCACAACAGCAGCGCCATGCCGGCCACCAACGCGGTCAGCAGCCACTTCAACATCAAATTCCTTCGGGAAAATAACGGGATTGCGGCCATTTTACGTGATAAGGCCGCGGATTTATGCAATTAATTGATCCCGCAGGAAAATCAGGAGAATCCGGGGGCCGTCGGCAGATCGAACCGGCAGCTACAGCAGATACATCGGCGCGCACGCTTATTGATGCAAAAAAAACCGCGCGGGGATCACACACCGGCGCGGTAAATATTCGCAACATCTGGAGGAGGAAGATGTTGCTGCGGCACTCATGCAAGAGGAGGAATGCCGCAGTCCCAATATGCATTATGCATGGCCGGAAATCCGTGAACTACTTCACCGGCGAATAAAAAAATCCGGCCTGTATGGCGGATTTATCACACCGGCTGCACCAGTGGAGCTGCTCAATTTTCTGCACAGGCACCGGACGCGGATCGACGAACTCAGGCAAAACGCCGGCAGATCATGGGCTCGGTTCAGAAGCAATTTTCCGGCATGAGTAGAACGCAAGTTGCGGCAGACCCATTGACGACTACCGCGTTGACCTCAATGGCAAGGCGGTATAATCTGCACCTTGCTGCACCGTCTCGCCCTTGCCCTTTCTGCTATCAGATTGCGGACCGATGATCGCCTCAGTTTTAACAACGCAGACATGTTTTTTCTGCATCCTCCCGCAGTTTGATTTGTCCGGAAAAATCCCGGCAGAACCGAACGGGTTTTTAATCAATGGTTTGCACCAACGATAATTGGAGGACTGTCATGTCATTGCATATTGGTGACGAAGCACCCGATTTCACGGCCGAAACCACTCAGGGAACGATACGATTTCATGAGTGGATTGGCGACAAATGGGCAATCCTGTTTTCACATCCCAAGGACTTCACCCCGGTCTGCACCACGGAACTGGGCTACATGGCCAAGCTCAAGCCGGAATTTGACAAACGAAACTGCAAGGTAATCGGGCTTAGCATCGACCCGGTCGGCAACCACGAGAAATGGGCCAAGGACATCCAGGAAACCCAGGGGCATGCGCCGAACTATCCTTTGATCGGCGACCCGGATCTCAACGTAGCAAAGCTGTACGACATGATTCACCCGAACGCAGCCGCCAAGAAGGAAGGGCGAACCGCTGCCGACAACGCGACGATCAGATCCGTGTTTATCGTCGGCCCCGACAAGAAGATCAAGCTGATTCTTACCTATCCCATGAGCACCGGCCGCAATTTCGACGAGGTGCTGCGTGTGCTCGATTCATTGCAGTTGACCGCCAGGCACAAGGTCGCCACCCCGGTAAACTGGAAACAGGGTGAAGACGTCATCATCGTGCCCGCGGTATCGGACGAGGAGGCGAAGCAGAAATACCCCGGCGGCTGGAAAGCACCCAAGCCCTATCTGCGAATCGTTCCGCAGCCGAAGTAAACGCAGTCTTGATTTCAAACCCGGCCGTATTGGCCGGGTTTTTTATTGGCGAACAGACAAGCTTGCGAAACTGTGAAGATGAAGTGTCCCCTGAAACGGGTCAAGTTCACATTGCTTTCCTCCCGCGGCTTGCTATATTGGCCTCTGCGTCAGTTTGATTAACCAACGCGCAAAACTGTTGCGGATCAAGGTGGTTGGCGCGCCGGAGGGGATGAAGGTGGGCACTGGTGCGAGGTTCTAATGGTCAGGTAGCGTAACAAGTCGCGGGTGGAATCTAATTCAAACTCGGCGCGATGCTCAGAATTGCATCCACTACGCTTACCAGTGTCTTGACGCTGTCACCCTTGAGCAGTACGCCTAACTCCATCGAAACGGAGAGCGACGCTTGGGTCATATTGGCCGACCCGATGTACGCCAT
>CAKKQX010000132.1 GCA_919902235.1 Burkholderiales bacterium
AGAACACCGCGAAGAATTCCGGCGGGCCGAACTGCAGGGCGAACCTGGCGACCAGCGGCGCCAGGAAAGTGATCATCACCACGGCGAAAAACGCGCCGACGAACGACGACGTAAATGCAGTCGTCAGCGCTTCGCCCGCCTTACCCTGCTGCGCCATCGGATAACCGTCAAAGGTGGTTGCCACCGACCACGGCTCGCCCGGTATGTTGAACAGGATGGAAGTAATCGCGCCGCCGAACAGCGCACCCCAGTAGATGCAGGACAGCATGATGACCGCCGAAGTCGGCGGCATTGTGAAGGTGAGCGGCAGCAGAATGGCGATGCCGTTGGCGCCGCCCAGCCCGGGGAGCACGCCGATGAGCACACCCAGCGTCACCCCGATGAACATCAGCAGCAGATTGAATGGCGTCAGCGCAACCGAGAACCCGTGGAAAAGGGCGTTGATTTCTTCCAAGGCAAAGTTCCTCTCAATCGATACGATCAGTAGCCGATGACGCTCAGGGGATTGTATGTACCTTTGAACAACGGCACCTTGAACCATATTTCAAACATCATGAATGTCACGACGCTGACCGCAATCCCAAGCAGCACGCCCTTGATCCAGCTGTATTTGCCAAGCCAGATCATGAACACCGCGATATACGCCACAGATGCGACATAAATGCCGATCAACTGAATGCCGAGCACGAAAAATGCCGCCGGCACGAGCACGGACAGCACCAGTCTGAGCTGGTCCCATTCAACGAACACCTTGCCGGTGTCGCGCTTGCTGGCGAAAAACACCTGGCCCAGCGTAATCACGCTCGCGGCGCAGATGAAAAAGCCGATATAAAACGGGAAATAGCCGGCCTCCGGCCCATCCGAGCCCCATCGGAATCCGAGACGGACACTGTCAAAGACAACCAGTCCGCCCAACCCCAGCAGGATCAAAGCAACAACAATCTCGGCTGCCCGTATCGAAATGCCCGGACGAGCAACGTCACCGGAACTCCGCTTGTCATCCATCAGAATCAGCGCTTATAGAGGAAGAGTCTTGAAAACAGGACACGCCTATCGGCCGCGACGCGCCCTGCCCTGCGGACCGGAAACGGGCCCGCAAGGTGGTCAGTGCAGCAAGGATCAGGGTTTCGCGAGGAAACCGGCTTCTTTCATCAGGTCGCGGTGCAGCGTTTCCGCCTTGGCTACCCAGTCGGTATATTCCTTGCCGACCATGAAGCTCTGGTTGAATGCGCCGTCCTGCATGAATTTTTTCCATTCCGGCGTTTCGCGCACCTTCTTGAACAGATCGATGTAGAAATCGACCACGTCCTTGGACACGCCCGCCGGCATGAAAACACCGCGCAGCATCACGTATTCCATCGGGATGCCCGATTCCTTGCAGGTCGGAATGTCGGCCCACGACTGGGTGTCGGTGACCTTGTCCTTGTAGGGCATGCGCGCACCGTCGAACACGCACAGCGCGCGCAACTTGCCGGCGCGCCACTGGGCCACCGCCTCGATCGGATTATTGACGCTTGATTGGATATGCTTGCCGACCAGTTGGGTCGCGACCGCGCCACCGCCCTTGAACGGCACATAGGTGAATTTGACGCCGGCCGCTTTTTCAATCGCCACCGTGATGATCTGGTCTTCCTGCTTGGAGCCGGTGCCGCCCATGTTGTACTTGTTGGGCCCGGCTTTCTTGACGACATCCAGATATTCCTTGGGCGTCTTGTACGGGTCTTCGGCATTGACCCACAGCACGAAGTTGTCGAGCGCCAGCATGGAAACCGGCGTCAGGTCTTTCCAGTTGAAAGGCACGCCAGTCGCGAGCGGGGTGGTAAACAGGTTCGACAGCGTGATGATGATCTTGTGCGGATCGCCCTTCGCGGCCTTCACTTCAAGGAAGCCTTCGGCACCGGCACCACCCGACTTGTTGACCGGAATCAGCGCCTCCTTCATCAGATTGTGCTTGGCGACGATGCCCTGGATCAGGCGCGCCATCTGGTCGGCCCCGCCGCCGGTACCGGCGGGAATCACGAATTCCACCGGTTTGGTAGGTTCCCATGCCGCCACGGGTGCAGATATTGCCAGGCCGAATGCAGCGACTAACGGTAGCAGGCCAGGCAGCAGACCACGCGAAAATACTCGTTGAATACGCATCTCACTCCTCCATTTAGTTATGACTGCACACTTCACTTCCGGCCGCCCGTAATACCTCAAATCAGGCTTTTAACGAGTCCATCATCCGCAAGTCGACCGCAAAAAGAATTGACCGGCATCAAGTTTCGCGAAAATCGCCAGCCTGACGCAGCGCAATAAGAGCTGCCTGCGGACAGCCTGCTATTTCACCAGAACGACCGGCACCTCGGTCAAGTGTATCACCTTGGTCGCCACCGAGCCCAGAAGCAGATTGGACACGGCGCCCAGCCCACGGGTGCCCATGATGATCTGATCGCACCGCTTTTGCCTGGCGTAGTTGACGATGGTTTGTGCTTCATCGCCGACGCCGATGTGATAGTGGTATTTGACCCTGGCAGCGTCCAGCTTCTGCATGGCCGGCTTGAGCGCCGTCATGCCTTCATCGTGATGATACTGGTCGATCTTGTCCTGACCGACCACCGAGGAAACCCGGCTGCCGTAGGGCATTGAATGCTGGACATTGAG
>CAKKQX010000133.1 GCA_919902235.1 Burkholderiales bacterium
CTGCAGCACGTCGCCCGATTGCTGGTTTTGCACGAAGGCGGCGACATGCAGATCACCCGGCTTCCAGTTGCGGTCCAGCCTGAAACTGTAGGCGATATCGAGCGCGCCGCTGGTGTCTGCAGCGAACGGGCCGGCAAGTTCGCGCACGACGAAATCGTGCTGCAGTTTCTTGCCCCTGTTTTCGCCTGCGCCAACCTGATTGGCGAGATTGTTTTCATATAGTGCGAGATAGGTTTGTGCCAGGCTGTGCTCGGCCATGCCGTCGAGCGCAACTTTTGCGCTGACGGCGAGACTGCCGTTCGCGGGCGGCGCCTGTTTGAGCGTGATTGCGGCGCGCGGTTTGTCGCGGTTGATCGCGGCGATCTTTTCTGGGAAATCATCGCGAATGATGCCGCGTCGATGATCCTTGCCGTTCAGCACCAACTGCGGCGTGTATACGAAACGCGCCTGGTTGCGGGCGCTGGCAAGGCGCTGGCGTTCGCTGAAACGGGCCTGGGCGTAGGGATCGTTCCAGCCCAGATGGTTCCAGTAGTCGACATGAAACGCCAGGGTCAGGATGCGCGCCGAGGTGAAACCGCGTGCCGGCAGCGCACTCACCCAACGGTCGGTGGGCGGACAGCTGGCGCAGCCTTCCGAGGTATAGAGTTCCAGCAGGGCGACGCGGTGTGTGCCGCTGGTTGCAGTGCATTGTGCTGATATGGCCGCAGCCGGCAGCATCAACATGACGGCAAGCGCAATCCATCGGTGGTATTGAAGTGGCATTGTGGTCCCCGCATCGTTCTCATGCACGGTGTCCTGGTTTCTACGGGAAACCGCAACTTGTGGATTCGCACCGCGGTCTACCATTTGCTATCATGCTTCGGCTTATTTTTGTATAATATTGATTTTAAAGTATTTTTTCTTATGCCCGTTTTCGATCTGCACAGCCACTCGACGCACTCGGACGGACTGCTGACGCCGCCGCAACTGGTGGCGCGCGCCGCCCGGCGCGGCGTGACAACGCTGGCGCTGACGGACCATGACGATACCGGCGGACTGGCTGCAGCGCGCGAGGCGGCGCGGGAAGCCGGCATCGCATTCGTCAGCGGCGTCGAGATTTCGGTGACCTGGCACGATCAGACGCTGCATATCGTGGGCCTGCGCGTCGATCCGGAAAACGAGCAACTCGCCGCCGGCCTGGCGCAGGTGCGCAGCGGGCGCGGCGATCGCGCGGTACGGATTGCCGCGGCGCTGGAACAGGCGGGAATTGGCGGCAGCCTCGAAGGCGCACGCGCCCATGCCGCCAACCCGCAACTGGTCGGCCGCACCCATTTTGCGCGCTTCCTGATCGAACGCGGACACGCGCGCGATACCCACGGCGTGTTCAAAAAATACCTCGCCACCGGCAAACCCGGCTATGTGCCGCATCAGTGGGCAAGTCTGGAGCAGGCCATAGGCTGGATCAGGGCCAGCGGCGGCATTCCGGTGCTGGCCCACCCCGGGCGCTATAAGCTGGACAATGCCCAGCGCGAGATCATGCTCGAAAACTTTCGCGACCTTGGCGGTATCGGCGTTGAAGTCGTCACCGGCAGCCAGACCCGGGAGCAGTTCGCGCTATGGGGGCGCTACGCCAGGCGTTTCGGATTTCTGGCTTCAGCGGGTTCCGATTATCACGGGCCGGGTGAAAGCTATCGCGATCTCGGCGCCCTGCCGGAACTGCCGCACGGCTGCACGCCGGTGTGGAGCGTGTTCTGAAACGCCGAACGACACAGAAAAATGAAATGCGTCGCGCTCAAATGATTTCGCCCGTCATCCGGTGTTTGCCCTGACTCCGCCCCTTTGGCCCAGTTCTTTTCCATTCATCCCGATAATCCGCAGCCGCGACTTGTCAGTCAGGCTGCGGAAATTCTGCGTGGCGGCGGCGTTATCGTCTATCCCACGGATTCCTGTTATGCGCTCGGCTGCCACATCGGCGACAAGGCCGCGATGGAACGCGTGCGCGCCATCCGTCAGGTCGATGCGCGCCATCACTTCGCGCTGCTGTGCCGCGACCTTGCCGAAATTGCGGTCTATGCCAGGATCGACAACCGGCAGTTCCGGCTGCTGAAAGCGGCCACGCCGGGCAGCTATACCTTCATTTTGCAGGCGACGCGCGAAGTGCCCAAGCGGCTGCAGCATCCCAGCCGCAGGACCATAGGATTGCGCATTCCCGATCACAAGGTCGTGCTCGCGCTGCTCACCGAACTTGGCGAGCCCATACTATCGTCGACGTTGTTGCTGCCGGGCGATGAGGCGCCGCTCAACGACATCGATGAAATCCGCGAGCGTCTCGATCACCGGGTCGATCTGATCATCGACGGCGGTTCCTGCGGCATCACGCCGACAACGGTGGTGAATCTTACCGGCGAGGTGCCGGTGATCACGCGCGCCGGCAAGGGCGGCACTGCGCCCTTCGGGTTATAGAGAGGAAACCCGACGAGCCGCCAAGGCGCCATGACGCCAAGAAAGGCCAGGACGTTTTGCTATACTCTCACGTTTCTCATGCAAGCAGCATCTTCGGGTTTCGCTCGAGATACGGCGAAAATCCATTTAAAAATAAACCCTTGGCTTCTTGACGTCTTGGCGGCCAATAAAGAATTTCATGGAACTTAACCTTATCCAGACCATCGCCGTCTACGCACTGCCCGTCATTTTTGCGATTACGCTGCACGAAGCGGCACATGGCTATGTCGCCAAGTATTTTGGCGATCTGACCGCTTATGCCGCGGGGCGGGTGAGTCTGAATCCGCTGCGCCACATCGATCCGTTCGGCACGGTTGCGCTGCCGTTGATACTGCTCGCCCTGAGCAAGCTGTTCGGTGGCGGTGGCATCCTGTTTGGCTGGGCCAAGCCGGTGCCGGTCAATTTCGCCAATCTGCGCCGCCCCAAACGCGACATGCTGTGGGTGGCGGCTGCGGGGCCGGCGAGCAATCTGCTGATGGCCCTGTTGTGGGCGCTCATGGTGAAAATCGGATTGTCCGCGCAGGGCGGTTATTTCGGATTGCCGCTGGCGCTGATGGGCGCCGCCGGGGTATTCGTCAATGTGATTTTCATGGTGCTCAATCTGCTGCCGCTGCCGCCGCTCGACGGCGGGCGCATTCTGGTGAGCCTGCTGCCGCACCGCCTTGCCTACATGGTTGCGCGCATCGAGCCCTATGGTTTCATCATTCTTATCGTGCTGCTGTTCGCCGGCGTGCTCGGCAAGGTCTTGTGGCCGATGATAGGCGTCACCGTGTCGGCGATCGCCGGCCTGTTCGGCATACCGGTATCCGACCTCATCCGGCTCGCGAATCTGATCTGATTTCAGGAAACAACCGACAATAATATGTTTACCAACCGCGTTCTATCCGGCATGCGCCCGACGGGCGGCCTGCACCTCGGGCATTACCACGGCGTGCTCAAGAACTGGGTCAAGCTGCAGCACGAGTATGAGTGTTTTTTCTTCGTCGCCGACTGGCATGCGCTGACCACGCATTACGACACGCCCGAGGTCATAGAGCAGCACGTCTGGGACATGGTGATCGACTGGCTCGCCGCGGGGGTCGACCCGTCGCAGGCGACGATATTCATACAGTCGCGCGTGCCCGAGCACGCTGAACTGCACCTGCTGCTGTCGATGATCACGCCGCTGGGCTGGCTGGAGCGTGTGCCGACCTACAAGGACCAGCAGGAGAAGCTTTCCGAGAAGGACCTCTCGACTTACGGATTTCTCGGCTATCCGCTGTTGCAAAGCGCTGACATCCTGATCTATCGCGCCAACCAGGTGCCGGTGGGCGAGGATCAGGTGCCGCATATCGAATTTACGCGCGAGATTGCGCGCCGCTTCAACCACGTCTTCGGGCGCGAGCCGGGATTTGAAGAGAGGGCCGAGCAGGCGGTGAAAAAACTCGGCGCGCGGCGCGGCAAGCTCTACCGCCAGTTGCGCACCAAATATCTGGAGCAGGGCGATGCCGCCGCGCTCGCCGCCGCGCGCGCGCTGCTGGAAGAGACCCAGAATCTGGCCCTGGGCGATCGCGAACGGCTGTTCGGTTATATCGAGGGTGGCGGCAAGGTGATCCTGACCGAGCCGCAGGCGCTGCTCACCGCGGCTTCGCGCATGCCCGGGCTCGACGGCCAGAAAATGTCGAAGTCGTACAACAACACCATTACGCTGCGCGAGGACGCGGACGGCGTGGCCAGAAAAATAAAAACCATGCCCACCGATCCGGCGCGCGTCAAGCGCAGCGATCCGGGCGATCCCGAGAAATGCCCGGTGTGGCAACTGCACCTCGTTTATTCTGATGACAAGCTCAAGGACTGGGTGCAGCAGGGCTGCCGCAGCGCCGGCATAGGCTGCCTCGAGTGCAAGCAGCCGGTGATCGATGCCGTGCTGGCGGAGCAAAAGCCGATGCGCGAGCGCGCCGAAAAATACCTGGAAGATCCGGCGCTGGTGAGAAGCATCGTCGCCGACGGCTGCGAGAAAGCGCGCCGGCTCGCGCAGGAAACGCTGCGCGACGTGCGCGAGGTGATGGGCCTGAATTACAGTTGATCGATCCCGGCTGCTGGTTTCGGCGCGGGCGCACGAAATGCCGTCCGGCGATGCTTTCTCAGAAAAATCATGTAATTGCCCGGGCTTGCGGCGTATCATTCACAACATTGCGCAGCGGTACGGGTAGGTGGCCGCGCGGTTTCACGCTAAAATAGGGCGATGCCAAAACGACAACAACACGGTGCGGTTTGCAGTGCGCGCTGGCCCGCCGCCTGCGAATTCATCTGCGGCAAATTCATCTTCTGTTTTCCCGGCGCACCTGCGCTGGTTGCGCTTTGCGCCGCGACGGTCGAATAATGAGCGAAGCAGTTGACGCCGCCGCAACTCCCGTCGCCAAAATCTACGGCCAGCCGCTGCTGGAGATGCCGCATGATCTGTATATCCCGCCCGACGCTCTGGAAGTTTTCCTTGATCAGTTCGAAGGGCCGCTCGACCTGCTGCTCTATCTGATACGCAAGGAAAACATCAGCGTTCTCGATATTCCGATGGCGCGGCTCACGGTGCAGTATCTCGAATACGTCGGGATGATGCGCTCGCAACAGCTGGAATTGGCTGCCGAATATCTGCTGATGGCTGCGATGTTGATTGAAATCAAATCGCGCATGCTGCTGCCGCGGCCCTCGATGGAGAGTGGCGAGGAAGACCCGCGTGCCGAGCTGGTGCGACGCCTGCTCGAGTATGAGCAGATGAAGCTCGCCGGCCAGCGTATTAACGAACTGCCCCAGGCCGGACGCGATTTTGCGCTGGTTCACGTGTTATTCGAACAGGCGGCGCATGAGCGCCTGCCCGATGTTCACGTCGAAGACCTGCGTATGGCCTGGCTTGGGCTGCTCAGCCGCGCATCGGTCAACCAGCACCACAAGGTGACGCGCGAACAGCTGTCGGTGCGTGCGCACATGAGCCGCATCCTGCGCCGCCTGCAGGATGCGCAGTTCGTCGAATTCGCCAGGCTTTTTTCGCCTGAAGAAGGAGTAGCGGTGCTGGTGGTGACGTTTCTTGCCGTGCTCGAACTGGCACGCGAAAGCCTGATCGAGGTCAGCCAGCAGCAAGCATATGCGCCTATTTATGTGAAACTCAAAAGCGGCCCGCTTGCTGCCGTCGAATAATCCGGAACAGGAAATGGAACAGGCAACCTCTCTAGATCTCGTCCACGCCAAGATGGTGCTGGAGACTGCGCTGCTTGCCAGCCAGGAGCCGCTGGCGCTGGCTGACCTCAAAAAATTGTTCGACGACGATCTTGGCAACGAAACGCTGCGCAAGGTGCTTGAAGACCTGCGCACGGACTGGGAAGGCAGGGGCGTGGAACTGGTCAATGTTGCTTCAGGCTGGTATTTTCGCACCCGCCCCGAATATCAGAAGTTTCTCGATCGCCTCAGTCCGCAGAAGCCGCCGCGCTATTCTCGCGCGGTGCTGGAGACACTGGCCATCATCGCCTACAGGCAGCCGGTGACGCGCGGCGATATCGAGGAGATCCGCGGTGTGGTGGTGTCGGGCAATATCATCAAGACGCTGGAGGCGCGCGGCTGGATCGATGTTGTCGGCCATCGCGAGGTTCCCGGCAGGCCGGCGCTTTACGCGACGACCAGGTCTTTTCTCGACGATCTCAACCTGCGTTCGCTCGAGGAACTGCCGCCGCTCGAGGATCTGGGCGCACTGGTCGACAGCACGGGCAGCGCGGAATTGCCGCTTGCAGATGAAGCTGCGGACGGTGTCGGGAATGCGAACGACGATATGGTGGCTGAACCGGCTGAACCGTCCGAAGAAAGCGCGGCGCCGGCAGCATCCGAGCCCAAGCTGGAGTCAGCCCGGCTTCATTAGGAGTTCTGTCTTGCGTGCGCTATTGGTGGCGAATCCCAAGGGAGGTTGCGGTAAAACAACACTCTCCATCAATCTTGCAGCGGGATTGGCGCACGGCAATGAGCGCGTGGTGCTGTGGGATCTCGACCGGCAAAAATCAGCGCTCGAATGGCTGGCGCTGAGATCGACCGGGCTGCCGGTCGTTTCCTCGCTCGACCGTAAGGACGATCCGTCAGGAGCGCCGCGCAAGACCGACTGGCTTGTCATCGATTCTCCCGCCGGCCTGCACGGCAAGAATCTGAAACTGGCCATCAAGCCCGTGCACCACGTGCTGATCCCAATCCAGCCGTCGCTGTTCGACATGGCCGCCACGCGGGATTTTCTGGCCGAGCTGATGGTGGAAAAAAAGACGCGCAAGCACAGGAATTTCGTTGGCATCGTCGGCATGCGCGTTGATCCGCGCACCCGTGCCGCCGCCACGCTTGAGCTTTTCCTCAAGCAGTTCGATCTGCCGGTCGTTGCGCACATCCGTGATGCGCAGCTCTATGCCAACGCCGCTTTTGTCGGCAAGAGCATTTTCGATCTTCCGCCCTATCTGGGCGAACGCGATCTCGGCGAGTGGCAGCGCATCATCAAATGGCTGAAGCACTGAGCGGCCGCTGTCGGCGCGGTTGCGTCTCCCCCGTTTAGCGCACCCCGGATCGCCATGTCCGCCGTCTTCCGCTGGCTCGATGCCAATATTTTTTCCCTGGGGAGGGAGTTGCGGCTGTCGTATCTGCCGCCGCTCATGGTATATGTCGCCTACGGCATCTCGGGGCTGACCGGCATTGTCGGCACCTTCTTCGTGAAGGAGTATCTGGGCCTGTCAGCTTCCTTTCTCGCTGCGCTCGGATTCTGGGCCGGCATCCCGTGGGTGCTCAAGATGCCGCTTGGCCACCTGGTGGATCTCATCTGGCGCTGGAAAAGCTGGCTGGTCTTCCTGGGCGCCGGTCTGATCGCCTGCAGCCTGCTTATCATGGTGGGCTTGCTCTCGGACCGTGAAGCAATGGTCGTGATCATGCCGGCCGAAGCGTGGTTCGTGCTATCGGCGCTGCTCGCACCTGTCGGTTACGTGGTTCAGGACGTTGTGGCGGACGCCATGACCGTGGAGGCGGTGCCGCGCGTTGACGAGCAGGGCCGTCCGGTGCCGCCGGACCAGCGCAAGCTCATGAACATCACCATGCAGACGCTGGGACGCGTTGCCCTGATCGGCGGGCTGGTGCTGGTTGCCTCGATTAACCTGTATTTTTTCGCCGGGGTGGAAAACCTGTCCGAGGCGGAAAAAATCCTGATTTATCGCAAGATTTACCTGACCGCGCTGGCGGTGCCCCTGATTTCTGTCGCGGGTATCTTTTTCGCATATCTGCTGAAGCGCAGGCAGATCCGACGGCTGACGGCGGGCGGAATGCGCTACGCGCAAGCCGAAAAACTCATCTCCGCTCCTGAAGAACGGCCAGCGCCCAACTGGTGGATACTCGGCGGCAGTCTGCTGTTTGTGGTTTTTACGCTGGGGATGGGATTCAGCCGGTTCACTTTTAGTCAGGAAGTGATTTTCGCGGGCTCGTTCGCCATCGTGGTTTTCCTGATTATCCGGCTCACGCGCGAACTCGAGCCCGATGCGCGCGCCACCCTGATCGGTACCGCGGTGGTGATCTTCATTTTTCGCGCGATTCCCGGTCCTGGCGAAGGACTCACCTGGTGGATGATCGACATGTTGGGCTTTGACCAGCGTTTCCTCGCGGTACTGTCATTGATCGGCAGCGCGCTTACGCTGCTGGGCATGTTCATATTCCGGCGTTTCATGGCCGAGCGCTCCATTGCTTACGTGGTTGGTTCACTTACGGTACTGGGTACGGCGTTCTCGCTGCCGGTCATTGGTATGTACTACGGACTGCACCAGTGGACTGCCGCGCTGAGCGGCGGCATGGTGGATGCCCGTTTCATTGCGATCGTGAACACCGCGCTCGAATCGCCGCTGGGACAGATCGCGATGATTCCCATGCTGGCGTGGATCGCCAATTCCGCCCCGGCCAACCTGAAGGCGACTTTTTTTGCGGTGATGGCCTCGTTTACCAATCTGGCGCTGTCGTTGTCGCAGCTCGGTACCAAATACCTGAATCAGGTCTTCATTATCACGCGTGAAGTGAAGGAGGTGGGTGTAGTGAAGGTTCCGGCGAACTACGATGATCTTGGGGTGCTTCTTTTCGCGCAAATTGTGCTCGGTCTTGCGTTGCCGCTTGCAGCCATCCTATTCGCGAGGATGTCGCGCTTCAAAAGCGCCTAGCACGGTTGTCCTCAGTAGTGCGGATCGAACATCTGCGCCTGCACGTCCTGCAGCACGTCTGACGGCATGGGTTTGCCTGCAAGCCCATGCTTGTGGGCGGTTTCGGCGATCGCCGCCGCGATGCTTGCGGAAACCTCCCGGATACGCGGCAGGGCAGGGTAAAGGCTACCCTGCTGCAGATCCGATTCGGTCACCAGGTGCGCGAGCTTGTGCGCGGCCGACATGAACATGTCGGCGGTGATGGATTTTGCATTGCAGGCGATGGCGCCAAGTCCCACGCCGGGGAAGATGTAGGAATTGTTGCCCTGTCGCGGCACCAGTGTCCTGCCGTTGATCCGCACCGGATCGAACGGACTGCCGCAGGCAAACAGCGCGCGCCCCCCGGTCCAGCGGTAGGCTTCTTCGGCGGTGCATTCGGCCTGGGAAGTCGGATTGGAGAGCGCGAAAATGATGGGCTGCTCGTTGATGCACGCCATTTCCTCCAGCACTTCCGGAGTAAAGGTGCCGCCGACCGCGGCAACCCCTACGATGGCAGTTGGCCTCAGCATCTTTATGGCGGTAAGCAAATCCCCGACTCGCGGGTGGTCGTGGGCATAGGCAAGCTTGTGGGCTGCAAGCTTGGTACGCTCCCTGACGACCAGCCCCTGGGAGTCAACCAGCCAGCAGCTGCGCAGCGCTTCCTCCCGCGACAGGCCCTGCGCAATCATGGCGGACAGGATCAGATCGGCGATGCCTGTGGCAGCCTCCCCGGCACCGAGGAACAGGATCTTCTGATCGGTGAGTTTCGCTCCGGTCACGCGCAGCGCTGAAAAAATGCCGGCAAGGGCTACGGCCGCCGTGCCCTGGATGTCGTCATTGAAGGAGCAGACGCGGTTGCGGTACTTTTCCAGCAGACGGAAGGCGTTGTGGTTGGCGAAATCCTCGAACTGGATCAACACGCCGGGGAACACCTCCTGCGCCGCGCTCATGAACTCCTCGACGAACTCATCATAGGCGGCGCCGGTGACGCGGCGTTGCCGCAGTCCGACATAGTAAGGGTCGTTGCGCAGCGCCTCGTTGTTGGTGCCGACATCCAGGGTGACTGGCAGGCACAGCCGGGGATGGATGCCGGCGCAAGCGGTGTAAAGCGAGAGCTTGCCGACGGGAATCCCCATGCCGTTGGCGCCGAGGTCGCCCAGACCAAGGATGCGTTCGCCGTCGGTGACGACGATGATGCCGGCGTGGTACGGCCAGTTACGCAGAATTTTTGCGACATTGTCGCGATCATTGATGCCGATGAACATGCCGCGTGGACGCTGGAAGATCTGGCCAAATTTCTGGCACGCCAGACCTACCGTAGGCGTATAGACCAGAGGCTGCATTTCATCAATATGGTCGCACAATACCCGGAAAAACAGCGATTCATTGCGATCGTGCAGTGCATTGAGCGCCACGAACTTGTCGAGTGGGTCTGAGAGTTTGCGCAGATTAAGCAACACGCGCTCTGCTTGCTCTTCCTGGCTGTGCACGTGCGGCGGCAACAGACCGCGCAGGCCCAGGGCATCGCGTTCCTTCTCGGTGAAGCCGGTGCCTTTGTTGAGCAGGGGATTGCGCAGAACATCGAGACCGCGCGGCATGGATGTGGGATTGTCGGAAGCGGCCCCGTCATCGGGGTTTGCAGCAGCCACATGTTTCTCCTTTGGTCTTCCGTAAGAGCCTGTCTGACGACGCGTTTGATTCGCGTTCTGGCCAATGCCTTACGGGCCGGCTTGCGCCGGTTGGGACGCAGTCAGAACTTGCGCGGCAGCGTGGCGGATTTCTCCTGCCCCAGCAATTCGACGAATGCCCTGAAGATGTCGCTTTCGGTGATGATGCCTACGACGTGCTGTTCGCCGTCGACTACCGGCAGTCCGCCAATATTGTGGTTGACCATGAGCTTGGCAGCTTCGCTGATCGGCATGTCGGGTGACACCGTCACCACATTACGATGCATGACTTCGGCGACTTCGATGTTTGATTGCAGGTAATGCGTCGCTGCGAGCAGCAGGTCGCGTTCGGCCAGAACACCCGCCAGCCGGTTTCCCGCATCCAGTACCGGCACGTGGTGCATTGCGTGGTCCTGCATCAGTGACAGCGCCTTCTTGTAGTCGGCATCGGCGCGGATGGTTACCGGATGCTTGCTCATGCGATCGCGTACTAGCATGCTGGAACTCCTTTTCCGGTGATCACGGCACGGGTATTCCGGCAGGCCGCTGCCGCAACGGAGGCTCGCACTCATCCCGGCTGCGATGGTTTCCCGTCGCAAATTCAGGCGATGCGCCCGCGGCATTAGCCCCTGATGATGGACCGGCTGGTTTTAAAGATACGGTTCTGCGACCAAGCGGGCTTTGATGTAGCGCAAGGAACCGCCATCTTGCGCTCAGCCTGGCGGCCGTGGTCAGCGCCGCGGATTGAATTCCCCGTGGCTTATCGTTTCAACAGCGCGCTGTCGTAAAGCCCGGTCGGCTTGATCAGGAGAATCAACAGCATGATGGTAAACGGCGCCATTTTCAACCAATGCCGCAAGCACTCATTGAGATACGGCTCAAGTCGTGAGGCGACGGTAGATGTCGGCGACCTTCAGCGGCAGCCGCGCGACATCGTCCACCAGCGTCCAATTGACGGGCCCGTACATGTGCGGCAGGTATTCGCGCGCCTCGTGGTCTATGGTGATGCAGAAGGGTTTGATGCCGGAGCGGTGGGCCTCGATCAGCGCCCGGCGCGTGTCCTCGATGCCGTATTCGCCGCGATAATTGTCGCTGTAGTCGTCGGGTTTGCCGTCGGAAAGCGTAATCAGCAGCTTGGTGCGCGCTTCAACCTGGTTGAGCAGCGTGGTGAGATGGCGGATTGCGACGCCCATGCGCGTGTAGTCCTGCGGCTGGATGCCGGCGATGCGGTTTTTTACCATGTCGGCATAGGGCTCGTCGAAGCGCTTGACGCGGTAAATTTCGCAGCGCTTGCGGGTGAGGCCGGAAAAGCCGTAGATCGCGTAGCGGTCGCCGAGCACCTCCAGCGCCTGGCACAGCATGACCAGCGCTTCGCGTTCGGCGTCATTGATCCAGCCCTTGGTCGAACCGCTCATGTCGACCATGAACATGACGGCCAGGTCGCGTTCCGACTTGTGGCGTTTCACCAGCAACCGGTCGGTGAGTTCCATGCCGCTTTTCATGTCGGCGTAAGCGGCGATTACCGCGTCGAAGTCGATGTCGTCGCCGTTCTGCTGACGCCTGAGCAGCCTGTCCTCGCCGCGCATCAGCTCGAAAGTGCGCTTCAGCTGCGCAACCTGTGGCGCATATTTTTTCAGCGTGAGCTCGGTGAATCCGGCGCTGCCTGGATGCACATCGAGTTCGCGCAGCACGCACCAGTTCTTGCGGTAATGGCGGCGCTTGTGATCCCACTCGTTGTAGAAAAACGCACCTTCCTCGTGGTACACGCCTTTCCACACGTCTGCGGGGTCTTGTTCGACCGGTTTGGACTTGCGGTATCCGCCGGCGCCGGTCGCGACCAGGTAGTCGTCGGGTATCTCGCCGAGATCCTGCAGGATGGAGTCGAAAAGCTGCTTTATATTTTCCGGCGGCGTCACCGGCTCAGCGTCGAGAGACAGCTCATACTGCGCGTTGCCTTCCTGATCCGGCGCGGCGGCGAGCTTCAGCGAGAACCGGCTGGTTGGTCGCGCTGAAACGTGATCCCCGCTCGCTTCTTTCTCTTCCAGCAGTCTGCCGAGCGCGGCTTGCAGCTCGTTTTTTTCATCGGCCAGGCGGGCACGCCGCGTGGCCGCGGCGTGCAGGGGCTGCAGCGTGGTCGCATAACTGCAGGGCGGTGGGGTGAAGTCGGTGTACAGGCCTGCAAGCATGGAGATGCTGTCGTGCACGGTGGCTGTGGGCGCACGCAGCGGCAAGCAGCGCGGATCGGGCTGCTCATCTCCGCGCAGTTGCGTCATTTCGCGCGCCAGGCCGGGAAGCGCGCGTGCCACGCACGCCTCCAGCCGCAGTGTTTCCAGGTAGTTCAGCAGTTCCAGCGCGCGCTGCGGATCGGTGTAGGCGTCGCACGCCGTCTGCAGGTCGGCATTGAAAGTGCCGAACCGGCTTTGCGCCCAGAGTAGTGTTAAAATAATCTTATAAATCAAAAAGTTAGTGTTTTTGTCTGGGCTGAGCGCAATGCGCGGCGGCAGAAACAGGGTTTCGGTGTCGGTGTAGGCCTGCGCCGCGGCATCGAGCTTCATGCGGCGCCCGGACAGGCCGCATACGAAAAGCTGCAGCACGTGCACGACATCTTCGAAAGTCACGGCGGCTGTGCTGGCCCCGGCAAGCTGCGCGAACTCGGTGCTGCGTTTGAAGACCTGGCTGCCAAGGTAAAGGCCTTCGCGGTCGTAGGTATCCATGGCCTGGATAATCCAGGCTTCGGCTGCGGCTGAGTCGAGCGTGGCCAGCGCCTGCGGCGCGGCGGCGGCGAACTGGAAGGCCATCTCGGGGTTGGTGCGCGCTATCACCGCCACCCAGTGCAGCACGAAGTCCTGCTCGTGGCGCGTCAGCGGCGCCAGGGCCGCGGCAATGCGCGTGACGGTTCGGCGCGTGGAAAGCACCGCGTCGAGTTGTTCGTCGAGCGCGCTCTCAACTTCGTCCGCCGTGCGCGGCTCGCCGGCGGCGACCGTCAGACGGGGGTCAGAACAGGGAGGAGGTAAGTTCATCGACGGCCCGCAGCATTTCGGGATCGTCGGACAGCGCTTCAGCGATGGCGCCGTGACAGGCGGTGCGCGGCGCGATGCCGCGTTTGATGAGCTTGGCGGCGTGCACCAGCAGCCGCGTGGATGCCCCCTCGTCAAGCCCGTTGTCCTTGAGGTTGCGCGTCATGTGCGCCAGCTTGATTAGCTTGTCGGCATTGCCGGCATCGATCCCGGCTTCGGCCATGACAATTTTCTTTTCAAGTGCGCTGTCCGGGTAGTTGAAATCGATGGCGATGAAGCGCTGGCGCGTGCTCTGCTTGAGTTCCTTCAGCACGCTCTGGTAGCCCGGGTTATAGGACATTGCAAGCAGGAATTCCCTCGGTGCCTGCAACAGTTCACCGCGTTTTTCCATCGACAGGATGCGCCGGTCGTCGGCCAGCGGATGAATCACCACGGTAGTGTCCTTGCGCGCTTCCACCACCTCGTCCAGATAGCAGATCGCGCCCACGCGCACCGCGCGCGCCAGCGGGCCGTCGACCCACACGGTTTCATTATTGGTGATGAGGTAGCGACCGACCAGGTCGGAGGCGGTCAGGTCGTCGTGGCAGGACACGGTGATCAGCGGGCGCTTGAGCCGCCACGCCATGTATTCCATGAAGCGGGTCTTGCCGCAACCGGTCGGTCCCTTGAGCAGCACGGGGATCAGGCACTGATACGCAGATTCGAACAGCGCGATTTCATCACCTACGGATTCGTAGTAGGGTTCTTTTTCAATGATGCGCGCTTCGGTATTGAGCGCCTTGGTCTGCAGTTGCGAGATTTTAGACCTCATGGAAAAGCCAAATTAACAGGTTTTACGGGATCGCCAGCATAAAAATAGGCGCTTGGAAATATGGCGGCTCGCCATGAAAAACAGCTCGAGGCTGCGCTGCAATGGCCCATGGCAACACTCCTGCCGGTAACCAGCATTAGTGGTACGGTTGTTGTTTGAGATCAAGTTTTCTCACCGTTCCCTCTGCGGTTCAATACATGGGTGGTCTGACCCGACTCAGCAACCACGCTTCAAAGAGTAACTGGCCGAATCCCGAATTCCATAGTCTGCAGATCGCCGAACACATAGGTTGCGGGCGCACTGACGCCGGCGACAGTACCGGGATCGATGCGTAGGGTTTCTTCCCCTTTGATATTCCGGATGCGCTCAATGACCGCACGGTGCTCATGGCCGTTGCATACCAGGTCGTAGTCGCCTGTGAGCGCCATGGCCTTGGCGTAATGCGGGTAGTGCACCATGAATATGCGCTTTTGCGCCAGTTCCAGGGTTCCGTCCTGCCCGTAGTATTGCAGACGGTTCTTTGCCTCCTGCGCCCATTTGGACATGTAGTACAGATCACCCGCGTTGTTGCCGTGAATCAGGTGTATCGGCAGGCCCAGGCCGACGATAGCATGCAGGGTAGAAGGCGCCACCAGATCGCCGCAGTGCAGAACCGCCTGAGCGCCAAGCGCTTTTGCCTCCGCGACAGCGGCGGCGAGCTGCTCGCGATGGTCGTGGCTGTCAGAAACAATGCATATTTTCAGATTATTTCCTTCCCTTTTTCATCATCTTCATCAACTAGTGTCTCATACCACGGCTCCGATATGCACAGGGTGTTCCGTGCCTGTTACCTCAAAGCTGGCGGCCACGAGACAATACACATCCAAGTTTTTTATGGGCGCATAATATTTTTTTCGCTATGGCGGCGGCGCGTGCCATTAGAATCACCGCGGGCAGGAGAAAAATGGGCGTGATCTTTGTCTTTCGATAGCGGAAACCATTCTCGTCGCAGGCGCGGGCGTCAGCAGCATGACAGTGGCGCTGGAGGCCGCGGGATTCGAGCCCACGAAGCGCCGTATACTCAAGATATGAGGTAATAATGTTCACCAGCAATCCATTTGCCGAGTTTTCGGCGACCATACCGCCTGCCGTCATGCAGACCTTTGTCGTCATCATGATTGTCCTGGTTGCGGCAGGGACGCTTTTCGACATCATTCATAAGGGCAGTGCCAGGTATTTCTTCGAAAACTGGCGCAAATCGAAACGCAAAGGGGCAAAGCAGGTAGGTGGCGGCGAATTGGTGTCAATCGCCATCAAAACCGGTGTGGTCGATGTCCTGACCTCAGGAGAATTCTGCAACGCCCGTCGCCGCATCGCCCACCTGCTGACCATGTACGGGTTCCTGATCTACGTCGTCACTACGGCCGTGATGATATTCGGCTATCCGACGGCCGCGACGCCGACCCCTTCCATCCTGCCGATGTTGTGGTGGATCGGCGGCCTGATGGTTTGCGTGGGCGGATACTGGTTCTGGTTCTTCATCCGGGTCGATGTCGCCGCCGAGGGCGGTTCACCGCTCCGCCTGATGCGCGCGGACCTGTTCATACTCTCGCTGCTGGCCAGCGTAACCCTGGGTCTGATCTGGGCCTTCCTGCAGACGAGGGGTGGTGCCGGCGCCAACGTGTTCTTCGGGCTCTACATCATCGCCACGACGGTGCTGTTCGGTTCGGTGCCGTGGTCGAAGTTCGCCCACATGTTCTTCAAGCCCGCCGCGGCCTTCGAGAAAAGAGTATCCAAAGCCAATGGTACAGCCGAGAATTTGCCGACGCTGACCCGTGCCGATCCCGAACAACAGAAAAGACACTCCATGGAACTGTTGCGAGACGCTCCCATGGACATGGGGCTTGGCATCAAGCGCGAACCGCCCCGCCACTATTAGTAAACAGCCCGCAAGTTCTAGCGGAACACATCAAGGAGCCGACTTATGCCTACCTTCGTCTATATGACAAGGTGCGACGGATGCGGACATTGCGTCGACATCTGCCCGTCCGACATCATGCACATCGATGAGACCTATCGCCGTGCCTACAACATCGAACCGAGCATGTGCTGGGAGTGCTACTCCTGCGTCAAGGCTTGTCCGCAGCATGCGATCGATGTGCGTGGATATGCCGACTTTGCCCCGCTGGGTCACAGCGTACGTGTCGATCGCGACGAAAAGAAAGGCACGATCGCCTGGAAGATCAAATTCCGGAACGGTACGGAAAAGAACTTCCTGTCGCCCATCACCACCAAGCCCTGGGGGACGGCGATCCCCAAGCTCGCGGATGCTCCCGGGCCCAGCCAGGAAATGCGCGACAGCCAGCTGTTGTACAGCGAGCCGAAATTTATCCGCATGGATGACGGCGGTTTACATACACTTAAGTCCAATGGTCTCAAGATGACGAAAGGCGTGGTTTACTGATGGCTAACGAAACGATCATCGAAGAAGGCATCGATATTCTGGTCGTCGGTGCAGGCCTGGGCGGCACTGGTGCCGCATGGGAGGCCAGATTCTGGGGTCAGGACAAGAAGATTGTCATTGCCGAGAAGGCCAATATCGATCGCTCCGGTGCGGTCGCACAAGGTCTGTACGCCATCAACTGCTACATGGGCACCCGCTGGGGCGAAAATAAACCGGAGGACCATGTCCGCTACGCTCGTACCGACCTGATGGGGCTGGTGCGGGAAGACCTGCTGTTCGATATGGCCCGTCACGTTGACTCCACGGTGCATCAGTTCGAAGAGTGGGGCCTGCCCATCATGAAGGACCCGAAAACCGGGCGCTATATGCGTGAAGGGCGATGGCAGATCATGATTCACGGCGAGTCCTACAAGCCCATCGTGGCCGAGGCCGCCAAGAAATCGGCGGACAAGGTCTTCAACCGCATCTGCGTCACCCACCTGCTGATGGATGACAGCAAGGAGAACCGTGTTGCCGGTGCCGTTGGCTTCAACGTCCGCACAGGCAACTACCACGTCTTCAAGTCCAAGGCCGTGATCTGCGGCGCGGGCGGCGCCTCCAACATCTTCAAACCGCGTTCAGTGGGCGAAGGTTCCGGCCGCACCTGGTATGCGCCCTGGTCGTCCGCCTCTGCCTATGGGCTCATGATCAACGCCGGCGCCAAAATGACGCAGATGGAAAATCGCATCGTGCTGGCGCGTTTCAAGGACGGTTATGGCCCGGTCGGCGCCTACTTCCTGCACCTGAAGACCTATACGCAAAACGGTCTGGGCGAAGAGTACGAATCCAAATGGTTCCCCGAACTGCAGAAAATGGTCGGCAAGGAATATCTCGATCCGGAAGCTTCGCACTTGACCCATCGGCCAATCCCTACCTGTTTGCGTAACCATGCATTGATCAGCGAAGTAAATGCCGGCCGCGGCCCCATTCACATGGTGACCATGCCCGCCTTCCAGGATCCACATCTGGAAGAGGTCGGTTGGGAAAACTTCCTCGGCATGACCGTCGGCCAGGCGGTTCTGTGGGCCGCCACCGATGTGGATCCCAAGAATGAGAATCCCGAGCTGACCACATCCGAGCCCTACGTAATGGGCTCCCACGCGACCTGCTCGGGTGCCTGGTGCTCGGGTCCAGAGGACGTTTCCCCTCCCGAGTATTTCTGGGGCTACAACCGCATGACGACGATCGAAGGTCTGTTCGGCGCCGGTGACGCAGTCGGCGGCACGCCGCACGCCTTCTCATCCGGCTCGTTCACCGAAGGTCGTCTCGCCGCGAAGGCTGCCTGCAAATACATCGACGACGGAAAGGCCGAAGGCATTGTCGTATCCGATGAGCAGATCAACCGCCGCAAGAAAGAGATCTACAAGCCCCTGGAGCATTACAGGCTCTACCGCAATGCGATCGTGGCGGGCGATGTCAACCCGCACTACATCAATCCCAAGCAGGGCCTGGACCGTCTGCAGAAGCTGATGGACGAGTATTGCGGCGGAGTGACCGTCAGCTACATGACCAACGAGAAGCTCCTGAAAATCGCTCTCAAGAAGCTCAGTATCATGGAGGAAGACCTTCAGAGCTTGGCCGCAAAGGATATTCATGAGTTGCTGCGTGCGTGGGAATTGATGCACCGTCATCGCGCTGCAGAGTGCGTCACGCAGCACACGCTGTTCCGCAAGGAGACCCGTTGGCCGGGTTACTACTACCGAGGCGACGCCATGAAGGTGGACGACGAAAACTGGCACGTGCTGACTGTTTCGCGTCGCGATCCGGAAACCGGCGAATACACCATGGAGAAGGCGCCTTGTTATCACCTGGTTGCGGACGACGAGTAGCAATATCCCCAGGCAGAAGCTCGCGTTGACCTTCTGTCTGGCGCAGAAGAGACCAGCATGTCGTGTGTTGTGCGCCCGATAAAGCTGGTTTCTTCCGGTCGCCGAGAACCCCGCATGAACATTATTGAAAAAACCGATGCAGAGATTCTGGCCATAGCCGATCCCCTGTGGCGCAACCTCGTCAAATATTCGAACGAAGGCCAATACGGAGAATTCGTAAAGAATTTTTCCAATTCCATGTCACTTGCCATGAATCCTGTTGTGGCGGGCCACCAGTTCGCAAACAGTGAACTGGCGAGAAGTCTGTCTGAAGACGTCGACTCGCTCGGCATTATCCGCCGGGGCGAACATGTGACGGTTCTTTACCGGCAGCGGAGCACTAAAAAGCAAGGCGAATGGCTGGGCAGACTTGTCCTCGGCTATGAAAATGGAGCGGTCAGGATTTTTGGCGCATCCATCTTCTAAGCAGTTTTTTCGGATTTGACATGAGTGAAACTATCCAAGACGGCAAGTTTGTCGAACTAACCTACAAGGTGACCGACAAGAAATCGGGGCATGTCCTCACCCGGGTCGAATTCCCGTTGGGCTATGTTCACGGACACAATGAAATTCTGGCCCCTTCCGTCCATAGGGAGCTGGAGGGCAAGTCCGTTGGCGACGTCATCGAAGCGCCAATCGATGGCAAGCAGATTTTCGGCCCCAGAGACGAGTCGCTGGTTTTTACCGATCACATCGAGAACGTCCCCGAGGAGTATCGGCAAATCGGCACCTCCATTCTCATGGAAAACGACAAGGGCCAGACCCGCAGCTTTCTCGTGACGCGGGTGGACGACGAGACACTGAGTGTCGATGGCAACAATCCGCTTTGCGGCAGAGATGTCGTCTTTACGCTCGAGATACTGACCGTGCGCGACGCAACTGATGACGAGACAAGAACGGGCGAGGCGATCATTGTGGGCGCGGATATCGACCCGTCACTCATGAGACCTGTTTGAGCAGCGGTGTAGAATAGTATCGGACAAATTTCGGCTTGGTTACTTGCACTTGCAGTCCTGACTTCACGGAAAAAAGGTGATTTATGAGCGAGCAAAAACCCATTACCAAAGTTCCTGACGGCCATGCGCGTTTTTTGACAACGCGTCAGATGGCACCCAACGAAAAAGGGTTTGTTGGTTACGAAACCGTCTGGGAACCGTTCCAGAAGGAAGTCGAATACAAGACGCCGAAACAGCCGTAGGCGTCATACCGTAGCATAGGTGAGCCGTATCGCGCGGCCAGGATGCGAACCCATAAAGGGGATTGCCTCAGCGGCGATTGCTTGGTTCACGGTCTGCGATGAGTGGTCTGGGCATCGCAGAACATCGACCCCAAGCTGATCAATCCCGAACTGACCACGTCCGAGCGGAAACGCGGTGGCCGGGGTATTACTACCGGGGTGATCACATGAAGCTGGATGATGAGAATTGGCATTGCTTCACCTTGTCCCGCTACGACCGGAATTCCGGCAAGTGGGACATGGAAAAGGCGCCGGTCTACCACATCATCGACTGACATCGCAGACCGGGAGTCGCAAAAAAGCCGCCTTTACGGGCGGCTTTTTTATCGGGCGGGGTCGTTCAAACGGCAGTGCCAACGGCAGTGCCGGCAGTGCCGTCAGCGCGCGGAGTGGCCGGAGAGCTTGACCTCGATCTTGTCTTTCGCATCGATGCTGGCGTAGTAGGCACGCAGGATTTCCAGCACTTCCGGGCGACTGAATTCGGCGGGGACCGCATCACCGTCGGACAGCCATTTGCGCAGCTTGGTCCCGGACACCAGCAGACGGTTTTCTTCATCATGGGGGCAGGTGCGGGCAGAAGCCATGCCGCCGCACTGGTAGCACCAGAACGTCCAGTCGATCTTGAGCGGCCGGGTTTCCAGCGCGTCGCTGGGAATCTCATCGAAGATATGGTGCGCGTCAAACGGGCCGTAATAGCTGCCGACGCCGGCGTGGTCGCGGCCCACGATCTGGTGCGAGCAGCCGTAGTTCTGGCGGAAAAGGGCGTGCAATAGCGCTTCGCGCGGGCCGGCGTAGCGCATGTCGAGCGGGTAGCCTGATTGCACGACGGTTTTCCGGGCAAAGTATTTTTCGATCAGCACGCTGATCGCGCGGGTGCGCACATCGGCGGGAATATCGCCCGGCTTGAGATTGCCCAGCAGGGAATGCACCAGCACGCCGTCGCACACTTCGATCGCGACTTTTGCCAGGTACTCATGGGAACGGTGCATCGGGTTGCGGGTCTGGAATGCAGCTACGGTCGACCAGCCGTTGGCTGCGAATGCCGCGCGCGTCTGCGCCGGTGTCATGTAGAAGGCACCGTATTTTTCAGGAAAGCCGCCCTGTGAAAGCACCTGCACGGGTCCGGCAAGATTGATGTCGCCCTGCGCCATGACCATTTTCACGCCAGGATGTTCAGCGTCAGTGGTCTTGAAAACCGATTTGCACTCGTGAGCCTTGTCGATGGCATATTTCTCGGCAATTTTCATGATGGCGAGAATGTCGTTCGACTCATCGTCAACCAAGGCAATTTCACTGCCGGACTTAAGCGGCTCGGCGTCCTGCCGGGTACAGGAAAGCGTAATGGGAATCGGCCAGAACAGGCCGCCGGCCATTCTGAAATCGTCGCACACGCCTTTCCAGTCGGCGTGGGTCATGAAACCGTCAAGGGGCGTAAAACCGCCGATACCCAGCATGATCAGGTCGCCTTTTTCACGCGAGCTGAGCTTGATTTTCGGCAAAGACCGGGCGCGCTGCAGCGCCTCGTTCAAGGCGGCACCTTCGAGCAACAGCGGTTTTAGCTTTCCCCCTCCGTGAGGATTTACTAGATTTGGCACAAAAGTGCTCCAGAACAACTAATTATGGTGTTTTTTCGACGTGCAAGAGTAGCATGAAGCCCGTGCTATCCTTATCCATATATTTTATTTGCGGATAAGAAAGTTTATGCGCGGTCGCGGGCGGTGCTCGCCGTAAGCCCGGAGCATGAGCGGGTGATGCTGTTTGCTGCCAGAGCTGCTTTCTTCGCCGGCGTAAGGTTGGCGTAAGGCCAGATAAGCATAAGACCAGTAATGCGACGGTGTTTTTTTGCGATCAATATTTAATTCCGGATTGTTAAGCTTTTAAGACATGCAGAGATACAGCAGGTTATGGCTCGCGCTGATCGCGTTAGTGGGCTGCAGTATGGTGGCGCCGAGTGCGTGGTCCCAATACTGGCAGCATGATCCCTTCGATACCGAATCCAAGACAGTGCCGGCTCCGGGCATGCGATGGGAGTCATCGCGACCGCTACCGGCGGTCACGGCGCCTGCATCGCCGGCACAGCCCAGCCATGCTGCGCCGCTGTCGCTGGCTGAACTTACCGAGTTCGCACTGCGCAATAACCCGAAAACCCGGCAGGCTTGGTATGGAGCGCGGGCAGCTGCGGCGGGGGTAGGGGTAGAGCGGGCGGATCTGCTGCCGCAAATCACGGCCAGTTACGGTCTTACGCGCGTCCAGCCGATTTCGGCGACAACAGGCACGGTTTCGTCCTGGCAAACTCGCTACGGGCCTTCGCTCAGCCTGGGTTACGTACTGTTCGATTTCGGTGTGCGCTCCAGTCAGATCCAGGCCGCCGAATACCGACTGCTGGCATCGAATCTCGCCCAGAACCGCGTCCTGCAGGATGTCGTGCTGCTGGTGGAGCAGGCGTACTATCAGCTTATCGGCGTGGAAGCGCTGGTGCGGGTGAATGAACAATCGCTGAAGAATAACCTGACTGTGCTGGAGGCGGCGCAGAAACGCCGGGAATCAGGACTGGCCACGGTCGCCGATGTGTATCGTGGAGAAACCCAGGTTGCCCAGTCCCGGTTGAACCTGACGCGCAGTCGCGGTGATTTCGAGAAGGCGAAAGGGCAGCTTGCGAACGCGGTCGGATTGCCGGTGGCGGGCACGTTGAGAGTTCAGGCCCTGTCCGAATCGCCGCAAATACGCGAAATCACCGCCTCGCTGAACGAATTGTTGGAACAGGCAAAAGCGACGCGACCGGATCTGGTGGCGGCCGAAGCGCAGGCCCGCGCCTCCCGGGCGGCAGCGAATGCAACGGCAAACGCCGGGCTGCCCTCGATCGAGGTCGCGGGCCTCGCCTCGCGCACGTCGTTCTGGGACGACCGCCCGAGCGGGAACAGTTACAACTTGGGATTAAGCCTGCGCATCCCGCTGTTTACCGGTTTCCGGGATACTTATTCGGTACGCCAGGCGGAAGCGCAGGCGGCCCAGGCCGAGGCGGCGCGCGACTTGCTCTATCGTCAAACGCAACTCGATGTGTGGCAGTCGTACTATGATCTGCAAACTGCGGCGAGCGGTACTACGAGCACTGAAGCGCAGGTGAAATCAGCGGAGCAGACTGCGCAGGCGACGCTGGCGCGCTATCAGGCCGGATTTGGCAGTATCCTTGATCTGATTACGGCGCAGCAGGATGAATCCAACGCGCGTGTGCAGCGTATTCAGTCGTATCTGGACTGGTATACCGCGCTGGCGCGGCTTAATTACTCCATAGGCATGAACAATATTCCAGCCGTGACAAGTGAGACAAAATGAAGCGTTTGACAATGCTGCTGGTGTTTCTGGCGATCGGTGCGGTAGTGGGCGGGGGATACTGGTACTGGCAGCAGCCGGCAAGCGGCGCTGCGGCAGAGAAGCAGACCAAGGGCAAAGGTAAAGGCAAGGGTGGCGGCGGACCGCTGATGGTCAAAGCGACGCGCGCGGTGGCAAAGCCGATGCCGGTATTGATCGAGGCAGTCGGCACAGTCGAGTCCGAGCATAGCGTGCAGGTCCGTGCGCAGGTAAGTGGCGTGCTGCAGTCCGTGCAGTTCAAGGAAGGCGACATGGTCAAGGCCGGGCAGGTCTTGTTTCAGATCGACCCGAGAACTTTTAAAGCACAATATAATCAAGCAGTTGCAGCAATGGCACGGAACAAGGCCCAGCTCGAGAATGCGCGGGCGCAGGAGGAACGGCTGGCGCCGCTGCTGAAGCGCGAATTCATCACGCGCCAGGAGTACGACGTCGCGGTGACCTCCGCCAAGTCACTGGAGGCCGCGGTGCAGGCAGATCAGGCTACAGTCGAGCAGGTGCGGATTCAGCTCGAATTTGCCAGTATCAGGGCGCCAATCGCCGGTCGCACCGGTACGCTCGCCGTCAAGCCGGGTAACCTGGTCCCCGTGGGTGGGAGCGGTGCGCCGCTGGTCACCATCAACAGCATGAACCCGATACTCGTAGCGTTCAGCATTCCCGAACGACAACTGGAGGAATTACGCCGTAATCAAAACGAAAAGGATATGCGCATCGAGATCCTGTCGGACCGCGCCGGGCTGCCGGTGGCGAATGGCAAGCTGGTATTTATCGACAATACGATCACGCCCCAGACCGGAACGGTGCTGCTTAAGACGAGCGTGGACAACGGCAAGGAGGCGCTCTGGCCGGGTCAGTTCGCGAACGTGCGTATCGTGCTGAGAATCGAACCCAATGCCGTGGTGGTGCCTGAAGCCGCAGTGCAGCCGGGCCAGGAAGGGCCGTTTGTGTATCTGATTGACGACGAGAGCAAGGTGCGCGTGCAGCCCGTCAAGGTCGCGCGTCAGATCGGCAACGACGTCGTAATTGCCTCAGGCATTGAGCCGGGCAACCAGGTCATCACCGAGATTCCGCAGGCGCTCCAGGCGGGTGCGACGGTACGGCTGGCGAGCGCCGAAGGCGAGCCGACGAAGGGCAAAGGCAAGGGCAAAGGCAAAGGCAAGAAGACCGATGCCAAAGCAGAGATGGGCGAAGGCGAAAATCCCGATGCGAAAGTCGAAGGTGGGGGAGAAAAGGGCAAAGGCAAGAAAGGCGAAGTTAAGTCCGACGCGAAATCCTAGGAGCCGCCACCATGAATCTTTCGAAAATCTTCATCGAACGGCCGGTCGCCACCACGGTGCTGGTCTCCGCAGTGCTGCTCTTCGGTTTGTTCGCGTTCCGGGTATTGCCGGTCAACGAGCTGCCAAACGTTGACTTCCCGACGATCCAGGTCACCGCCGAACTGCGCGGAGCGAATCCGGAAGTAATGGCATCGACAGTTGCCACGCCGCTCGAGCGCCAGTTCAGCCAGATCTCCGGGGTCGAGTCCATGAACTCGACCAATACCACCGGGCGCGCGCGGGTGACGCTGCAGTTCAGCCTGGAACGCGACATCGATTCGGCGGCGCAGGACGTGCAGACCGCCATCTCGCAGGCGATGCGCCGGCTGCCGGCCGACATTGATCCGCCCACGCTGCGCAAGGTGAATCCCGCGGACAGCCCGATACTGTTCCTCACGTTGAGTGCCGAGACGCTCCCGCTGCAGCAACTCGACGAATTCGCCAACACCCAGGTTGCGCAGAGGCTGTCGATGATCAACGGGGTGGCGCAGGTGGTGGTCTTCGGCTCGCAGAAGTTCGCGGTGAGGATCTTTCTGGATCCGGAAGCCCTTTCGAAGAAGGGACTGGGGCTCGACAAGGTGGTGAGCGCGATCCAGAACGCCAACAGCAACCTGCCCTCGGGAGTGCTGCAGGGCGCCGCCCGCAATTTCACGGTCAAGTCGTCGGCCAAACTCGAGCGCGCGCGCAATTTCAACGACCTCATTGTTGCTTACCAGGATGGCATGGCGGTGCGGCTGTCGGACATCGGGCGCGCCGAGGACAGCATTGAGAACATGAATGTCAAGAGCTGGTTGAACGAGAACCGGGCCATCATTCTCGCGATCTACCGTCAGCCGGGTGCCAACACGGTCGAGGTGGTGAAGAAAATCCGGGCGCTGTTCGCCGACATCGAGCGCGAAGCGCCGGCTGGCGTGCGCATCAACGTGGTCAACGACAGAGCCGAGTTCATCCAGTCCTCGATCAACGAAGTCGAGTTCCACCTTGTGCTGTCGGTGATTCTGGTGGTGCTGGTCATACTCGCGTTTCTGCGCAATGCGCGCTCGACACTGATCACCGCGCTCGTCCTGCCGACCTCGGTGATCGGCACCTTTGGTGCGATGTACCTTCTGGGCTTCAGCCTCAACAATCTCTCGCTGATGGCGATCATCCTTGCCGTGGGCTTCGTCGTTGACGATGCCATCGTGGTGCTGGAGAACATCACACGGCACATGGAGATGGGCAAAGACCGTATGCGTGCGGCGCTGGACGGGTCGAAGGAAATTGCATTCACCGTGCTGTCGATGACCGTCTCGCTCGCAGCAGTATTCATCCCGATCCTGTTCATGGAAGGACTGCTCGGACGGCTGTTTCGCGAGTTTGCGGTTACCGTTGGCCTTGCGGTGCTGATCTCCGGCGCCATCTCGCTGTCGATGACGCCGATGATGTGCAGCCTCATGCTGCGTCCGACTCACGAGCACGGACGGGTCTATCAGATGTTCGAGCGCGCCTTCGACGCGATGCGGGATTTGTACGGCACGACCCTGCGCTGGACCATGCGCCATCGCGGCTTCATGTTGATCGCCTCGGTGTCGTTTCTGGTTCTTACCGTGGTCATATACAAGCTGGTTCCCCATGGGTTCATACCGCGCCAGGATACCGGCGTTATATTCAGCAACGTACGCGCACCGGAGGGGGTGACGTTTTCGCAGATGGAGCAGCGGGTACGCTCCGTCGTGTCGGTGGTGCGCAATCATCCCGACGTCGAGGCAGTGATGTCGACAGCAGGTCAGGCGACCGGCGGTGTCGTAGGCGACAACGTCGGGCGCGTGATTATCCGCTTGAAATCGCGCGATGAACGCAAGCTCGGCGCCGATCAGGTGATTCAGCAGCTGCGGCGCGAGTTTGCGGGAGGCTCGAAGGGGCTGCAGGTCTTCATGAGCAATCCGCCATCGATCAACATCGGCGGCTTGATTGGCAACGCCGATTATCAGATGGTGGTGCAGGGCACCGATCTCAAGGTGCTCTACCCCTCGGCCCAGGAACTGGAGGGCCGGCTGCGGGAATCG
This sequence comes from Burkholderiales bacterium, assembly GCA_919902235.1. GTDB lineage: Bacteria > Pseudomonadota > Gammaproteobacteria > Burkholderiales > SG8-41 > CAKKQX01. The sequence goes on from CAKKQX010000133.1 coordinate 26,494, forward strand.
GAGTTGGTCCGGGAGGTCAGCACCAATCTCGAACTGCGCAATCCCGAGATCCAGATCAGCATCCTGCGCGAACGTGCGGCGGCGCTTGGGGTATCGCCGCAGCAGATCGAGGCAACGCTGTACAACGCTTACGGCGGCCGCCGCATCAGCACGCTTTACGGCGCCACCGACCAGTACGACGTTCTGCTCGAGCTCGATCCACGTTTTCAGCGTGATATCAATGCGTTACGGTCACTTTTCGTGCAGTCTAACACGGGTCGCATGGTGCCGATTCATGCCGTTGCGGATATCAATATGGGGGTGGGTCCGGTTTCGGTGAGCCACTATGGCCAACTCTCGTCGGTGGTGCTTTCGTTCAACCTGGCGCCGGGCGTGTCGATCGGGGACGCCGTTACCGGGGTGCAGGCGCTGGCGCGCGAAACGTTGCCGGCCGGAATCACCACCGTCATGGCTGGCAGCGCCAAGGCGTTCCAGGATGCTTTTCGCACGCTGCCAATACTTCTGCTCATCACCATCCTGGTTATCTATATGGTGCTGGCGATTCTCTACGAGAACTACGCGCACCCGGTCACTATTCTCACGGCGCTGCCATTTGCGGGATTCGGTGCGCTGATGATGCTGTGGATGTTCAACATGGAGCTCAACATCTTCAGTTTCGTCGGCATTATTTTACTCGTGGGCCTGGTCAAGAAGAACGGCATCATGATGGTCGACTTCGCGATACAGTTGCAAAGAGAAAAAGGGCTGTCGCCGCAGGAGGCCATCGTCGAGGCCTCACTGATCCGCTTCCGCCCGATCATGATGACGACGCTCGCGGCGATTTGCGCCACGCTGCCGCTTGCGTTGGGCACCGGTACCGGATCCGAGATGCGCCGGCCGCTCGGCATCGCTGTGGTCGGCGGGCTCGTTTTTTCGCAAATGCTCACGCTCTATGTCACGCCGACGTTCTATGTCAGCATGGCGCGTCTGGAAGCCTGGTTTCGCAACCGTAAACATCTGGTTCCTGCGCCAGGGCGTTGATTCTAAATGAAATTGACATGGCGATTGCACGCCGCAATTACCCCGCCAAGATTTTAGGATAGACCGCGAGGTGCGCGGCTAAAGCAACTTTGTGGCAAGGTGGTGCGGGGTCTGATGCCGGGTTGATGCCCTGCGCTTCCTTTTCCTGTTTCCGGCCTTTCCCATCGGCGGCTACTACGGCGCACCGCTCCCAGTTATCGGCCGCAGTCAAATTTCAGCCTGCCTGCGTAGTTCGATTATTTAATTAATTTGCCAGCCACAGACGCCTCGTCCCCGGCAAATTCACTCGCCGCGCTGCGCGTTTGAGAGTGAAGACGTGGCATGCTCACGATAAATGTTGGCCGGCAACTGAGTGGGCAACGAAATAAACGTCGTGGGCAGATAAATTTTTTAAAACAAGTTTGACTTCATGAAAAACACACTGCTATAATCGCGGTCTTGGTTGATGCATGACTAAATGCATATCTGGCGCGGGGTGGAGCAGTCTGGCAGCTCGTCGGGCTCATAACCCGAAGGTCATAGGTTCAAATCCTATCCCCGC
>CAKKQX010000134.1 GCA_919902235.1 Burkholderiales bacterium
TAGAAGTGACCGCGCCGACCCAGGAAACCGCGAGTTCGATCGCCGGCATCATCCGGCATCAGGGCCTGCACCTGCCGATACCCGAATGGGGCGGGCTGATCACCGCGCTCGCCTGCCCCTACAATCCGGCTCATCTTGAACGCGGCGCGGTCTACCGCTTCAACGTGAACCACGTGGTCGAACCCGACGACCCCTGCGAGATGTTCCCGATGCAGTTGTTCTCGGTGGCGGGAGCGCAAGTGAAGGAAGATGCAGCATGACGAAACTGTCGGCGCTGGCACGGCTGATCCGCAGCAAGAACGCGGGGCCATTCGAACTCACCTTCGACATCATGTTCGACGATGCGCCAAGTTACCAACGCGTCAGGGATTCGGGGGCGCTCGCCCGGGAAACGGTTGCCGCCTGTTACGGGCTGCCCGCGGCACAGGTTAAATTTTTTTACTGCGACAATGCGCTCGCGATCAAGGCTTCGATACCCCGTCCCAGCCCGCAGGGCGACCTGCTCGACAGCGACGGCCATGGCGGGCAACAATATGCCCCGCTGATGGATATCGATATCCCCTGACGCCGACAAGGTAAAATGACGGGCTCGGTCCGATAATCATAATCAAGAGAGCAAATCATGCGGCAATCCACGCGCGCACCGCGGTTCTGGCAGGCAACCGCGATAACGATCGTCAGCAGCGCACTGGCGACGACAAGCTGTTTTGCCCAGAGCGGCGCGGCGTCCGACTATCCCGCCAAGCCGCTCCGCCTCATTGTGCCGTTCGCACCCGGCGGCGGCACCGACATTACCGCACGCACCATCGCGCAAAAGCTGACGGAACGCTGGGGCCAGCAAGTGATCGCCGACAACCGCCCCGGAGCCAATGGCACCATAGGCGCCGATCTCATTGCCAAGGCGCCGCCGGATGGCTACACCTTCGGCATGATCTCATCCAGTCATTCGGTCAACCCCAGCCTGATGAAAAAATTGAGCTATGACTTGGCGCAGGATCTTGCCCCGATCACCCAGGCGACCACCCAACCCTACGCTCTGGTGGTGCATCCCTCGCTGCCGGTAAAATCGATGAAGGAACTGATTGCGCTCGCCCGCGCCAAGCCGGGTGCGCTTAATTACGGCTCTTCCGGCACCGGCGGCCTGAGCCACCTCTCCGGCGCTCTGCTCGGTTCGCTGGCCGGGATTAATATTGTTCACATCCCCTACAAGGGCGGAAATCCGGCGATGATCGATGTGATCGCAGGCCAGATCCAGATGCTGTACTCGACCCTGCTGCAGGCGCAAAGCCATCTCAAGAGCGGCAAGCTACGCGCATTGGGCGTCACCACGGCGAAGCGCTCGCCTGCGGCACCGCTGCTGCCCACCATGCAGGAAGCAGGCATCCCCGGCTACGAAGTCGCCGGCTGGTACGGCGTGGTCGCACCCGCAAAAACGCCACCGGCCATCGTAGCCAAACTCAACCAGGAAATCGTCCGCATCCTGCAATCCCCGGAGGTGAAGGAACGCATGTCGGCCGACGGTTCGGAACCAGTGGGCTCGACACCCGAGCAATTCAGCGTCCACATCAGGAACGAAGTCGCCAAATGGCGCAAGCTTATCCAGGAAGCCGGTATTCGCGCCGAATAAAGCAGCAACACGGGAGAATTCCATGTCACTCGCCCTTGAACTGGCCCGACGCATCAATGCGCTCCATTACGAAGCCCTGCCGCCCGAGGCGGTGAATTGGGCCAAGGTGGGCATACTCGACACCGTGGGCGTCACGCTCGCCGGCAGCACCGACCCGTCGGCGACCATCGTCGCCGGCGTGCTGGCCCCGGGCAGCGGCCGCAGCCTCGTGTTCGGTGCCAACAGCCGCGTGAGCGCGCTCGACGCCGCGCTGGTCAACGGCACCGCATCGCATGCGCTCGACTTCGACGATTGCAACAACACGCTGGGCGGCCATCCCTCGGCGCCCATCCTGCCGGCGCTGTTCGCACTCGCAGACGACATCGGCGCCAGCGGCCATGATTTCATTGCCGCCTATGTCGCGGGCTTCGAAACCGAATGCAAGATTTCAATGGGTGTAAATTTCCATCAGTACACCCGCGGTTGGCATCCCACCACCACCATAGGCGTGTTCGGCGCCGCGGCGGCCTGCGCGCGCCTGATGCGTCTCAGCGACGAACAAACCGCCACGGCGCTGTCGATCGCCGCCTCGCTCGCTGCGGGCATCAAGTCCAACTTCGGCACCATGGTCAAACCGTTGCACGTCGGACATTGCGCGCGCAGCGGCCTGTTCGCCGCGCTGCTCGCGCGCGGCGGCTATACGGCCGGCGCGCTGGCGTTCGAACACAAGCAAGGTTATTTTGAAGTGTTCAACGGCGCGGGCAATTACGATGCGGCCTTGATACTGCCGGCCTGGGGCCAGCCCTTCGATATCGTCAAACCCGGCATTGCGATCAAGCAGTACCCGTGCTGCGGCAGCACGCATCCGGCGATCGACGCCATGTTGAAACTGGTGCGCGAGCACGAGCTGAAACCCGAACAGGTCGAACGCATCGATTCCTGGACCCACGCGCGCCGGCTGGAACATACCAACCGCCCCGATCCGCAAAGCACCATGGACGCCAAGTTCAGCGTGCAGTACTGCCTGGCGCGCGCGCTCACCGACGGCAAGGTCGCGATCGAGCATTTCGAGGGCGAGGCCTACCGCGATCCCGCGGTGCGGGCGGTCACGACGCGCGTGCATGCCGCGCCCTACACCACCGCGCAGTTCCCGGCCGACAACCATTTCGGCGCCGAAGTCAAAGTCACGCTGCATGGCGGCGCAACGCTGTCGGCCAAAGTCGAACAGCCGTACGGCCGCACTTCTGATAATCCGCTGCCGTCGGAACTGCTGAAACAGAAATTTGAAAACTGCGCGGTTCGCATACTGCCGCGGGACGCGGTAACAGCCGCTTATGCCGCCATCCAAGATTTCGAAAATCTGCAGGACGTGCGCGCGATCACCCAGACCATGGACGGCTCCGCCCGCACGCGCCGCGCCGCCGCCTGAGCGGCAATTCCGCATCGTGGTCCGCGTGCCTTACACAGGCTTGCGGGCTGCAGTGATGCGGTAGAATGCGCGTTTTTATCTAACATTCGCGCTGCCGCATCCCACCGGCCCGGGCGCTCACCGAAGGAACTGAAGCAGATGCAGGAATACGATGTTGTTGTAGTCGGCAAGGGCAACGCCGCGCTGTGCGCCGCGCTCTCGGCACAGGAACAGGGTGCGAAGGTCGCCGTGCTGGAAGCGGCCACCGAGGATGAATCGGGCGGCAACACCCGCTTCGCCGGCGGCGTGATGCGTTTTGCCTACGCCACCGTGGACGACCTCAAGCGCGTCACCGACATCACCGATGAGGAAATCGCCGGCAGCGACTTCGGCACCAACACCCGCGAGGAATTCCTCGACAAGATTTATCAGCTCACCAGCTACCGCACCGATCCCGACCTGTCGGAAATTCTCGTCAACGAGAGCCTGGAGGCCATGGTGTGGCTGCGCACCAAGGGCGTGCGCTTCATCCCCAACTGGGGGCGCCAGTCCGCCCTCGTCGACGGCAAGCGCAAGTTCTTCGGCAACATGCCGATCGAGGTGTCGGGCGGCGGCGCCGGGTTGGTGCAGTTCCTCGACAAGGCCGTGCAAAAAGCCGGCATCGAGGTGTTCTACGAAACCCGCGCCATCCAGCTGATTTACGACGGTGCGACGGTCAGCGGCGTGCGCGTGCGCCAGAAGGGCAAGGCATTCGACATCAAGGCGAAGTCCGTAGTGCTCGCCTGCGGCGGCTTCGAAGCCAATCCCGAAATGCGCGCGCGTTACCTCGGCCCGGGCTGGGAACTGGCGAAGGTGCGCGGCACGCGCTTCAACGTCGGCGACGGCATCAAGATGGCGCTCGACATCGGCGCCGCGCCCTACGGCAACTGGTCGGGCTGCCACGCCACTGGCTGGGACCGCTACGCGCCGGAGTACGGCGACGTCAACGTCGGCGACCAGTTCCAGAAACACAGCTACATCTTCGGCCTGCTGATCAACGCCGAGGGCAAACGCTTTGTCGACGAAGGCATCGATTTCCACTCCTTCACCTACGCCAAATACGGCGGCGAGGTGCTCAAGCAGCCGGGCCAGTTCGCGTGGCAGGTGTTCGACGCCAAGGTGACCAAGCTGCTGCGCTCGGAATACCGCATCAAATTCGTGACCAAGGTCAGCGCCAATTCGTTGGAGGAACTCGCGCTCAAGCTGGAGGGCGTCAACGCCGGGCAGTTCCTGAAGACCGCGCGCGAATACAACGCGGCGGTGAAAAAAGACGTGCCGTTCAACCATGTGATCAAGGATGGCAAGGGCACGGTCGGCATAGAACCGCCGAAATCAAATTGGGCGCAGGCGCTCGACACGCCGCCGTTCGATGCCTATGCCACGACCTGCGGCATCACCTTCACCTTCGGCGGGCTGCGCATAGCCAAGGACAGCGGCCAGGTGCTTGATTCGAACCACCTTCCGATTCCCGGCCTGTACTGCGCCGGCGAGATGGTGGGCGGGCTGTTTTACTTCAATTACCCGAGCGGCACCGGTCTGGTGTCGGGCGCGGTGTTCGGGCGCATGGCCGGCGCCGGTGCCGGTAAAGCGGCTAAAAATTAGCCCCCCAAGACGCCAAGACATACAGAATAATCTTCGACCGCACCCATCACTCATCACGCATCTGGAAATCAATGAGCCACGCATCGACGACAAACAACCCCTACACCCGCGGTATCGCGCAATTCGTGTCCGGCCTGCAGTACGATGCCATCCCCGACGAGGTGAAGCACCGCATCAAGCTGCTGATGCTCGATTCGCTGGGCTGCGCGCTGTATGGCGCTGATCTCGAGTGGAGCCGTATTCTGCAGGACAAGCTCTCTGCGCTGGACGCGACCCGCACCTGCGGCATCTGGGGCACAGCTAAAAAACTCTCCGCGCCGCACGCCGCGCTGGTCAATGGCACCCAGGTTCAGGGTTTCGAACTCGACGACGTGCACCGCGCCGGCGTGCTGCATGTCGGCGCGGTGGTGCTGCCGGCGTTGATCCCCCTGACGGAGCTAAAATCCGGCATGAGCGGCAGGGAATTCCTGGCCGCGGCGGTCGCAGGCTACGAAATCGGCCCGCGTGTGGGCCGGTGCATGGGGCCCTCGCACATCGCCTCGGGCTGGCATTCCGGGGCGACGCTGGGCGTGTTTTCCGCCGCCGCGGGCGCAGCGCGCGGCCTCCGGCTCGACACCGACAAGACCGTGCACGCGCTCGGCATCGCCGGCACCCAGGCGGCGGGACTGATGGCGGCGCAGTTCGGCGCCATGGTAAAGCGCATGCACGCCGGCCGCTCGTCGCAGTCCGGACTCTACGGCGCACTGTTCGCCGAATCCGGCTTCACCGGCATCGTCAACGTGCTGGAAAGCGAATACGGCGGCTTCTGCACCACGCTGTCGCAATCGACCGACCGCTTCAATCTGGCCGAACTCACCGCCGGCCTCGGCGACACCTGGCAGACCATGGGCGTCGCGCTCAAGTTCTACGCCTGCGTCGGCACCAACCACACCACGCTGGACGCGATCCGCGACATGCAGTCCGAGCGCGCGTTCGGCGCCAAGGACGTGAAAAAAATCGTCGTGCACGGTTCGGAAGTGACGGTCAACCACGTCGGCTGGAAATACGTGCCGCAAGGCCTCACCTCGGCGCAACTCAACATGCCGTACTGCATCGCGACCTGGCTGCTCGACGGCGACTGCTTCGTCGACCAGTTCACCGAAGACAAGGTCGCCGACCCGGCGCGCATGGCGCTCGCCGAAAAAGTCGAGGTGATCCACGATCCGGCCATCACCGCGCTCGGCGCCAAGTACCGGCACAAGGTGCACGTCGAGGCGCACCTCAACGACGGCAGCGTGATGAAGCGCAGCGTCGAAGCCGCACGCGGCAGCGAGAAAAAATTCGCGACCGACGCCGAGATCATCGCGAAATACGAGAAGCTGGCGCTCAAAGTCCTGCCCAAAGCCCAGGTCGGGCAGCTGCGCGACGCCATGCTGGGCCTGGAGACACTCGACGACGCATCGCAGCTTGCGCGCCTGCTGACAAAGCAATAGCATCTTTCCAGGTCCGCATCACGACAAAAGCGGCTTAAAACGGGGAGGAGAACATGACTGCAGCACGATTGATATGCGGCTTGTTGATGCTGGGTGCGCTAACGGCGCAGGCCCAGGAATCGAAGCAAGCCTATCCGAACCGGCCGATCCGCTTCATCGTACCGCTCGCCGCCGGCGGCGGCATGGATACCGTCACGCGCGCACTCGCGCTCAAGCTGTCGGACCAGATCGGGCAGAGCGTTGTCGTGGATAACCGCGGCGGCGGCGGGGGCAGCGTGGGCGCCGACCTGATGCTGCAGTCCGCGCCCGACGGCCACACCATCATCATGATGAGCGCAACCGCGGTGATCCATCCCCTGATGTACCGCTCGCGCTACGAACTGCTGCGCGACTTCATTCCGGTATCCCAGGTCACCACCCAGCCCTACGTGCTGGTGGTGAATCCCGCGCTGCCGGTCAAATCGGTGCAGGAACTGGTCGCTTACGCGAAGACCAATCCCGGCAAACTCAATTACGCCTCCGCCGGGCAGGGCAGCCTGATTCATCTGGCTTCCGAGCTGTTCAATATCGCCGCCGGAATCAAAACCGTGCATGTGCCGTACAAGGGCATAGGCGCCGCCTATCCCGATGTTCTCGCCGGCAACGTGCAGATGATTTTCGCGAGCATCGTCTCCGCGCAGCCGCATATCCGCGCCCAGCGCCTGCGCGCGCTTGCCGTCAGCGGCGCAACTCGCGCCAAAACCCAGCCGGATCTGCCGACCATCGCCGAATCTGGAGTCAGGGGCTACGCGGTGACGCAGTGGTACGGCGTGTTCGCGCCGGCGAAAACCCCGCGCGCCGTCGTTGACCGGCTCAACAAGGAAGTCGTCAGCGCCGCGCAGCACCCGGATCTCGCCAGGCGCTTTGCCTCCGACGGCGCCGAAGCGGTGGGCAGCAGCCGCGAGCAATTTGTCGCCCATGTCAAAGCCGAGCTCGCCAAATGGACCAGGGTCATCAAGGAAACGGGCATACGCGGCGACTATTGAGCGTTTCATAATGGATGACAGTCGGAACGCTCAATCTCTCTCCCCGACCC
>CAKKQX010000135.1 GCA_919902235.1 Burkholderiales bacterium
AGCCCGCTGTCCAGCCGCCGGTCGCTGGCGAGCGCGACGATATTTGCGTCATGCGGATGCAGCAGCGGTTCGCCGATCTCGGCGCGGCAGACTTCGATTTTGGGAATGGGCTCGTGCTTGAAGCCCTCGACCAGCAGCAGATCGCAGGGCGACATGTGCTTGATGTGTTCCGCCAGTCCCGGTTCCGGCGCGCCGCGCAGTTCGTGCATCAGCGCCCAGCGCCGCGATGAGGTCACCAGCACCTCGGAACAGCCCGCCTTGCGGTGACGGTACGAATCCTTGCCCGGCTCGTCGACGTCGAACGTATGATGCGCGTGCTTGATCAGCGACACCTTGAGGCCGTGCCCCGTCAGCAGCGGAATCAGCTTTTCGATCAGCGTTGTCTTGCCGCTGCCGGAGAAGCCGGCAAAACCGAATATTTTCATCTGATTGAGATACCGAAATAATGGACAGGATTTACAGGATTACTCAGATTACTCAGATTACTCAGGATTGACGTTCGCTTATTTTATCAGGACGTCGCGTAATCCATGTTGCCGCATGTGATATCGTTTACCTCATGGAACTGCAGGATATTGTTTTGCTGTGCGTGCTGTTTTTCGGCGTCGCCACGCTTTATACCACGGTAGGCCATGCCGGCGCGTCCGGCTATCTCGCGGTCATGGCGCTGGTTGGCATTGCCCCGCTGGTCATGCGTCCGACCGCTCTCATGCTCAATATTCTTGTGGCATCGCTCACGGTCTATCGCTTCCGCAGAGCGCGTTTCTTCTCATGGCCGGGACTGTGGCCGTTTCTGGCGGGATCGATTCCACTGGCCGCGCTGGGCGGCATGCAGAATCTTCCGCGCGACAGCTATTACGCCGCAGTCGGGACGGTGCTGCTGTTTTCCGCCCTTTACCTGGTGTGGCGCGCGTTCGGTTCGCATGCGGTTATGGAAGAAGGCGTGATACGCGTCAAAAAGCTGCCGGCCATATTCATCGGCGCCGTTATCGGCCTCATCTCCGGCCTCACCGGCACCGGCGGCGGCATTTTCCTCAGCCCCCTCATTCTTTTTCTCGGTTGGGCCGGCCCCAAGACCACGGCCGGCATCGCCGCCCCTTTCATTTTGGTAAATTCAAGCGTGGCCCTGCTCGCCGGTTCGTTCACCGCACAGATGGTGTCGGTTGAGCTTGCGTTTTTCACGGTGAGCGCCCTGTGCGGCGCCATGCTCGGCACCTGGCTGGGACTGCAGAAACTGCAGCAACGGGGATTGCTGATCACGCTGGCAGTCGTGATGACCATGGCCGGCTTCAAGCTCCTGCTGACCGCATAGACCCATGGCCGAACACCATCACGCGACCGCAACGCAATCGCCTGCAGCGCGCAACCGCTACGACCGCCTGGAATGGGCGGGCGCGTTCGGCGACATGGGCACGCTGATTCCGTTCACCGTGGCGTACATCAGCCTGCTGAAAATGGATCCTTACGGCATCCTGCTCGCCTTCGGCATCGCAAAAATCGTTTCCGGGCTCTATTACAAAACTCCGTTCCCGGTCCAGCCGATGAAAGCCATCGGCGCCGTCGCCACCACGCAGGCGGCGCAAACCATCACCATCACGCCCAACGCCGTTTACGGCGCCGGCATCGTCACCGGCATCATCTGGCTGCTGCTCGGCATCAGCGGGGCCGCCAGGAAAACAGCCGATATCGTGAGCCGCCCCGTCGCCGTCGGCATCGTCATGGGGCTGGGTTTCAGCTTCATGCTCGAAGGCGTGAAAATGATGTCCGGGAACTGGCTGCTGGGCGGCGCGGCGCTGCTTGGCACCATGCTGCTGCTCACCAACCGCGTGGTGCCGGTGATGTTTCTGCTGCTGATCTTCGGCGCATTGGTGGCCGTGGCGCAGGACAGCTCGCTGCTGACCGAACTTGCCGCAATCAGCGCCAGCTTCAGAATGCCGTCGTTCGCGCCGGGCGGCATGACCATGCAGGAATTCATGATAGGCGCGGTATTCCTGGCGCTGCCGCAGATTCCGCTGACATTGGGCAACGCGGTGCTGGCAGTCACCGAGGAAAACAACCGCCTCTTTCCCGACCGCCCGGTAACGCAGAAAAAAGTCGCGATCTCCACCGGCATCATGAATCTGCTCAGCCCCATCGTCGGCGGCGTGCCGATGTGCCACGGCGCCGGCGGCATGGCCGGGCATGTGCGCTTCGGCGCCCGCACCGGCGGCGCGCTGATCATACTCGGCGTTCTGATCCTGATCGCCGCCCTGTTCTTCAGCAGTTCGGTCGAGACCATATTCAGGATTTTCCCGGCGCCGGTGCTCGGTGTGATCCTGTTTCTCACCGGCGCCCAGCTCGCGCTCGGCTCCTGCGACTTCGGGAAAAACAAAAACGACCGTTTCGTGAGCCTGATCACCGCGGCCTGCGCCATCTGGAACATCGGACTCGCGTTCGTGATCGGCGTCGCCGCCTA
>CAKKQX010000136.1 GCA_919902235.1 Burkholderiales bacterium
TTATCTGCGTTTATCGGCGGCCAATCATTTTCCCGGATTTCTATCCCCCGGTGACCGGCGGGAAGAAAGCGATTTCGTCGCCGTCGGCAACGCGCGTGTCGTCCTGCGCGATGTCCTGGTTCACGGCGGCGCGTATCGATTGGCCCTGCGCCAGTTCCTGCGCCCATGCGCCGCCGCGGGTGGCAAGCGAAGCGCGCAAATCCTCAAGATTGTTCACGCCTGCCGGCAACGCCATCTGTTCCGAGCCGGTACCCAGCGCCTCGCGCAGCCGGGCAAAATAAAGCACTGTAATCATGTGATGATTATGCGCCCGGCGCCCGCCGATTCCAAGCAACCGGGCGTTTCATGAGTCGCGCCGAATCGGCCTGCATCGCGGATTGCTCAGGCCGATTCGCCGTATTTCAGGATGAAATCCGCGATCGCTGCCGGATCGTTGATATCGAATTGCGGCAGCCCGCTGTCCAGCCGCCGGTCGCTGGCGAGCGCGACGATATTTGCGTCATGCGCGCGGCTGTTCCGAACTTTGCGCGAGCTCCTGAAGCTTTTCGTAAAGGACGGCCGGGAGCGCGATACCATCCCGCAATGCCGCAGTTCTGGCAGCGTGCCGCCTCGCGCCGGGCAGCCGCACGCCGTTCTCCGCCAGCATCAAAGTAACGATTTTCTCCAGCCGGTCCTGAAATGCATCACGCCCCGCGAAGGTTTTGGGGTCCAACACCAAAAAAAGATGTCCGCTGCGAGGTTTGTTGCCTCGCTCGCTGAAGTAAGAGTCGATTTCCGGTCCGATCAAGGCGCCGGTCAGGCACGTGCATAGCGCTTCGACCATCAAGGCGAGCATTGAGCCCTTCAGCCCTCCGATCGGGAAAAGAGTGCCGCCGCCGGTCAGCACTTCGTGCGGGTCCGTGGTGGGGCGGCCCTCCCGATCCAGCGCCCAGCCTTCCGGTATGGACTCGCCCTTTTGCGCCGCGAGCATGACGCGGCCGCGCGCAACCGTAGTGAGCGAAAGGTCGATCGAAACCGGGTCTGAATGCGCGCGCGGGAAACATACCGCAATGGGACTGGTGCTGTACAACGCACGTTTGCCACCCCAGGGCGGAATCGCGGCAGGGCCGTTGCATATGGCGATACCGACAAGGCCGGACTCGGCAACGGGAATGAGATAGACGCCAAGCGCGCCGGCATGACCGCCGTTGGCGATGGCGCTAACGCCGACGCCGTATTTCTCCGCCCGGATGCTCGCCTCTT
>CAKKQX010000137.1 GCA_919902235.1 Burkholderiales bacterium
TCGGGCAGGCCGGCAACGATGAACCGCGCATGCTGGACCAGGGCGGCAAACTGCTCGCCGCGCTCATCAGCCATGACGACTGGCTGCCCGATGCCTGCGCGCAGCCGCATCCGCAGTACTATCAGCAATATCTGCTGTACTGCGATCCGCTGGAGCGCTTTTCCGTGGTGAGCTTCGTGTGGGGACCGGGACAGAAGACGCCGGTGCACGATCACACGGTATGGGGCATGATCGGCATGATGCGCGGCGCGGAACTGTGCCGGCGCTTCGAGCTTGCCGCCCCCGGTATGCCGATGCGCGCCGGCGCGCAGGAGAAGCTGCTGCCGGGACAGGTCGACAGGATTTCGCCGACCATAGGCGATGTGCATGAGGTGGCCAACGCCTTGGACGACAAGGTCTCGATCAGCATCCACGTCTATGGCGCGAACATCGGCGCGGTCAAACGCCATGTGTTCGATGCCGCGAACAGCGCCGCCAAGGATTTCGTGTCCGGCTATTCGAGTCCCACGATGCCCAACTTCTGGGACCGATCGGCGGAAGTCCGCGCGACGCTTGCCAAGTGAATGCGTCAATGAGCGAAGGAGTGAACACCTCCTCACCGACCCTCCCCCTTGCACAAGGGAGAAGGAATTTCACGCATTCACTCATTCACGCATTCATGCATTCACGGCCTTTATGAACGACGATCTGATCCGCAAACACGAAGGCCACTTCACGCATCTGACGCTTAACCGGCCGCAGAAAGCGAATGCGCTGTCCGCGTCGCTGGTGGAGGCGCTGCTCAACGCCGTCGATTATGCCTACACCGACGGCACGCGGCTGCTGGTCCTCGACGGGGCGGGAACGCACTTCTGCGCCGGGTTCGACTTCAGTGGCTATCAGGAACAAAGCGAAGGCGATCTCGCGCTGCGCTTCATCCGCATCGAAACCCTGCTGCAGCAACTTCATCACGCGCCGTTCGAAACCCTGGTGTGCGCGCACGGCAGGGTCTTCGGCGCCGGCGCCGACCTGGTCGCCGTGTGCGGCGTGCGCATCGCCGCGCCGGGCGCGACTTTCCGCATGCCTGGCCTGCGCTTCGGCGTGGTGCTCGGCACGCGCCGGCTTGCCGCCCGCATCGGTGCCGACAAGGCGCGCGATATCCTGTCCGCGTCGCGCGCCTTCGATGCCGACGAGGCGCTGGGCATAAATTTTATGACGCGCATCGCGGCGCCGGCCGAGTGGCCGACACTGATTGCGGCTGCGCGCGCCGGCTGCGAACTGCTGACGCCCGCCGCGGCTGCTGCCCTGCACCGCCGCACAGTGACCGACACCCGCGCCGCGGACATGACGGCGCTCGCTGAATCGGTGAGTCTGCCCGGCCTCAAGGAACGCATACGTTTATACCGGGAAACCGGCAAATAACCAGCAAACGAACAACGAGGAAGACATGAACAAACTGCCTGCAACCATGAAAGTCATCGAAATGAGCGGACCCGGCGGACCCGAAGTGCTGAGGCTCGCCGAACGCCCGTTGCCCAGGCCGCAGGCCGGCGAAGTGCTGATCAAGGTCGCCGCCGCCGGCGTCAACGGCCCGGACCTGATGCAGCGCAAAGGCCTGTATCCGGCCCCTGCCGGCGCCCCCGACCTGCTCGGGCTCGAAGTGTCCGGAGAAGTCGTGGCAGCGGGCGACGGCGTGACACGCTGGAAAACAGGCGATCAACTGATCGCGCTCACCAACGGCGGCGGCTACGCCGAGTACTGCACCGTCGATGCGCAGCACTGCCTGCCGGTGCCCAAAGGCATGACGCTCACCGACGCCGCGGGTCTGCCCGAAACCTTCTTTACCGTGTGGAGCAATGTGTTCATGGGCGCAGGCCTCAAGGCGGGCGAGACCTTTCTCGTGCATGGCGGGGCGGGAGGCATAGGCACCACGGCCATCCAGCTCGGCAAGGCTTTCGGCGCCAAAGTGATCGCCACCGACAGCCCGGCAGAGCGCTGCGCGATCTGCCGCGATCTGGGTGCGAACCGCGTCATCGATTACAAAACCGAGGATTTCGTGGAAATCGTGCGCCAGGAAGGCGGTGCCAATGTCATTCTCGACATCGTCGGCGGCCCCAACATTGAGCGCAACTTCAAGGCCGCCAACCACGACGGCCGCATCATCCAGCTCGCCTTCGCGCTCGGCTCCAAGGTCGAGGTCAATCTGATGCCGGTGATGTTGAAGCGCCTGACTTACACCGGCTCGACGTTGCGCACTCGTCCGCCGGCCTTCAAGACGCGCATCGCACGCGAGCTCGAGGCCCAGGTCTGGCCGCACCTCGAAAGCGGCCGCATCCGCGTTGTAACCCATCGCGCCCTCGCCCTCTCCGAAGCAGGCAAGGCGCATGCACTGATGGAAAGCGCGGGGCATACGGGAAAAATTCTGCTCAAGATGCAATGACCGGCAGACAACACGCTGTTTTCCGGTCGCCAGCGCCCCCAAAACCCGGAACAGCCGTGGCTGCAGCATGGGCGTACCAGGGGAAATTCGCTTTTTTCTTGGATTTCCGTGGGTTACACTATAACAGATACATTATTGCGATGATGGAAACTGGATAGGCCGTGCTGCAGGGGCGCATAATAATCCAGGCCGTTTTAACACCACATTGCGATAACCGTTTGGCTGGTCGCCAGGGGAATATGATCAAACGCGCTGTCTGTGGCACATAGGGTTGCGCCGAAACGAAAAACTCGAAAAAATCTGATCCTATGCCCATCCA
>CAKKQX010000138.1 GCA_919902235.1 Burkholderiales bacterium
TCCAAGACTTCGCCAATTCGGTGCTTCGCGACATGATCCGCATTCGGATACAAGCCGCTCTGTCCGGTATTTTCACGTCGGGCGGCAGTGACATGGCCAATGCCTTCGCTTCCTTTTTTGGGGGCGCACACGCCAATGGTGGTATTGCCCCGGCCGGTAAGATTTCGCTCGTGGGGGAGGACGGCCCGGAACTCATCATGCCGCAAACCGCGAGCCGTGTGATCCCGAACAGCATGCTTGGGGGTGACGTCAAGGTCACCGTGGACAACCGCGGCACGCCGATCCAGGCCGTCGATACCGAGGTCCGTTTCGACGCCGAGGCCATGATCGTCAAGGTCATCACCGAGGACCTGCACAAGGGCGGATCGGTTTCGTCCGCGTTCTCGCGCACGTTCGGGCTGCGGCGCTGATGAAAAGCGGTCTGAATTTCCAAAAACGAGCAGCTCACGGGAATGGGTCAGGCACTTTCCCGGTTAATTTACGACGGGGGAATTAGATGGCCACCTTCCCCACCTACGCCAAGCTGCTGCACGAAG
The DNA here is from genome assembly GCA_919902235.1 of Burkholderiales bacterium. Taxonomy (GTDB): domain Bacteria; phylum Pseudomonadota; class Gammaproteobacteria; order Burkholderiales; family SG8-41; genus CAKKQX01. Next base: position 537 of record CAKKQX010000138.1, read on the forward strand.
GCTACCGCCGCGCGCGCCAGCCGGCGGTGTTGCGCACCGACATGGAAACCGGCCCGGCCAAGCAGGCCAAGATTGTTTCGCGCGTGATGATCGTGCACGAGGTGCAATATGCCTTTGGCACCATCGCGGATTATCAGAATTTCCTGATCTGGTTTCGCGACGACATCGCGCGCGGCGCCGGCTGGTTCGACTGGGCCGACCCGCTGACCGATGCCGTGAAGGCCGCGCGCATCGTCGGCGGCGCCATCGACGAGGAGCTGCCCAACAAGCAAATGGACGTGTGGGTGTTGCGTTTCAAAATCGAGCACTGGGATGGTTAGAATGAAAAGCGATTTGAATTTCCAAAAACGAGCAGCTCACGGGAAGGGGTCAGGCACTTTCCCGATAATCTTATGGTTGAGATAAAAAATGCCGCGTAATTATTCGGTACCGTTCAAGGAAACCATCCACCGCACCGGCGCCCCCGAGGCGCCGCTGTTGCTGCTCGAAATCAACCACGTCGACCTGGCGACGCCGATCCGCGTGGTCAATGACAATCTGGACCTGGTGTCGAACGGCAATACCTACACCGCCATGGCGTTCCGCGCGCTGATGCCGGACGACCTGGATCAGAGCCAGCCGCGCGCCGCGCTCGCCATCGACAACGTCGGCAAGGAATTGACGACCTGGCTGGAATCCTCGGGAGGCGGCGAGGGCGCGACCGTGACCATGCGCCAGGTGCTGCGTTCGGCGCCGAACACGATCGAGTGGGAGGCGACGTTGAACCTGTCCGAGGTGCAGACCAACCTGCTCGAGGTCACCGGCACGCTCAGTTTCGACGACACCCTGAACCTGCCGGCGGTGCCGCTGACCTATCGGCCCGACGTGGCCCCGGGGATATTTTAAATGGCAAAGCGGTTTGAATTTCCCCGCGGAGTAGTTTTCGGGAAGGGGTCATGCACTTTCCCGGTTGTAGTAAAGGATTAATTTATGCTGTCTGAAAAGATTATTGAAAATGAGCACTGGTCCGCGCGTTACGTCGGCCTGCCCTACGCCGAGGCCGATTGCGCCGCGCTCGCCGCGCGCGTGCAGCACGAGGTGTTCGGGCGCGAGATCCTGCTGCCGTATCAGCGCGCCCCCGGCCTGCGCGGCATGACCGCGCAGATCGAGCGCCTCAAGGCGGATTTCGCGCAGCGCATCGATGCGCCCCGGGATGGCGACGCGGTGCTCATGCAGTCGCGCGGCCGGCTCGACCACATCGGCGTGTATTGCATCATCCAGGCCGAGCCCTGGGTGCTGCACAGCGCGCGCAACGCCGGCCAGGCCGTGCTGCACCGCCTGCGCGATCTGTCGGCGCAGGGGTTGGCGATGGAGGGCTATTACCGGTGGAAATGAAAAGCGGTTTGAATTTCCAAAAACGAGTAGCTCATGGGAAGGGGTCATGACCTGTTCCCTGCAACCCAATCTGGTCTATTCCCCGCACCCGCTGCTGGCCGGCGCCGGCCGCGAGTTGATCTATGCGCCGTTCTGGCTCGGCGAATCCGTCGCCGCCTGGCTGGAGCGCCTCGGCGTGCCGGTGCACGTGCGGCCGGTGATCCTGGCGCTCAACGATCGCATCGTCCCGCGCGCGGTTTGGGCCGAGACCTTTCCGCGCACCGGCGATCTCATCACCATCCGCGCCTGCGTGCAGGACGGCGGCGGGGACGGCGGCAGCAATCCGCTGCGCACCATTCTGACGATTGCGGTATTGGTATTTGCGCCGCAGGCCGGTGCCTTTCTTTCATGGGGCCTCGGTATCTCGGCCACGGCCGGCACCGCGCTGTTCCTGGTCGGCAGCCAGTTGCTGATCAACCAGCTGGCGCCGCTGCCCAAGCCGCAGGGCCCCGGCGCGTCGCCGGCCGAAAGCCCGACCTATTCGCTGGCCGGCGCCGGCAATCGCGCGCGGCCCTACGAGCCGTTGCCGCTGGTGCTGGGCACGCACCGGATTTATCCCGATTTCGGCGCCAAACCCTACACCGAGTTTCGCGGCGGCGATCAGTATTTATATCTGGTTTTCAACTTCGGCCTGGCGGATATGGTGCTGTCGGATTTCAGGATCGGCGACACGCCGATCGCGGATTTCGGCGGCGTCGAAATGCAGGAATCGGACGCCACCGGCGCGCTCACGTTGTTCCCCGCGAACGTGGACACCCTCGCCGGCGGCGCGCTCACGGCCGCGGCCGGTTGGATCGCCAAGACCTCGAGCATCGGCGCCACCGCGCTCGCGGTGGACATCAGCGGCCTGCTGTTTTATTCCGGCAACGACGGCCTGCAACCGCGCGGCGTGAACCTGGAGATCGAATACCGCGCCGTCGGCGCCGGCGCCTGGCTGCCGTTCCTGGATTCACCCAGCTTCGGCTTTCCGACCTGGCAGGCGAACACCTATTTCGATTCGGAGCGCAAAAGTACTTCCGGCGGTGGGGCCTTGATCATTCCAACCGCCTTCAACACCCACTATTATCGACGCACGTCGCAGCCACTCACCGATCACAGTACCTCGGCTTATACCCGCACCGGCGGCGCTCAACCGGCTTGGCCGTTGACCTCCGGCACCTTCGTGCAGGACGGTATCGTCTTCAACACCGGCGGTGACGACAACGAAACCATCACGCCCGGCTGGGTCGAGGCCGGCACGCTCAGCGCCTCGAACGTCTACATTCAGAACGGCGCACGCACGCCGGTGCGCACGACCTATCGGCGCAACGTCCCGTCGGGACAGTACGAAGTGCGCGTGCGCCGCATCAACGCGGACGAGACCGACGCGCGCGCCGTGAGCGACATGGTCTGGGACGCGCTCAAGACCTATCAGCCTGACACCAGCAGCTACACCGGGCAGAAGCGCGTGGCGCTCACCCTCAAGGCCAGCGGCCAGCTGCAGGGCGTGCTCGACAGTTTCAATGCCATCGCTTCGGCGCGCACGCTGGCGTGGAACGGCTCGGCCTGGGTGCTCCAGGCCACGAGCAATCCGGCCTGGTGGCTGCTGTGGTTCGCGCGCGGCCAGACCGTCGCCGGGCGGCGCGTGTCCGGCGCGCTGCTGCCGGACAGCCGCATCGACATCGAGGGGATCAAGGCCTTCGGCGCGTATTGCACCAGCAAGAGCCTGACCTTCGACGCCGTGCTCGACCGCGCCACCAATGCCAACGAGGTGTTGCAGTTGATCGCCCGCTGCGGCCGCGGCGCGCCCACCTGGGCCAGCGGCAAGCTCGGCGCGGTGTGGGACGCCGCCGCCCAGCCGGCGGTGGCGATGTTCGGCATGGGCAATATCGTGCGCCGCAGTTTTCAGGTGCAGTACATCACCGGCAAGCTCGCCGACGAGGTCGTGGTCAGTTTCATCAACCCGGCGCTGAACTGGCAGCAGGACACGGTGCGCGTGCCGGTGGCCGGCGCGCTCAACCCGTCGCGGCCGGTGATGATCGAGCTGTTCGGGTGCACCAGCAAAAACATGGCCGGGGCCGAGGCCAACCTCATCGCCGCCGGCCAGGTGTATCGCCGCCGGCGCATTACCTGGGAGGCGGATTTCGAGGGCATGGTGTGCCAGCGCGGCGACGTGGCGCTGCTGTCGCACGACCTCACGCAATGGGGCTACAGCGGCCGGCTGACGGGCGGCAGCGGATCGCCGCAGTTGATCCTCGAGCGTCCGGTGCCGTTCACGCCGGCGACGCAACATTACATCGGCGTGGTGTTCCCCAACGGCTACTACCAGGTGTTCGACGTGCAACTCGCGGTCGGCGCGACCGACACCCTCACGCTCACCGAGGCCTGGCCGACG
>CAKKQX010000139.1 GCA_919902235.1 Burkholderiales bacterium
ATATCCATACGCCTATGCTCCACACCAGCGGCATGGTCATCAGCATGTCATTGAATACCGCATAACGCGTGGCGTCCCGGCCGAAGAAAAACATCAGCACCGGCACGCCAATATTGAAGGTATTGCCGAACATGCCGCCCACCACCAGAATTGCGCGTGTCGTATCCGGCAGTCCCCGTCCCACCGGCGTCAGGTACATCACGACATAGAGGATCGCGCCGGACACCAGCGAGCCGATGCCGACCAGCAGCGGCACCGAAAGCAGTTCGCCGGAAATCGGCGTGGTGGAAGCCACCGAAAACAGGATGCACGGCAGGAACAGGTACATCACCATGCGGTTCAACAGCGAGCGCGCAGCCTCCACCGGTGTGTCCGGAAAGAAGCGCGGCCACAGGCCGCCGACTGCCACCAGCAGCGTCAGCGGCAGCATCACCTCGACCATCAGGTTGAAGAGTTGGGTGAAGTAACTCATGGGGAAAGTTTGTCTGGTCCGGCAAAACCCATTGAACCGCCAAGGCCGCCAAGAACGCCAAGAAAGAACACTGGATTTAAATAATTAATAAACAAAACAAATAGATATGTGTTTCCCTGCCTCTTCGCTATCAGATTCTTTGTGTCTGATCTGGTTTCCTTGGCACTCTTGGCGGTTAACGCTTTTGATTTGCCTCGGCGTTGAGGAGATTGGGCGGCGTGCCGCCGCTCAGCGCGGTGACCAGATTCTGCGCGGCGGTCATCGCCATGGCGCGGCGCGTTGCTTCCGTTGAACTGCCAATGTGCGGCGCCAGCACTACACTCTTCAACGCGAGAAATCCCGGGTTGAGCCTGGGCTCGTTCTCGAATACATCGAGGCCGGCGCCGCGTATGGTTCCGTCTTTCAGCGCTTCGACCAGTGCCGCATCGTCGACCACGCCGCCGCGGGTGGAATTGATGAGTATTGCCGTGGGTTTCATTGTTTTAAGTTCCGCGGCGCCGATCAGGTGATGCGTTTCCGCAGAGTACGGCACCTGCAGCACCACGAAATCAGCACGCGCGAGCAGGTCTTCCCTGCTCGCATATTCGGCATTGAGACGCCGTTCGATCTCCGGCGCCACGCGATTGCGGTTGGAGTAAATCACTTTCATGTCGAATCCCGCGGCGCGCCTGGCAATGACCTGGCCGATGCGGCCCATGCCGATGATGCCCAGCGTGGCATGGTGCACGTCGACGCCCAGCCACTGCTTCAGGCGCCAGCCCGTCCACTGTCCCGCGCGGATATGGCTTTCGACCTCGGTGATGCGGCGCGCGGTCGCCAGCATCAGCGCCCAGGCAAGATCGGCGGTGCTGTCGTCGAGCACGCCGGGCGTGTTGGTCGCCATCACCCCGCGCGCCGTGCAGGCCGCGATATCGATGTTGTTGTAGCCAACCGCGATATTGGCAACGGCCTTCAGGCGCGGGCAGGCCGCGAGCAGGGCCGCGTCAACGCGATCGGTGAGACAGCACATCATGCCGTCCTTGTCGCCAAGGCGCTGCGCCAGCACATCGGGGCCATACGCCGCATCCTGCTGGTTTGCTTCGACTTCGCAATGTTGCGCGAGGTAATCGAGCGTTTCGTCGAATACTTCGCGCGTGACAAGAATTTTCGGTTTCATTTTTCTCCCTTGCGGATTTCCGTATCCCAGATGTTACGACAACGGGTTTCTCTTATAAACACCGCGCCGATAAAACCAATGAGCGCAAACAAGATAAACACGACCAGCGCTGCCGAACAGGATGGAACCGGCGCCGCCAATGATCGCACCGACGGTCAGCACCCGGCGCGGACCCAATGTATCGGCCAGCACGCCGGTCGGCAGCTGCATTACGGTGTAAACGTAAAAATAGGTGGCGGCAAGCACGCCGAGCGCGGCGCCGCTCACCGCGAACGCCTGGAACGGTGCGCGCCGGAGCGCAAACTGTCGGCCGTCTTGAAGCTTACAGCCGCCAGTCAATTACTGATGCAGAAAATTGGGCAGCCACAAGCCGAATTGCGGGAATTTGTACAGCAGCACGATGGCCACAATCCGTATGTCCATGAATGGCAGCATCCCGCCGCAGATCTGATTCAGCATCGCATATCGCGACGTCGATGTTGTTATTGCCGGCCGCATTTTGGAAGTGGTAACGCGTTTAACTGATTATGTTCATCGCGCGGTGCATCACCATCGGACTTGATTCGCCCGGCGCCAATGCCTGAACGAGGAGCGTCCCCTCCGGTCAGTCGTCCTTTGATTTCAGCGACTGGTACAGGTCCACCGCCATCATCACGAAACCGATCAAAATCACGATGGTCAGCGAAACTTCCTTCAATTTGAACACAATCACGCTGTTGAAGATAACGAACAGCGCTACCGCGATCGCGCCTGCAAAAATTTTCATCCCCATGGTTTGCTCCCGTAATACGCTTTCCTAATCGTGCGCCACCCGGCCGGCGAGCCAACGCCCCGTGCGTAACAAGCGCGCATCGCCCAGCCGCGGCCCCACCAACTGCACGCCGATCGGCAGGCCGTTCGCGCCGTTCATCAGCGGCAGGTTGAGCGCCGGCATACCGCAGAATGTCCATAAGGTGCAGAATGCCGGGTCTCCGGTCGACGTCAGCCCCTTCGGCGCCGTGCCGGCCGCCGACGGTGTCAGTATCGCATCGTAGCTGGAAAAGATCTCGGCCAGCGCCTCGTTCACCAGTGGAATCCGCGCCAGCGCCTTTTGGTACTCGAGCGCGGGTAGCGCGCGGCCACGCTCGAGCTGCTGGCGCAGCGATGCTGACAGGCGATCGCGGCCGCGCTCCCATTCGGCGTCATAGTTGGCCGCCATCTCGGCTTCCATCACGATGCGGTGCCAGTCCCAGGCCTGTGCCGCAGACCCGGGCAACTCCAGCTCCTCGACGCGGTCGCCGAGATGGGCCACCAGTTCGCCGAAGGCTTCGCGCGTGTCATTATCCGCGCGATCCCAGACGGGGGTCTTGATGAATGCGATGCTCGGCGGCAGCGGCGGCTCCTGCTGCACGCTCGCCAGCAACGACATGCGCGCCCGTGGCCGCGAGTCGGGATCGGCAGGATCAGCGCCGATCAGTTGCTCGGTGAGCAACGCAACGTCCTCGATCGTCCTCGCGAACACGCCGATCTGGTCGAGCGTACGCGACTGCTTCAGCACACCGCCGCGCGGGATCAACCCATGCGTGGGTTTGAAGCCGTAGACACCGCAGAACGCCGCCGGCCGGATCACCGAGCCGTTGGTCTGACTGCCCACGGCCAGCGGCACCATGCCCGCAGCGACCGCAGCCGCGGACCCGCTGGACGAGCCGCCGGGGGTGTGTTCGGGGTTGTGCGGGTTGCGGGTCTTGCCCGGTGAATAGGTGGCGAGTTCGGTCGTCACCGTCTTGCCCATGATGACCGCGCCGGCCGCACGCAGCGCCGCGACGAGCGCCGCATCGGCCGCCGGCAGGCGACCGGCGTGCAGCACGGTGCCATCCTCCGTGGGCATGTCCGCGGTATCGATGATGTCCTTGATGCCGACCGGAACACCATGCAACGGTCCGATCGGCATGCCCTGTTTGCGCGCTTCGTCCCGTGCCCTGGCCCGCGCCAATGCATGTTCCTGGTCGAGATGCTCCCAGGCCTGCACCTCGCCTTCGACCTCGCGCACACGCGCCAGGCAGGATTCCATCAGCTGCTCGGCGCCGATCGCGCCATCCTGTATGGCCCGCGCCGCGTCGACGGCAGAGAGTTGATATAACCGGGTCTGGTCCATGCGTTCAGACTATCCGTACAGCTTATTCGGCAGCCACAGGGCGATGCCCGGAAACACATAGATCAACAGCATGCATACCAGCACCACATAAAGGAACGGCATGCAGCCCCGGAAAATCTGCGTCAGCAGCAGTGTGGGCGCGACGCCCTTCAGGTAATACGCCGACATCGCCATCGGCGGCGACAGGAACGCCGTCTGCAGATTGAGTGCCACCAGAATGCCGAACAACAGCGGATCGATGTTGAAGTGCGGCAGCAGCGGCAGAAAAATCGGCACAAAAATGATGATGATCTCGGTCCACTCCAGCGGCCAGCCCAGCAGGAAGATAATGAACTGGGAAGCAAGCAGGAAGGTGACCGGGTTCAGGTCCAGCCCCAGCACGAACTGCTTGATGATGCCCTCGCCGCCGAGATAGCTGAATATGGACGCAAACGTCGCGGACCCCACGAACAGCCAGCACACCATGGCCGAGGTGCGCGCGGTCAGGTACACCGCTTCCTTCAGCCGCCCCCAGGTCAACGACCGGTAGGCGGCCGCGAGCAGGCCGCCGCCGAACGCGCCCACCGCGGCGGCTTCCGTCGGCGTCGCCAGCCCGAACATGATGGCGCCCAGCACAGCGATGATCAGCAATGCCAGCGGAAAGAAGGAAATCAGCAACAGCCTGGACACTTCGGCGAGCGAGTAGGTGACCTTCTCCTTCAGCGGCGGCGCCAGTTCCGGCTTGACGATCGCCAGCACGATCACATACACAATGTACATACCGGCCAGCAAAAAACCCGGCACAAACGCCGCGGCGTAGAGCTTCACCACCGAGATACCGGCCTGGGCTGCATATACAATCAGCATGATCGACGGCGGAATCAGGATGCCCAGGCAGCCACCGGCGCAGATCACGCCTGAGGCGAGCTTGCCGTCGTAGCCGGCCTTGAGCATCTGCGGCATTGCCAGCAAACCCATCAGCGTCACCACCGCGCCGACGATGCCCGTCGCCGTCGCAAACAGCGCGCAGGTGGCAAGCGTAGCCACCGCCAGCGAGCCCGGCACATGACGCGTGGCGATCTGCAGGCTGCGGAACAGGTTGTCGAGGATGTTGGCGCGCTCAATCAGATATCCCATCAGCAAAAACAACGGAATGGACACCAGCGCGTCGTTGTTCAATACGGTAAAGGTGTTCTGGGTCAGCAGGTAAAACACGCGGTTGTCGAAGAACGCCTGGTCCGGCTGGAAATAGGCGTAGTAGCCGAACCCCACCCCCAGCGCCATCAGCGTAAACGCCACCGGGAAGCCGATCATGATGGTGGATACCAGAATACCCAGCATCGCCAGCGCAATTACGGGATCGCTCATCGAAGTTGCCTCAGTTTTTTGGCTTGTGAGCCTGCGCTTCGAGAATCTGGTCGCTCAGTTCCTGCACGTCGTGCAGGCGCGGTTCCCAGTGCCCCTGTTTGATGCACAGCAGGCAGCGCAGCAACTCGGCAAACCCCTGCAGTGCCAGCAGCGCGGCGCCAATCGGAATCATCATTTTCAGCGGCCAGATCGGCACGCCCGCCGGGCTGTTGACGCTGACCTCGCCGATGCGCATCGACTCGTAGCCATAGCCCCCCCCTGAATAGACCAGCGCCAGCACGCCCGGGAAAAAAAACAGAATCAGCAGCACCAGCTCGACACGCGCCTGCGTACGCGGCTTCCACAGCCGGTAGAACATGTCGGCGCGCACATGGCCGCCGCGCGAAAGCGTGTAGGCGCCGGCCATGTAAAACACCGCGCCGTACATCAGGTAACTCAAATCGAACGACCAGCTCGTCGGATTGTTCAGCACATAGCGCACGAAGACTTCGTAGCAGGTGCCCAGCGTAACAATGACGATGCACCATGCGAATGCATGGCCGACCGACTTGCTTAGTTGATCTACCCCATAGATGAAGCGATTAATCATGCGCGCACCCCCAAAAATAAGGGGCGGCACCTGTGCGGTACCGCCCCACAGCCTTGCAGGGCCCGTGGCGAGCCCCTACGGTCAGGACGGGAGCTTGGTCTTGAAGATGTGTTCGTAGCCCATTTTGTATTCCGCGTCGTTGATGAACCAGTAGTAGGCCACCTTCCTCGCCCATTCGCGCTGCGAATCGACCACTTTCTTGAACACCGGATCCTCGTCCGAAAGCTTCTTGGTCAGGACATCCCAGGCTTTGAGCTGGTCCTGGAACACCGACTTCGGCGTGCGGAGCACGTTGACCTTATGCTTGGTGCGCAGTTCTTCCAGGTCGTTCGAGTAGTTTTTCAAGCCGGTCCAGAAATTTGCCGAGCTTGCCGCTTCGGCGCTGTAGCGCAGGATCGCCTGCAGATCCTTGGGCAGCGCGTCATGCTTCTTGCGGTTGAACAGAATTTCAAAGAACTCCATCGCCTGATGGAAGCTGCCCATCATGTAGTTCTTGATGACGTCCTGCGCGCCGAAACGCATGTCGGAGGTCGGATTGTTGAACTCGAATGCGTCGATAACGCCCTTTTCCAGCGCGGGGATGATCTCGCCGCCGGGCAGCTGGGTGACCTTGGCGCCCATCTCCTGCATCAGGTCGGCAGCAAGACCGACCGTGCGGTACTTGAGACCCTTGATGTCGGCCGAGGACTTGATCGGGTTCTTGAACCAGCCGAGCGGCTGCGTCGGCATCGGCATCGCGAAATAGCCGACCACGTCGAGATTGAGTGTCTTCAGCAGGTCCTGGTACATCTCCAAGCCGCCGCCGCGGTAGATCCAGCCAAGCGTCTGATGCGCGTCGCAGCCGTTGATCGGGCCGGAGCCGAACAGCGACGCCACCTTGCTCTTGCCGTACCAGTACACCGGGACCGAATGACCGGCATCCAGCACACCCTTGGAAACCGCATCCATCACTTCGAACGGTTTCACCACCGCGCCGGCCACGAGATAGTCGATGCGCAGACGGCCTTCGGCCATTTCATTGACGCGCTTGACGTATTCCTCGGCCATCTCGTTGAAGATGTCCTTGGCGCCCCAGGAACCCTGCATCTTCAGGACGACAGTGGAAGGTTTGACCGCGACAGCGGGAGCCGCAGGCGCCTTGGCCTCCGGCTTGGGAGCCTCCTGCTGGCCGCAAGCGGCAAGGGCCGCGACGCCCGCAACTGCAGCGGCGCCACCCAGGAATTTGCGGCGGGTTGTGCTTGAATCTGACGGCGCAGCTCCATCCTTCAACAATTCTTTTTTCATTTTTCCTCCAATGGCGATTGGTTACAGGATAACGGCCCAGCTTTAATGATACTTATTTTTGCGCATCAGAGCATGCCGTCTGACGGAAATGTTTCAGAAGGTGATTTCGTAATTCGAAATTCCGTATCACCCAGCGACAATCGTATACCCCCGCATTAATGAAATCAAGCTGCCAGCCCTCGCTGAATCAGCCAGATTTAAATACTTACAAAATACTTACAAAAGGACACCGGGATGGCGCTCCGATCAGCAGCCCGTGCCACGCCGGCGCGCCTGAACGCTTACAGGTAATAGAGCAGCAGATACGCAAGCAGCAGCGCCATAACCCACAGCGCCATGCTGCCGGTCGGCCAGGTGCGGCCGAGCATGCCTTGCGGTCCGTGCTGCCGGTAGAGCCGTTCGCACAGCTGCACTGCCCACACCTGGCCCCAGCCAGCCAGTTGCTCCCTGACGCGCGCTGCGCTCCCGATCACGAATCCCGCCAAATTACGACCGGGAACCCGATAGAACCAGTCGAAATCCAGATTGACTGCCCTGATCTCTGGCGGATACAGCCCGCTGCGCATCAGCGCAAATACCGCGAGCACGGCAAAGACCAGCAACTGCAGCTGCATTAGCACATGGGCCGCAGTGTACGGCACATATTCGACGGTATACGGCAGGATTGCATACAGCGCATCCGGAAACACGCCGATACCGATACACAGCGCGGACGCCGCAGCCATGGCAACGAGCATGTTGCGAGGGGCTTCCGCGCAACGTTTGCCGGAATCGTGGGCAAAAAACGCGAAATACGGGATCTTGATGCCCGCATGTTCCAGCACGCCCGCCGAGGCAAACAACAGCACCAGCCATACATACAGGTAACCCTCTCCCGCAACGGCAGCCATGATCATTGATTTTGTGACGAAGCCGCTGAACAGTGGGAATGCCGAAATCGAAGCTGCGCCGACGATGCAAAAACCAGTGGTCCACGGCATCGACTTGTAGAGCCCCCCCAGTTCGCTGCCCTTCGCCGTACCGGTACGCAACAGCACCGCGCCCATCGACATCAGCAGCAGCGCCTTGAACAGGATGTCGGCGAAAGCGTGTGCCACCGCGCCGTTGATCGCCATCTCGGTGCCGACGCCGATGCCGACCACCATGAATCCAAGCTGATTGGTGACGCTGTAGGCCAGCACGCGGCGCAGGTCATTTTCGATCACCGCGTAGAAAATCGGAAACAGCGTCATCAAGGTGCCGATCCACACCAACATCTCCGTGCCCGGGAATCCACGGGCCAGCGCATAGATGCCGAGCTTGGTCGTAAACGCCGAGAGAACTACCATCCCGGTGGCGGATGCCTCCGGATAGGCATCCTGCAGCCAGTTGTGCAGCAGCGGGAACGAGCACTTCACCCCGAATGCCGCCAGGATCAGGTAACTGCCCGCCGAATCAAGCGCAAATCTTCCGAACTCCAGTGTGCCGCCCTGAGCCACATGCAACACCGTGCCCGCGAGCAGCAGCATGCCTGATCCGAGATGGACGATCACATAGCGCATGCCGGCGCGAAACGCGCGGTCCGTACCGCCGGCCCAGACCAGCAGCACTGACGAAATGGCCGTCAGTTCCCAATAAACGAACAACGAGAACAGGTCGCCGGCGAACACGGCGCCCAGCGCCGCGCCCGAATAGAACAAACCGGAGACCTGCTGGGCATTGTCCTGTTCGTGAAGGGAGAAGACGACGTTGAGAAAGACCGCGATCAGGAAAATGTATCCGAACAGCAGGCTCAGGCGGTCCACACGCATCAGTACCAGCGTTTGCCCGAGGAGTTCGAAACGCGCGTACTCACCATGCGGCAAGGCGAGCAGCCAGAGGAACGCAACCACCGGCAGCAGCAACAGGTAGCCCGCGCGCCAGCGTCCGCGCAGCAGCGGCACGAACAAGCTGCCTACAATCAGGACCAGCGCAACGGGAAAATCAGCGCTCATAGTAGTCCTCTGGCCGCTTCACCGCACGCCGCAGCGCGATGGACGCGAATATCAGGACGGCAATCGCGATGAAACCGTAAACGCCATAGAATCCGAACCAGCCAGCAAGATCAAAATCCTCATGCCGGTGCACGACCAGATCGGCCAGAACCAGCAGGATCCCGGTCGCCCACAGCCCGCGATAAAGCCGGGTCACGTTGCCGGGATCGTCGAGCCAGTACTTTTTTTCCTCAGGCATATTCGCTCTCTTTACGGGTAATGATCATTGCCCGTACCGCATGCCAACCAGCTGACTGACAAGCCGCAGCGGCAGGTCGGCAAAGAAAAACAGCGCGATCGTCATGGCGGCTGTAATCGACAATGCGACCACCATCGGCCATGGCGCCTCGCCATGCTCATGCCCGCCCGCGTCGGGAGCGCGAAAAAACGCGGCGTGGACGATAGGCAGGAAATACGCCGCGTTGAGCAAAGTGCTTGCAATCAGCACGCCAAGCGCAAGGTAATGGCCGCCATCGATGGCGCCGGAAATGATGAACCACTTGCTCACGAAGCCCGCCGCCGGCGGAATACCGATCAGCGACAACGCCCCCACCGTAAACGCCCCCATGGTCCATGGCATGCGGCGGCCGATGCCGTTGAGCTGGCTGACTTCGGTTTTGTGCGCGGCGGTGTAAATCGCGCCCGCGGCAAAAAACAATGTGATTTTGCCCACAGCATGCGTTGCGATGTGCAGCGCGGCGCCGACGATGGACAGGGGTGTGAGCAGCGCCGCAGCGAGCACCACATACGACAACTGGCTGACCGTCGAGTACGCCAGGCGGCGCTTGAGATTATCCGAACGCAGCGCAATGACTGAGGCAACGATGATCGTAAATCCGGCAAAAAAAGGCAGCCAGTCCACGCTCTTCAGACCCGCAATCTCCCCGACACCGAATATGTAAATGATGACTTTCAACACCGAGAACACCCCGGCCTTGACCACGGCCACCGCGTGCAGCAGCGCCGAAACCGGGGTCGGCGCCACCATCGCCGCGGGCAGCCAACGGTGAAACGGCATGAGCGCGGCCTTGCCGATGCCGAACACGCAAAGCGCAAGCAGAACGCCGACCGTGGCATTGCCGGCTTTGCCCAGGAGTATGCCGCCCGGCTGGAAATCAACAGTGCCGGTCAGATGCCAGATCCAAACCATGGCAACCAGCAGGAACCCAATTGACGTGCCCACCAGCAGGCCGAGATAGACGCGGCCGGCGCGCTTTGCATCCTCGGTCCCGGCGTGGGTCACCAGCGGATAAGTAATCAGCGTCAGCGCTTCGTAAAACACGAACAGCGTCAGCAGGTTGCCGGCAAATGCGATGCCGATCGCGCTTGCCAGCGCGCCGGCAAAACACACGTAGAAGCGCGTCTGGTGTTGCTCGTCGTTGGCACGCATGTAGCCGATCGAATACAGGGAATTGACGATCCATAATCCAGACGCGATCAGGCCGAACAGCATGCCGAGCGGCTCGACTTTGAATTTCAGGGAAAGTCCCGGCATCATTTCCAGCAGCGTCACCTCCGGGCGCTCTCCGGCGAGCACCAGCGGCGTCAGCGACGCTACCAACAGAAACAGCACACTTGCCGTAACCATAGTAACCGACTCACGTACGTTGGGCACCCGATGCGCTGCTACGATCAGCACCGCGCCGATCAGCGGCGTGGCGAGCGCGAGGAGTATGTTTGTGGCCGGAGTCATCGCACTCCCTGCAGCAATGTTGCGGCGGCCTGCGCCGCCCCGCTCACCGTGAGCTCGGCATCAAGCCCGAAATAAATGCATGCTGCAATCATCAGCCACGCCGGCACCAGCATTTCAAGCCGCGCCTCCTTCAGTTTCGCCAGCTTCGCATCCGGTTGGTGGAAGTACGCGACCTCGACGAAACGCCAGACGTAGACCACCGCCAGCAGCGAACTGAGCACGATGGCGAGCGCAATCCACCACTGCCCGCTCTCCAGCGCCGCCAGTACCAGATACCACTTGCTCACGAAACCCACTGTCCCCGGCACGCCGATCAGGCTCAGGCCCCCGAGCACGATGCCGAAAGCCGTCACCGGCATGACGCGCGCGATGCCGCCGATGTCGCTGAAGCTGACGCGTCCCAGGCGCAGCGCGAAGCAGCCCAGTAACATGAACAGCGCACCCTTGGTCAGGGCGTGGTTGAAAAGATGCACGATGCCGGCGGTGAGCCCGGTCGCGGAGTCGAAGCTGATTCCCAGCGTGATGTAACCGATCTGGGCGACGCTCGAATAGGCAAACATCCGCTTAATGTCGCTCTGGAAAATGGCCACAGTGGAGGCGATGAACATGGCCGCCAATGACAGCACCAGCAGGATCTGCCCCATCGGCAACGCCAGGAATATGGCGCTGGCGCCGAATACCGAAAAATAGAAACGCAGCAGCACGTAGACCGACACCTTGGTCGCGGTCGCGGCAAGAAACGCGGTGACGGCAGACGGCGCATAGGCATAAGCGTTGGGCAGCCACAGATGCAGCGGGAACAGCGCCAGTTTCAGGCAAATGCCGACGGTGATGAAGGCGAGCGCCGCCAGCACCGGTTTTACTTCAGCCACGCCGGACAACCGGTGCGCCATGTCGGCCATGTTAAGCGTGCCCGTCATCAGGTAAAGCAGCCCGACCCCGATGATGTAAAAGGTGGCGCCGATGGTACCCATGACGAGGTACTGGTAGGCCGCCATCAGCGCCCGCCGGTCGCGGCCGAGTGCGATCAGCACATAAGACGACAGCGAGGAAATCTCGAGAAACACGAACAGGTTGAAGGCATCACCGGTGGCAGCGATGCCGAGCAATCCTGCCAGACACAGCGCGAACATGGCATAAAACAGGTAGTGTTGCTCGCGCGGCAACTCCGCGTCGACGCTGGCGCGGCTGTAGACCGACACCACCGCCGCAATCAACGACACCAGAACCAGCAAAAAAGCATTGACCTGGTCGATGCGGTATTCGATGCCCCAGGGCGGTGGCCAGCTGCCGATGGCATAGGAGATGACCCCGCCTGCCGAGACCTGCTCCAACAGCGCCAGCGCAATGATCAGGCTGACCCAGCTCACGGTCGTGGCAAGCAGCCATGCCGCCCTGCCATTGCGCAGCAATATGATGACAGGCGCGGCAATCAGCGGCAGGACAACCTGCAAAATCGGGAAATGCTGGGAAATCACGCTTGCCTGCTTGCTGTGTCGGGTGAAACGGGGGGCTCGTCCTGATCGAGTATTTCGTCTTCCTCGATACTGCCGTAGGCCTCGCGTATGCGCACCACCAGCGCCAACCCGAGCGCCAGCGTCGCCACGCCGACGACGATTGCAGTCAGGATCAGCACATGGGGCAGCGGATTCGAATAAACCTGGAATTCCGGCGCGACGATGGGCGCGGTGCCGCCGATGAGTTTGCCGGGCGCAACATACAGCAGATAAACCGAGGTCTGGAAAATGCCCAGTCCCACCAGTTTCTTGATCAGGTTGCCGCGGGCGATCACGATATAGAGTCCCGCCATGGCGACGAAGATCGTGGCCCAGTAAGTAAAGTAACCGGCAATGTGACCGGCAATCGTCATGCTCCGTCTTCCGTATTGTCCGCCTTGGCGGCGAACATGTAGAAAATCTTGAGCATGACACCCGCCACCGTAATCAGCACGCCGGCCTCGACCCAGAAAATGCCGCGGTGCTGGCCTTCCACCGGATTGGCATGCAGCACGAAGTAATCGAGATAATTGCCGCCCAGCAGCAATCCGGCAACGCCGACACCGGCGTAGAGCAGCACGCCCAGCGCAATCATGGTCTCGACCAGCCGGTCCGGCACCACGGCGCGCGCTGCCGGCAGGCCGTAGATGATGGCGTAAAACACTATTGCCGCCGCCGCGATCACGCCCGCCTGAAAACCGCCGCCCGGCCCGAAGTCGCCGTGAAACTGCACATAAAACGCAAACAGCAGCATGAAGGCGATCATCATCTTGGCGATGACGCGCAACACCAGATAATCCTTCACGCTCCACCTCCTGGCTTGCGGCGGCGCACCCGCCGCAGCAGCGCGATCACGCCTATGCCCGCGGTAAACACCACGGTGGTTTCGCCCAGCGTGTCGTAGCCACGATAGCTCGCCAGCACCGCCGTCACGATATTCGGCACGCCGGTCTCGCGCGGCGCATCCTTGATATAGCGCGGCGCGACATGCTGATGGATGGGCGCATCGGGATCGGAAAACGCCGGCAGCCCGAGTGTGCCGTAGACCAGCACGGCGCCGGTTGCGGCCACAACCAGCAGCGGCAACAGCGGTTTGTGCAGCGGTTTCATCTCCTCGCGCTTGCTCAGGTGCAGCGCGCCCAGAAACAGCACCGTCGAGATGCCGGCGCCGACGGAAGCCTCGGTCATGGCGACGTCTACCGCATCGAGCGCCACCAGCACGGTCGCCATGAGGAAGCTGTAGACGCCGCCCAGGATGACCACGGCGAACAGATTGCGCAGGAGGGCGATTGCAACAGTCACCACGGCCAGCATGGCCAGCAGCACCATGACGATCAGGGCTTCGATGGTGCGCTCCCGTCTTCGGCAAGCAGGGGTTTTACGCCGTTCGCGAAGGCCGCTTTCGCAAGGGCGTGGCTCGCCGTAGGACTGGTGAAGAAAATCAGCAGCCCGATCATGAACAGCTTGGCCGTGACCAGGGTAAAGCCGGCCTGAATCACCAGCCCGAACAGGATCAGCCCCGCACCCAGCGTGTCGGTAACGCTGGCGGCATGCATGCGCGTGTAAAAATCGGGCATACGGACCAGGCCCACGGTGCCGATCACGCAGAAAATGCCGCCTGCCGCGAGGCTCGCCCAGCTCAGGATGTCGAGAACCGCGCTCATGGTTCGTGACGGCTTTCCGCGGCCCCCGCAGCGCCGAGATTGCCGCGCTGGAAATACTTGAGCACGGCGATGGTGCCGATGACGTTGAGCAGGCCGTAAACGATGGCCAGATCCAGAAATTCCGGGCGGCCGGTCAGAAAACCGATCACCGCGAGCAGCAGCACCGCGATGGTGCCTATGGTATTGGCGGCCAGTGCGCGGTCGAATACGCTCGGCCCCAGAAATGCACGGGCAAGTGCGAGCACCAGCGCAACGAGCAATGCTATTGCCGCCGCCGCGAACATCACCCCGCTCCCTCGAACTTCGTCACGCGCCTGTCCATGTCTCCGGTCTGCAAACCTGCGGCGCTTTCCCGCGTCAACGCCGCCAGCAGTACCGCGACCGGCCGGGTACTG
>CAKKQX010000140.1 GCA_919902235.1 Burkholderiales bacterium
AAAACGCACCGGCAGGCTCCACGCGCCGGAGCGCGAAACGGCATCGCCCGCGCGCAAGCTTGCGAGTGCGCCGGGCGCATCGCGCGTCCAGGTGGTTTCCAGGCGGATCAGGCGCGCCCGCCCCTCAAGATCGCGTGCCAGCGCGGTGGCCGTGCCTACTCCGGCGCCGTTGAATGCGCCAAGCTCGATGAGCCCATCGACACGCGTGCGCCCCATGATCCGCTGGGCGACGAAGTCGTAATTGAGAAATGCGCCCGGCGGCGACAATGTAGGTGCGGGCAGAGCGGGGCGGGCAAAACGGCTCGTCGCCAGAAAAAGCGCGGCCGGGGCCTGGATCGCAAGCGTTTGTGCGCCTGTATCCATCTCATGGACGATGCCGGGCAGGGCATCGAGTGCGTAATAAGCCTCGCCGCCGTGCCACAGCGGAGCGGCCTGCGGCAGCCTGAGCCGCCAGCGCTCGAAATCGCTGCGCCTCGCGAACAGGCGCCCATCCGCGCGCAACAGCAGCGTCACCACCGGGTCCTGGCGGTTGATGCTGACCGCCAGCCACAGCTCTTCCAGCGCACCCGCCCGCGCGGCCGCGGACTGCTCCGCGGCATGGGTTTTCGCGACGCTGCCGAACAACGCGACAGCGATCAGGATGGCGACACTGTCATTCCAGCACGACATCGGCATTCACGTCGCCCGTATCCGTCTTTGCGCTCACGCGCAACTGCGCGCCCGCGGCCGGCATGGGCGAAACGGCGAGCTGCCACCGCCGCGATTGGCCGGCAAGCACGTAGGCCCCGGTCGCCTCGGCAACCGTCTGCGAACCGGAGAGAAACTTCAGTTCCAGGATTCTTGCGTGCGCCTTGCCCGTGTTTTGTGCGTGCAACACGATCGCGCCGCCATCGCGCTGCGCCCGCCAGCGCACAAGCGGCGCGGCCGGCGCCCGGGGCGGCACGAATACCGGAACGCCGATGCGCAGCGCGATGCGCACGCCCGTGCCGTGCGGCGCTGCCGTATCAGGGATTTCCTGGAGGTAAAGCCGGTAGGCGAGTTCGCGTTCCGGATCGACCGCGCGCCGCAGTCCCACGCGCACCGTTTGCACCGCGCCCGGCGCGAGCGTGAAAATGGGCGGCGTCGCGAGCAGTTCGCGGGTCGCCGCATAATGGTCGGCGGCGTCGACCTGCGTCCACGCCATGACCTGCAGATGGAGGCCGGCGGGCTGCGTTCCCGCGTTGCGCACGGTGAGGGCGGCAACGGGTTGCGCGGCAGAAAGCGTGAGACGGACCGGGTTGATCTCGAGCGAGGCCCCGGTCGCGCAAACGCTCCACAGCACGCAAACGCAAGCCATCCAGCCGGCGGCATGTGCCGCCCGGCTCGATGGGCGCGACATCAGAACGTGATGGTGGACGTGACCGTGTCGACGTAATTGCCTGCCGGCACGTTCTGGCTGGCGGGAATCTTGCCGAATACGGTGTGGTCGATCGCAAGTCCTGTGCCCAGCCCCGTGATCACGTTCACGCCCAGCGTATTGCCCAATACCACGAGACGGTCAACTGTTTGATACAGCGAATACTCCAGCATTTCGCTGCCGCCAGTGCGTGTCATTTTGCGGCTTGCGGCGGTTGCACCTGTTCCTATGCCGACATCGAGCCCGATGGAATAGGGCACAGCCAAGGTGCAGGTGGCGGTAATGGTGTTAGTACCGTTGATGTTGTCGGCGAGCAACGAAGGCGTATAGATGCCGAAGTCGTGGTTGGTGGCCGAGATCACGCAGCCGGAGGATACCGTCGCGGTGACCTGGAAGGTCGTGGTGGCAGTCGCCGCGTAAACGGTGGCGGTGGCAAGCAGCAGGATGCCGAACAGAGCGGATCGGAATGCGGTTTTCATGGGCCTTTCCTTGTGTTGATTCATGCTGGGTTGTCATGGAAAGGCTCAACGAGTGTTTCCATGGAACAGGATTACGCAGCCGGAAACTGCGGCTTCTTTTCACTTACGCTGCGAGTTTCTGTGGCTGGAGGAGGGAATGGTAGATGTCTTATGGCCCGGTGCCGAATGGCTCCGGGACCATCGTGCCGGACGGCCCTATTGGCGGGGAGTGGTGCGCGCGAAGCGGGCGGCCGCTTCGGAACGACGCGTGACTTGCAGCTTCTGGAAAACGCGGCTGAGATAATTCTTGACGGTCTTGGGCGAAAGATGCATCGCCGAGGCGATTTCCTTGTTGGTTTTGCCCTCCGCCACCAGTGCGAGCACGCGGCGTTCCTGCGCAGAAAGCTCGCCGTCCCCGGCGTCGGGGGCGACTGTCGCCTGCGCGCGCACGCGTTCCAGGATTCGCCGCTTGCTGAGCGGGTCCAGCACCGATAATCCGTGCGCTGCCGCCTTGACGGCCTGAACCAGGTTTTCGCTGCCGATTTCCTTCAGCAAATAGCCGTCGGCGTTGGCGAAAATCGTCGCCAGCATGGCGTCTTCATCTTCGAACGCGGTCAGGAACAACACTTTTGTTTCCGGGTGCGTGGCGCGTATTTCGCGGCAGGCTTCGACGCCGCTGCCGTCGG
>CAKKQX010000141.1 GCA_919902235.1 Burkholderiales bacterium
TCCGCGAGGGTGGCAGGACCGTGGGCGCCGGCGTCGTCGCGAAAATTATTGAGTAATGGGCAATGGCCACAGTTAAAAGCCAGAAAATACGCATCCGTCTGAAGGCGTTTGATTACCGCCTGATAGACCAGTCGGCGCTTGAGATCGTCGAAACCGCGAAGCGCACCGGCGCAGTTGTCAAGGGCCCGGTGCCGCTGCCGACGCGCAAACAGCGTTTCGATATCCTGCGTTCGCCGCACGTCAACAAGACGTCGCGCGACCAGCTCGAGATCCGCACGCACCTGCGCCTGATGGACATTATCGATCCCACCGACAAGACGGTCGACGCGCTGATGAAGCTCGACCTGCCGGCCGGTGTGGATGTTGAAATAAAGCTGTAAGTTGCAATAAGCGTGACCCGTGACCGGCCATGGAATCATGGCTGGTTGCTGATTAGAGCGCCGACCAATTGTAGTCGGCACCTTTTGTAAAAAAGGAAATAAAACATGAGCTTAGGACTAGTGGGCCGCAAGGTCGGCATGACCCGCGTGTTCACCGACGATGGCGACGCCATTCCGGTGACGGTGGTCGATGTGTCGAACAATCGCGTGACCCAGATCAGAACTCCCGAAACCGACGGCTACGCTGCCGTGCAGGTGACCTTCGGCAAGCGCCGCGCACGCCGCGTTAGCAAGCCCGCGGCGGGCCATTTCGCCAAAGCCGGCGTGGAAGCCGGCCATACGCTGAAAGAATTCCGCGTTACTCCCGGGCAGCTTGCTGAGCTGAAGCTGGGCGGCACGCTCGGGGTGGACATATTCAAGGTTGGCCAGAAAGTCGATGTCTCCGGCGTGTCCCAGGGCAAAGGGTTTACCGGCGTCATCAAGCGCCATCACTTCTCGTCGAATCGTGCGAGTCACGGAAACTCGGTTTCGCACAATAAACCCGGCTCGATCGGTATGGCGCAGGATCCGGGACGCGTTTTCCCGGGCAAAAAAATGGCGGGCCACATGGGCGCTGCCAACCGTACCGCACAAAATCTGGTAATCGTGCGCATCGACGCCGAGCGTCAACTGTTGCTGATTCGCGGCGCAGTGCCGGGTTCCAAGGGCGGCGATGTGGCCGTGTATCCCGCAATCAAGGCGGGCAAATCCGCCGCATCCGGCAAGGCAGTCAAAACTGCCGCCGCCAAGTAAGGCAGGTGCGCGATGGAACTCAAACTGATTAACGATCAAGGCAAGTCGACCGCTTCCGTTTCGGCGTCAGACGCCGCATTCGGTCGTGAATACAACGAAGCGCTGATTCACCAGGTGGTGACGGCATATCTCGCCAATGCGCGTCTCGGCACGCGGGCGCAGAAGGACCGCGGCATGGTCAAACACTCGACCAAGAAGCCGTGGCGCCAGAAGGGTACCGGACGCGCCCGCGCTGGCATGACGTCGAGCCCGCTGTGGCGCGGCGGCGGCAGGATTTTCCCGAATTCTCCCGACGAGAATTTCAGCCACAAGGTCAACAAGAAGATGTTCCGCGCGGGCGTGTCCTCGATTCTGTCTCAACTCGCACGCGAGGATCGCCTGGCCGTGGTCGACAACTTCAGCATTGACGCGCCCAAGACCAGGCTGCTGGCGCAGAAACTCAAGGGCATGGGACTCGCAGATGTGCTGATCATCACCGACAGCCTCGACGACAACCTGCTGCTGTCGTCCCGTAATCTGCCCAACGTCAACATTGTCGACGTGCACAATGCCGATCCGGTGAGCCTGATTCGCCACGCCAAGGTGCTGATTACTCGCAACGCGGTCGTCAAGATCGAGGAGATGTACGCATGAGCGCCGCCCCCAGTATGAAACAGCAGGAGCGCCTGATGCAGGTGATCCTTGCGCCGGTGATCTCCGAGAAAAGCACCTTCGTGGCCGACAAGAACGAGCAGGTGATTTTCCGCGTTGTCCAGGATGCGACCAAGCCCGAGATCAAGGCCGCGGTCGAGCTCATGTTCAAGGTGGAAGTGGAATCCGTGAATGTGGCAAATGTGAGGGGCAAGGAAAAGCGCTTTGGACGCTTCATGGGCCGCCGCAACCACTGGAAAAAAGCCTACGTGTGCCTTAAGCCCGGGCAGGAAATCAACTTTGCCGAAGGGGAGGTCAAGTAATGCTAGTCAAAGTCAAACCCACGTCTCCCGGGCGCCGTGCCGTCGTCAAGGTCGTCAATCCGGATTTGCACAAGGGGAAACCCGTCGCGAAACTGGTCGAGCGCCAGACCAAGAAAGCCGGCCGCAACAGCTATGGCCATGTGACCATGCGTCACCAGGGCGGCGGTCACAAGCAGCACTATCGTATCGTCGACTTCAAGCGCAATAAGGACGGTATCGCTGCAAAGATAGAACGCCTCGAGTACGATCCAAACCGCAGCGCCAATCTCGCGCTGTTGTGCTACGCCGACGGCGAGCGTCGCTACATTATTGCGCCCAAAGGGGCTGCGGCGGGCATGCAGCTCATGTCCGGCGTGGAGGCCCCGATCAAGGTCGGCAATACGCTGCCGCTGAGGAACATCCCTGTCGGCACCACCGTTCATTGCATCGAGATGCAGCCTGGCAAAGGCGCGCAGTTGGCGCGCGCCGCAGGAACTTCGGTGCAACTGCTGGCGCGCGAGGGCGATCATGCCCAGTTGCGCCTGCGTTCCGGCGAAATCCGCAAGGTGCACGTTAATTGCCGCGCCACCATCGGTGAAGTCGGCAACGAAGAGCATTCACTGGAATCGATAGGTAAAGCGGGGCGCGTGCGCTGGCGTGGTGTGCGTCCGACGGTGCGCGGCGTGGCGATGAATCCGGTCGACCATCCGCACGGTGGCGGCGAAGGCAAGACCGCCGCCGGCCGGCACCCTGTCAGCCCCTGGGGCACGCTGACCAAAGGATATCGCACACGCAAGAACAAGCGTACCAACAGCATGATCGTGCGTCGTCGTCATGCCAAAAGTATCGGTTAAGGAATAGCTCATGGCACGTTCAATCAAGAAGGGCCCGTTTGTAGACCACCACCTGATTAAAAAGGTGGAAACCGCGCGCAGCGCCAACGACAAGCGTCCGATAAAGACATGGTCACGGCGTTCGACCGTGCTGCCGGATTTTGTCGGCCTTACCATCGCGGTCCACAACGGCAAGCAGCATATCCCGGTCTACATCACCGAGAACATGGTCGGCCACAAGCTCGGCGAGTTTGCACACACCCGG
>CAKKQX010000142.1:0-3035 GCA_919902235.1 Burkholderiales bacterium
AAGTGCAGGCGCTGACGCGCAACAGCGTGCGGCCGCTGGTGGATCAGCTCGGCGTGCGCGAAAAAGATGCCGGCGTGGCGCTGCGCGCGACCTTTATCGTCGACCCGGACAACGTGATCCAGCACGTGTCGGTCAACAACCTCAACGTCGGCCGCAATCCCGACGAGATATTGCGCATCCTCGACGGCCTGCAGACCGACGAGCTGTGCCCGTGCAACCGCACGGTGGGCGGCGAGGTGCTGAAAGCAGCGTGATCAACACAAGCTCACGGGAGCTGACACTGCCGGCTCCTGTTTCAACAATCAAAGGATAAAAACCATGGAATTTCTGAATGCAATCAAGGAACGTATTCCCGACTACGCCAAGGATGTGCGGCTGAACCTGGACGGCGCCATCGCGCGCTCCAGTCTGGAGCCGGCGGATGCCGTGGGCGCGGCGCTGGCCGCGGCCTACGCCGCCAGGTCCAAGCCGCTGGTTGGCGCGATCCGCAGCTCCGGCCAGCTTTCAGACGTCGATGTCAACGCCGCACTCACCGCGGCTGCACTGATGGGCATGAACAACCTCTGGTATCCGTACGTGGAAATGGCCGGCGACGAGGAACTCAAGACCCAGCGCGCCGAGTTGCGCATGAACGCCTATGCCACGCACGGCGGCGTGGACAGGCGCCGCTTCGAGTTGTTTGCGCTCGCCGCCAGCATCGTCGGCAAGTGCCACTTCTGCGTGGCTTCGCACTACAAGCTGCTGAAGGAGAGCGGAATGAGCGTCGTGCAGCTGCGCGACATCGGCAGAATCGCCGCGGTAATCGGCGCGGCAGCCAATGTGCTGGCCGTGGAGCCGGAAACGGAAACGGTCCAATGATCTCTCATGCGGCAAGTCTGGGCCGGGGCAGCGGTTTCAGACGTGCCCGTACTTGGCCAGCACCTGCTCCAGCGTCGCACCCGCATCAAGGTCGGCGCGAATTTTTACCTCGGTCGCAGTCAGGCGCTCGGCTGCGGTGAGCACGCTTTCCGCGAGTGCCGCGGGCACCACGATCGCGCCGTCGATATCGGCGAACACAAAATCGCCGGGATTGACGACGACGCGCTTTACGGTCGCACCCGGCACATAGACCGGCGTCTGCCAGGCGGTCACTTTCCAGCGTCCGATCGACTGCACCGGTGTGCGGTAGCGCGCATACACCGGGAATTTCTGCTTCGAGATCCAGTGGATGTCGCGTATGCCGCCATCGATCAGCGCGCCGGCGCAGCCACGCATTTTCATGCCCAGCGCGATGAGTTCGCCGAAGAAGCACACGCCTTCGCCAGCGCCGCCCCACACGCTGATTTCGCCCGGCCGCAGACCGTCCAGGGCTTTCATCTTGTCGGGATCGCCGCTGCCCGTGTAAGGGCGCATCCCGCCGCAGATGGTGTATGCCCAGCCGGCCATCTTGCCGGCAGCTGCGGGATAAGGCGCGAACTCGGGCGCCAGTCCGTAGTCGGGATATCCCATGGCGTCGAGCACATCGGCAACCGTTGCCGTGTCGACCTTGAGGTAGCGCTGGCGTATGGACTCGGCTTCCACGGAGGAAGGATCGAATGGCGCGGTCACTTTTTGCGTTCCATAACTATGTCCCGTAACGCACCGGCGATTTCGCCAGCCTGAGCGCCGCCAGCGCGCTGTAGCACGCAAGCCACGCCGTCTTGGGATTCTCCGGCGCCGGCACATTCTCGAGCTTGATGCTGATGTTGCCGGTCCTGCCCTTGATATCGATGAAGTGCGTGTTGTATTCGAGCTTCGGATCCGCCACCACCTTGAGCCGCGTCCTGTCGAAACCGATGCCGGCCATGGCCAGCACCGCGGCGATGTTCACGTTTGCCGGGAAATACGGCACGCCGTCGCGCGCGCTGCCCTCGAACAGAACACAGGCTTCGCGCAGGCCTGCGAGATCGACCTTGAGTTTTTCCACATAGCTTATGCCTCTCCACGCCGCCGGCGGTTTGGTGATGGTGATGGTGACTTCGTCGACACCGGCGATGCACGCCGCCTTCAGTGCATCCAGCCCGCCGATGCCGCCCGAAGGCACGTAGAGCAGGGCGCCGCTGTTGTGCGCGGCGCTTTCCAGCCTTCCGCGCAGCGCATCATCGCACAGCGCGCCGCAGGAAAGCACGATAAACGCGACGCCTTTGTCGAGTAGCGGCGTACCGTACTCGCGCACCGCTTCGTGCGAGGCAGCTTCCACTACAATTTCAGGACGCTCGCTGAGCAGGCCGTGAACATCGGTGACGAAGGCGATGCCGTATTCCGCGGCAAGCGGTTTGCCGCGCGACCGGGCGCTGCGGCCGGCAACCGCCACCACTTCGGCGTCGCCGAGATCGCCGCGCCGGATATGTTCGATGAACAGGCGCGCGATGGTGCCGCCGCCGATGATGCCTACCCGCATGGAGCGCTCCTTGATCGTCCGATGACATCATTTTACAGAGATTGACTGCGGCAGGCCGGCATAGTCAAATACCGTCTGATGTTTCGGTCGACCTTGCCTCAGTGCCTCAGACAATAACCAAGGGGAGGAATGCATGGGTATTTTGGAGCGCGCCGCAGCAACTGCGGCAATTTGCGTGCTGCCGGGCATTGCAGCACCTGGCGCCTGCGCCCAAACCTATCCGGAGCGGCCGATTCGCGTTGTCGTGCCCTATGTGGCGGGTGCGTCATACGACACCATCATGCGCATTGTCGGTGAACCGCTGGGCGAGGCGCTGAAGCAGCCGGTTGTTGTGGATAACCGCCCCGGCGCGAGTGCCATGATCGGCGCCGACATGCTGGCCAAGGCGACACCGGACGGACACACCATCGGCATGCTGGGCGACAATCACACCATCCTCGCCGCCGTGGGGCGCACGACGCCCTATGATCTGTTCAACGATTTCGTGCCCATCATGCGGGTTGCAAACCTCGACAACGTGGTGGTTGTGCATCCTTCGATGCCTGCGGCCTCGCTCAAGGAGTTGATCGCGCTGCTTAAATCCAATCCCGGCAAATACCATTACGGTTCCGGCGGA
>CAKKQX010000142.1:3135-17351 GCA_919902235.1 Burkholderiales bacterium
GTGCCGACCACCGCGGAAGCAGGCCTGCCGGGATACGAGGTGTCCCAGTTCTACGGCATTTTCGCGCCCGCGCGGACGCCGAACCGGATTCTCGCCAGAATCGAAAGCGAGTTGAAGCACATCACGGCATCGGTGAACGTCAAAAGAAAGCTGGAGACGCAGGGGGCCGATCCCTATTCGGAAAAACCGGCTGAACTCGCCGCATTCATCAGGGAAAACGTGGAGATCTACCGCCAGACCGCGCGGACCGCTAACATCCGGCCACAATAGAAGATGTACCGCAGCGTGCCGCGCAGGGCCCGCCTTACAGAATTATCCGCTGATACGAGGAAATCATATGACGCTGGAAACCACCGTCAACAAAAGCACAGTGCCCGCAATTGATGTTGTCGCGATGACCGGCTGTCTTGGCGCCGAAATTCGGGGCATGGACCTGTCACGGCACCTGGGCAATGACACATTCGCCCGCATCCTGGATGTTTTCCACCGGCATTGCGTGATTTTCTTCCGCGATCAGAAGTTGACGCCGGAACAGCTGGCGGCATTCAGCGCGCGCTTCGGCGAGCTGGATGTGCATCACATGACCGAACACACGTTTCCCAACCTGCCGCAAGTGCGCGTGCTCTCGAACGTAAAAAAGGACGGCAAGACGATAGGCATCACCAACGGCGGCATGCACTGGCACTCCGATTTGTCGTACAAGCCGCGACCGGCGCTGGCCACGCTGCTCTACGCCATCGAGTGCCCTCCGCAGGGGGCCGACACGCAGTTCGCGAGCATGTATGAAGCCTATGCCGCCCTGCCCGAGACCACCCGCAGCAAACTGCGGGGACTGTACACGGTTCATGACCGCAATTACCGCTATTCCGCACTCTATCCCTCGCGTCCGCCGCTGACCGCGGAGCAGATTGCAAAAGTGCCGCCGGTGGAGCATTCCCTGGTGCGCGTCCACCCGGTAACTGGCCGGCCGGCGCTTTTCGTCGCCAAGGACGTGGTATCGCATATCATCGGAATGGACCAAGCCGGGGGCCGCGCGCTGATCGAGGAATTGGAAGCCTTCTCCACCCAATCCCGGTTCATCTACTCCCACAAATGGCGGCCGGGCGACGTGCTGGTCTGGGACAATCGTTGCACGCTGCACCGCGCCACGCCGTACGACCCGGCCTACCGGCGTACCCTGTACCGCACCCAGGTCAAGGGAGACGCGCCACTACCGGCCAACTGATCCCGGCTCCGGCTCTGTGACGCGCTTCTCCTGATCAGGTGGTTTCGCAGCCGGCGACCGTGGCTTTTGCCGGCTCGGCCAGCGCTGGAATCTGCACGCCGTTGCGGATGGCCGTCATCTCGGCCAAGATGGCGACCGCGATTTCCGGCGGCGTCTTGCTGCCGATCTTGAGCCCCACCGGGCCGTGCAGGCGGTCGATCTCCAACTGCGACAGGTCGAACCCTGCCAGCCGCTCGCGGCGCGCGTCGTTGTTTTTCTTCGAGCCGATGGCGCCGACATAAAATGCGGGCGACTTGAGCGCTTCCAGCAGCGCCATGTCGTCGAGCTTGGGGTCATGGGTCAGCGTCACCACCGCGCTGTGGCCGTCGAGATTCATTTCGGCGACGATGTCGTCCGGCATGCCGCGCTTGAGCGCCGCTCCCGCCACATCCCAGGTGTCGGCGTATTCCTCGCGCGGGTCGCACACCGTGACCTGATAGTCGAGCGCTTGCGCCATCTGCGCCAGATATTTCGAAAGCTGCCCTGCGCCTATGATCAGCAACCGCCAGCGCGGTCCGTGCACGGTAATCAACGTACCGCCGTCGAATGCGAGCTGGTCCGGCCACTGCGCCGGCCCTATCGTCACACCTCCCGATTTCATGTCCAGGCTGCGCGCCACCAGCTCATGGCGCTCGACGCGGGCCAGCAGTTCGTCAATGCCGCTGGCGGCGGTGAGCGGCTCCAGCACCAGTTCGAGCGTGCCGCCGCACGGCAGCCCGAAGCGCTGCGCCTCCTCGGCGCTTACGCCGTAGCGGGTAACTGCGGGTTTGTCCTGCACCAGTTCGCCGCTGCGCACGCGCGCGATCATGTCGTCCTCGACACAGCCGCCGGAAACCGAGCCCACCACCATGCCATCGTCACGAATCGCGGTGAGCGCGCCGATCGGCCGCGGCGCCGAGCCCCAGGTCTTGACGACCGTCGCCATCACCACGCGGCGGCCGGCCCTGACCCAATCATGCGCGGCTTTCAATACCTGCAGATCAACGCTGTCCATGATGAATTCTCCAAAACAGGGCACGGTTCCCTGACCGCACCGCCATGGTGCCGCCTAATGCAGCTGATTATATATTGAACGCTGGCGTGATTGCGAAGAGCGTATGCGTCGGCTAGCATGATGCTTGTTCCGCTATCACCCATGAACACTCCATCTTTCATTAAACGCCTGATTCGTTCCGTTGCATCCCCGAATGAGCAGGCCCGCGCCAAACGCCAGGCGACGCACGCGATAGAACTGTGCCGCGCGCTGCTGTCCGAGCGCGGCGAGATATCGGGTGCGGCACTGGCGCGGGAAGCGCTGGCGGCATATAACGGTCTTATCGATGCAGCCCTGCCGGTTTTTTTTGACCTGCTGGCCTCTGCGTTCTCGCCCGACCCGCAGGAACTTGACCGCGCCTGCGAGGACTACCGCGCGCGCCCGTGCGTGGACACGCTCACCCGCCTGCAACGCGCCGTCGAACCGCCGCGCCAGGAATTGTTCCGGCGCCTGAACATGGGCGGAGGCACCACCACCCTGGTTGCGATGCGACGACAGCTGCTGTCCGCACTCAAGTCCCGCCCCGACTGGAAAAGCATAGATGCCGACCTCTCGCATCTGTTCGGTTCGTGGTTCAACCGCGGCTTTCTCACGCTGGAGCGCATCGACTGGCGCACGCCGGCGATTATTCTGGAAAAACTCATCCAGTACGAAGCGGTCCATGAAATTTCCGGATGGAAAGACCTGCACCGGCGGCTCGAAGCTGACCGCCGCTGCTTCGCGTTTTTCCATCCCGCGCTACCGGACGAACCGCTGATTTTCATCGAGGTCGCGCTGACCAAAGGCATGAGCGGCGCGGTGCAACCCCTGCTCGACCTCGATTCACCGGTGACTGATCCCGGCATCGCCAATACCGCGATTTTCTATTCGATCACCAATTGCCAGGAAGGACTGCGCGGCATTTCCTTCGGCAATCAGCTGATCAAGCAGGTGGCGCAGGAACTGGGGCGTGAATTTCCGCGGATCAAGGCTTTCGCGACCCTGTCGCCCATTCCCGGTTTCAGGCGCTGGGTGTCGGGCGTCGCCGGAGAACTGGCGGCAACCGCCGCCGGCCGCGCTGCGCTGGCGGAAATTGCCCGCTGCGACGAAGCGGACTGGTGCAAGCACGCCGCTGATGCCGGGGCTGCGCAAAAAATCATCATGCCGTTGTGCGCCTACTATCTGATCCACGCCAAACACGACATCGAACCCGCGGACCCCGTCGCGCGTTTCCACCTTGGCAACGGCGCGCGGCTGGAGCGTCTGAACTGGCTTGCCGACACCTCGAAACACGGCATGCAGTATTCCGCCGGATTGATGGTCAACTATCTGTACCGGCTGGACGAGGTGGAGGATAACCACGAGATCTACGTCAGAGAACACCGCGTGGTGGCCTCGCATGCGCTGCTCAAGCTCGCGCGCGGGAGCCCGCTGAATAAGCTTTCCGCAAAGCGATAACCGGGCGAAATGCAGCGGCGACGGCGCGGCCTCGCGCATGATAGGCTTGTTATTTTTCCCCGCCGGCGGCATTCCGCTCGCAACACCGGAGAACAAGAATGGAAATGACCGGAGAACAACTGATCCCGCTACCCCAGGATACGACCTGGCGCGCGCTGAATGACACTGAAATCCTCAAAGCCTGCATCCCGGGCTGCGAGTCGATAGAGAAACGGTCCGATAACGAATACCTGCTGACCATGACCGCCAGAGTCGGTCCGGTAAGCGCCAAGTTCAAAGGCAAGATGACCCTGTCCAACATCGACCCGCCGCACGCCTACACGCTAGTTTTCGAAGGCCAGGGCGGCGTTGCCGGTTTTGCCAAAGGCGAGGCGAGCGTACAACTCACGCCCGAGGGCGATGCAACCAAGCTCGGTTATGCGGTAAAAGCAATGGTGGGCGGCAAACTTGCGCAAGTGGGCGCGCGGCTGATCGATGGCGTGGCGAAAAAACTTGCGGAGCAGTTTTTTACCGCTTTCAACCAGCAGGCACAGCAAATAAGCCGCTAAAATACCGCACCCTTATAAAACTATAATCACTTTTAAATCAATGGCTTATATAAGGACATGTCATGCTGAAAATCTGGGGTCGCACGAATTCGATCAATGTGCAGAAAGTGCTGTGGTGCTGCACAGAATTGGGGCTGGACTACGAACGCATCGACGCCGGCATGCAGTTCGGCGTCAATAACACGCCGGAATACAAGGCCATGAACCCCAACGGTCTGGTGCCGACCCTGAACGACGACGGCTTCATCCTGTGGGAATCGCACGCCATCGTGCGTTATTTGTCGCGCAAGGCGGGTGGCGGAAAGTTGTGGCCCGCGGAACCGCGCGCCTGCGCCGACGCCGACCGCTGGATGGAGTGGTACAGCACGACGCTATGGGTATTGTTGCGGCCGGTGTTCTGGAATCTGGTACGCGTGGCGCCGGACAAGCGCAACATGACCGAAGTCGAAGACAACTGCAAAAAACTCGCCGGTTGCATGGCGATTGTCGATGACCGGCTCGCGAAATCCGAGTACATCGCGGGCCATGCGTTCAGCATGGGCGACATCCCGCTGGGCGTCGCCGCCTTCCGCTGGTTTAACCTGCCGATTGAGCGCCCGGCGCTCAAGCACCTCGATACCTGGTATGCGCGCGTCTGCGCGCGGCCCGCTTTCCAGAAGCACTGCATGGCGCCTTTGAGCTGAAAGCGCGAAGGCTGAGTCGCGCCAACCAGTGTAGATTGTCCTTCGCCTCTCGCCTCTCGCCTTTCACCTCTCCCACCCTGGAATGACCGAACGCCGCAATTACCGCTATTATGAATTCGTGATGGCGGCTTTCGTCACGGTGCTGATCTGTTCCAACCTGATCGGTCCCGCCAAGATCGCCCAGACCGAACTGCCGCTGATCGGCGTGGTGACCTTCGGCGCCGGCGTGCTGTTCTTCCCCATCTCCTATGTATTCGGCGACATTCTCACCGAAGTCTATGGCTATGCGCGGGCGCGCCGGGTGATCTGGGCCGGGTTCGCGGGGCTGGGATTCGCTTCGTTCATGGCGACGGTGGTGGTGGCCCTGCCGCCCGCGCCGTTCTGGCAGCACCAGGCGGCCTATGAAATTGCGTTCGGCAACGCCTGGCGTATCGTCGCCGCTTCAATGTTCGCGTATTTTTGCGGCGAATTCGTGAACTCCTTCGTGCTGGCCCGCATGAAAGTCCTGACCCAAGGCCGCTGGCTGTGGACGCGCACCATAGGCTCGACCATCGCCGGCGAGGCGGTGGACTCCGCTTTGTTCTACCCGCTTGCGTTTTACGGTGCCGGCATCATCCCCGACGACAAGCTGCCGCTGGTGATGCTGGTGCAGTTTGTGACCAAAGTCGGCGTCGAGATCGCGTTCACGCCGGTCACCTACAAAATCGTGGGCTTTCTCAAGCGTGCGGAAAACGAGGATTATTACGACCGCAAAACGGATTTCAATCCGTTCACGCTGAAAACCTGACGCAAATCGCGCCTCGGCTTCAGACAGAAAAGAGCCTCATTTCCGAGGCTTGGTGGTCTGCGTGCAATACCCGCGCATATTATGATGGCGCAGGTAGTCCTCAACCCTTCACGCACAACACCTGCTTCAGCGTGTGCACGACATCGACCAGATCATTCTGGTTCGCCATCACCTCGTCAATGTCCTTGTAAGCCGCGGGAATTTCATCGATCACGTGCGTGTCTTGGCGGCAGATCACGCCCGCTGTCTGCGCAA
This sequence comes from Burkholderiales bacterium, assembly GCA_919902235.1. GTDB lineage: Bacteria > Pseudomonadota > Gammaproteobacteria > Burkholderiales > SG8-41 > CAKKQX01. The sequence continues at coordinate 9,143 of CAKKQX010000142.1, forward strand.
CAAGATCCCCGCGGGTAAATGCTTTTCGCGCTGCACTACGGCTCATGCGCCGCCCCGCGCCGTGGGCACAGGAATCAAAGCTTTCCGCCGCGCCTTTGCCGCGCACGATATAGGATTTCGCGCCCATGCTGCCGGGAATGATGCCGAGGTCGCCCTCGCACGCACGAATCGCGCCCTTGCGCGTCACCCACACGTCTTCTCCATAATGGTGCTCGCGCTCGACATAATTGTGATGGCAATTGACCGCCGCATCGGTCACCACGAACACCGGCAAATGACGGCGCAACGACGCGAGCACCAAATCCATCATCGCCTGGCGATTGCGCGCGGCATAAGTCTGAGCCCAGTCCACGGCCGCCACATAATCCACGAAATGGCCGGCGCCCTCCTCGAAATACGCGAGATCGCGATCGGGCAGGTGGGCATCAAGACGCGCCATGTCACGCCGCGCCAGTTCGATGAAATAGCTGCCGATGGCATTGCCGATGCCGCGGCTGCCGGAATGCAGCATCACCCACACGCTGCCGGCCTCATCCAGGCAGACTTCGATGAAATGATTGCCACCGCCCAGCGTGCCCATCTGGCACACCCAGTTCTGCGCGCGCGGGAAGCGTTTCGCCAGCTGCGGGTGCTGGCGCAGAATGTGCGCGAGTCTGCGCTCCAGCGGCTGCGCCGCCTCCCCTAGCGCCCGCGCTTCGCGGTGCTGCTCGCGCCCGACCGGCACATCGCGGCTGATCTGGTCAAAAACGCGCCTGAGACTGCGCTCATCCAGGTTGTCGGCCGTAAGCGAAGTGCGCGCCGCGATCATGCCGCAGCCGATATCGACGCCGACCGCCGCCGGGATGATGGCGCGGCGCGTAGCGATCACCGCTCCGACAGTGGCGCCGATGCCGGCATGCACATCGGGCATCGCCGCCACGTGATGATGAATGATCGCAAGCTGCGACAGATTGACAAGTTGCCGGCGCGCGCCGGCATCGATTTCGTCGGTGTAGATTTTCACCGGCACGCGGCCCTGCTCGATGATTTGCCTGACCGGCACGACGTTTCAACCGGTCAAATCAGTGAAACGATCATCACAGGAGATAGCGGATATAGCGCACCAGTCCGTACGCCGCGGCACCCAGCACTGCACCGAACAGCAGCAGCTGCAACGCGTAGCTGATCCACGCCTGATCCACCGGCTCGCCGGCCCGTTGCAGGTTATGGTAGTAAATCACATACGGCGAGACTCTATCGAGCACAGGCACCCGGTCCCACCTGATGTCGAACACCACCTTGCCTACAAGCGCCGCAGCCAGCACCACCATGGCGGCGGGCGTTCCCAGATTGCTGATGCCCAGCAATATCCCCACACCCAAAGAAAAAAGCATAAGTCCCCTGCACGCGCGTTCCGTTCGCGCAAAATGTGGACTATTTTACCTTAAAGTCGCAGTCGCGATGCTTGATGCCGGGGAGATAAGCTAGAATGCGCGCTTTGTGTAGCGTACGCTGACATGATCCGCTCCAACTGGCGCACTCCTTATGTTGTTCTGATTTGCGGTGGCATCACATTGACCATTTCGCTTGGCGTGCGCCACAACTTCGGCCTTTACCTGCCGCCGATGACCACTGATCTTGGCTGGGGACGCCAGACTTTCGCCTTCGCGATCGCCATCCAGAATCTGGTCTATGGCCTGGCAACGCCGCTGGCCGGCATGATCGTCGACAAATATAGCGCGGCGCGCGTGCTGATCGGCGGCACCATCCTGTATGCCGTCGGTCTGGTGCTGATGTCGTTCTCCACCACCGGCTGGGAATTCGGTTTGAGCGCCGGCCTGCTGGTCGGCGTCGGCTTGAGCTGCAGCGGTTTTGCCATCGTCTTCGGCGTGATCGGGCGCGCGTTTCCCGCGGAAAAACGCACTGCCGCGCTGGGCGTGGCCGGTGCCGCCGGGTCCTTCGGCCAATTCGTCATGCTGCCTTACGGCCAGTTGCTGATCAACGCGCTGGGCTGGCAACAGGCTTTTCTGATACTGGCCGCCACCGTCATGCTGATCGTGCCATTGTCGGCCGCGCTGGTCGAGGACAAGAAAGCACAGACGCCGGATTTCAACAAGCAGTCCATTCCCGAGGCGCTGCGCGAGGCGCTTGGCCACAGCGGCTTCATTCTGCTGTGCTCGGGCTACCTGGTGTGCGGCTTCCAGCTCATGTTCATCTCGGTGCATTTTCCGGCGTATCTCATCGATCAGCACATGACACCGGATACCGGAATGAAGGCGCTCGCTCTGATCGGACTGTTCAATATCTTCGGCAGCTATACCTGGGGCTGGCTCGGCAACCGCTATACCAAGAAATACGTGCTTTCCACGCTCTACTTCGCGCGCGCCGTGGCGATTGCGGTTTTCATCTCGCTGCCGATCACGCCGCTTACGGTCTATGTATTCGGCGCGACCATTGGTTTTCTGTGGCTGGGCACAGTGCCGGTGACAACCGGACTCATCGCGCATATTTTCGGCGTCAAATATCTGGCAACGCTAGGCGGTATCGCCTTCCTCTTCCACCAGGTCGGCAGTTTTCTGGGCGTGGCCATCGCCGGCTATCTGTTCGACAGCACCGGCTCTTATTATCTGATGTGGCTGCTGACCATAGGCATGGGAGTGGCCGCAGCGCTGATTAACTGGCCGATCAACGAGCGCCGGATCGTGCGCGCTGCGCCCGAACCTGCCTGAAACGCCGCCGCGGTAATCAGCCCGCAGCCCTGCGCTCCGCTTCCTCGATCAACCAGGCGTGGAATGCCGCGACCGCCGGGCGCGTAGCGGCGTTTTCTTCGCACACCAGGTAATACGCGGAGACGAGCGGCACACGCAGGTCAAACGGCGTCACCAGACGCCCCGCAGCAAGGTCCTCCGCCGCCAACACTGGCATGGTCGCCAGCACGCCAATGCCATCCATCGCCGCTTCGAAAGCCAGCACCGCGTGGCTGAAATGCGGACCGCGCCTGACATCGATGCCGCTCACGTTCGCCGCTTTGAGCCACACTTCCCAGAACGGCTCGCCGTCGTAAAGATCGCCAGTGTCGTCGTGCAACAACAAATGGTGCTGCAGGTCCTCCGGGCTCTTGAGTGCGTGCTCGCCGGTCAGCAACTGCGGGCTGCATACCGGCGTCACCGTTAAATCGAGCAGTTTGTTGACGCGCAAACCGGGGTAATGACCGCGCCCATAGAGAATCGCCACATCGGAATCATCGAGCCAGCCTTCGACGGTTGCGCGTTCGGCAACATCGCCCTTGCCGTCCACGCTTACCCGTCGCATGCGCGCCGAAACCTTTACGTCGATCTCAGGATGAGCTGCCAGGAAACGATGCAGGCGCGGCATCAGCCAGCGCGCCGCGAACGAGGGTGCCGCGCTCACCGTCATCACACCGCTGCGCTGATGGGTGCGCAGCCGCTCCACTGCCTGCACCAGGCAATCGAAACCTTCACGCAATTTCGGCAATGCCGCGCGTGCCGCATCCGTCAGTTCCAGCGCACGGTTATAGCGATGGAACAATTGCACGCCCAGATATTCTTCCAGCGTTCTGACCTGGTGGCTGACCGCCGCCGGTGTGACATTCAATTCGACGGCGGCTTTCTTGACGCTGAGGTGCCGCGCCGCGGCTTCGAAAGCTTTCAAGGCATTCAATGAGGGTAAACGGGCAGCCATAATGGGTTCAGGTTAGTTTTTATATACTGAGGAATGATAATATATCATCTGTTGCGATGCAACAAATAGCTGGCAAGCCAGTCTATACTTGTGTCCGAAGTCATTGAGTTATATGACGGTAATATTTCACAGTTTGACGAACTGTGTTCACTGTCGGGAAAGGACTGCGAAAATGAGCAAGACTCTGGGAATCAAAATTGGTTCAACCATTTATGATCGCATTAATGCCGTGCGAATGACTGAAGCCGAGCGTCAGGTGGCTATCAATACCATGCGCGATGCTGAACTGATAGTCGACGCCATGGTATGGATCGGCAAAAAATTCGAGAAACTGGGCACGCTTTTCCTCAATCCCAGCCTCAAGCCCTAAGCACGGGTTTCAAGCTCCTCCAGGCCGGGGTTCCCTCCTCCTCCCCGGTTATCGGCTGCTTTCTGGCAGCCGACTCAACGCGGCGCTAACACCGCCGCGTTTTTTTGCGGTGCGACGCCGGCTTAAAACGCCCATTACGTTACTTCAGCATCGGCCCCAATTTGCCCATGATATCGCGCGAATCCGGCTCAACCTGACTGCGGAAGCTGTATACCGTCTTGCCATCGGGCGCGATCAGATACTTGTGGAAATTCCACTGCGGGGCTTCGCCACTCGCCGCACTTAACTGCTTGAAGAACGGATCCGCTGCAGCACCCCGGACAGAGGCTTTTTCTATCATCGGGAATTCGATGAAATAGGTGAGTCTGCAGAAATCGGCAATCTCCCGGTTGCTGGCGAGTTCCTGGTTGAAGTCGTTGGAGGGGAAGCCCAGCACTACCAACCCCCGCTCACGGTAGCGCTTATGCAGCGCTTCGAGTTTCTCAAACTGCGGGGTATAGCCGCATTTGCTAGCGGTATTGACTACCAGAATCGGCCGGTTTGCGTATTCACACAAATTGACCGGTTTGCCTTGCAACGAATTGAAGCGATGATCGAGCAGGCTGGGACAGGCGGATGCCAGTCCCGGCAGAAAGTAAAGCACAACAGTAATCACGATCATCCGGATTTTCTTCATGCGCATACCTCCAGGTTTTTCCTCCGATTCGCATGCCTGCGGAGGCTCTCCAAAACACGCGCGCGCCATTGCTTTAGATTACCACTGCACGGCCGGATGCCCCACTCATAAAAACATGCGGCGCTCCGCACCGCAGATCAATCAACATTATCAGCTGCACGTGTCGTCGCACAACGACATGCAGAAACACCGGCTAAACAATGCCTTGAATATTTCCGCCGCACATGCGTCGCCCACCAACGACACTTTTCATCCTGTCTATTGCGCCGGCATCCGCGGGAGATCCTCATCCCGTTGATTAAATTATATATTTATATACTGGCATATGCCTTGCATACGGTTTGTTTTGATTACGTCGGCAACATGTTCACACAAATAAATGTCGCCACTGCCACCGTCACCCACGAAGGAGATGCCATGTTTAATCGCGATGGAATGTTCAACAAAAAAGAAGGCCAGCCGCGCAAAGATATTAAAGACGTCAACCAGCCGGTCAATCTGACTCCGGGGCTGAGCTTGTCTGCCAGCCATAATCCAGCCGAAACGACGCGCCCGGATCACCAACCCGCGGAAGCAGCCAAACCGTCATCCAGAATCGAAGCTGGCCAAGGCAGCAAGCTGATCGTGGGTCCCGACATCAAACTCAAAGGTGCCGAAATTACCGACTGCGACACGCTGGTGGTCGAAGGCCGTGTCGAGGCTGCGATGGACAGTCGGGTCATTCAGATCGCCGAGAACGGCGTGTTCGCCGGCACCGTCGGCATCGATATTGCCGAAATTCACGGCCGTTTCGAAGGCGAGCTGACCGCGCGCAAGCAGCTTATCGTCCACGCTTCGGGAAAAGTATCGGGGAAAATTCGCTACGGCAGAATCTCAATCGAGGAAGGCGGTGAAGTATCGGGCGATGTCAGTTCCTTGGCGACGACGGCGGCAACGGTCAAATCCAGCGACGCCTCGCGCGGCGGGAGCGCTCCAGCTGACATCATGACCGCGTACGATCCGTTTGCACGCAAAGCCAAGCCGGGCTGACCCGCCAGCGTTTGCGGCTGACGTAAGCGCCGGCAAAAAGGAAAAACGTATTGGTCAGGAAAACCGGCAGCATGGCGAACGCCGAGCCGACCGCGCCGAATACCACCGGCACCACCGGCGCGGCGACTCCGAACACACTGACGATCATGCCTGTCATCGGAGGGCGCGAGCCCTATCGATTTGCCGTAAATCTTATATCCGATGGCACGCCGTCGCCCGGCATGCCGGCCAGATCCAGGCCCGCGATATTATTGCGGCGCGTTCGCGGAGGCAGGCATCACACTGCGAAATTCCGCCAGGATCAAGTCGTTGAGGTCGCGCGGAATCGGAGCAATGCCGGACTGCAGCACCCGGATCATCTGAAGGCGCTCTTCCTCGGGGAGTTTCACGTACTCTTCGCGTGCCTGCGCGGCTATGTTTCTTTTGTCGCCAAGCGAAAGATTGTTCAGATGCTCATGCGCCTGGCGCAGGACGGATGCTTTCAACGCCAGTTCTTGAATGATCACCGGTCGTGCCGCGGCATTTTTGGGATCTGAAAGCGCGCGCTTGAGGCTCACGAACACCTCTTCGCGTTGTGCGGATGTCAGGTGCACGAAGCCCTCGTCGATCAGCGCCTTCAGCTTGTCGTCGCCCAGATCGTAGGGCGCCGGCGGAAAAATCAGAGGCTCTGCCTTTTTGGACGCGCTTTGCGACCCTCGTTCGATCGCCGCCTCTATCGAGGAACTGACGGCATGGTCGCGCAGCATGCGCAACAGGATCAGGGTGAGCGGATCGGCGGCAACGGCCGCAACCGACCATATGGTCAGCAACAGGCCGGCTAACAGACAGCGCATTACGGATCGTGCACGCAGCATCACAGCCACTCCTGCCCCTGATCCAATAAATCGGGGTTTCCTCTGAAAAATACGCCGCTTGCGGCATATGTCAAGCCCGGCGCGCGGCACGGCCATCCGCTTCGATAATATGTTGCCGGCACAGGACTGGCCTCTTATGATGTCCATACACTGCCCGGCTGGCAACGGCTGCGCGGGTTTCGGAGAACATCATGACCGCCATAACGCACGATCTGGCTGCATTCGTCGCCGGAATGTCGTACGACGCGCTGCCCGCTGCGGTGCGCGAGCGAACCAGAGCGCTCGTCCTCGACCTCACCGGCATCATGCTACGTGCCCGCAACGAAGCAGAATCGACCCCGTCCATGGCCGCAGCCGCCGCCCGCCTCGGCTTCACGGGCGGTGAGTGTACGGTGATCGGGGATGCCGACGGCTACACGCCGGCCGGCGCGGCGATGTTGAACGGCACACTGGCCCACTCGCTCGACTTCGACGATACCCACGCCCCCGGTTCGCTGCACCCCAGCGCGCCCATCGTACCGGCCGCTTTTGCTGCCGCCGAGATGGTCAATGCCGATGGCAAAGCGACAATTGCCGCCATCATCGCCGGCTACGAGGTACAGATCCGCCTTAGCCTCGCGCTCAACCCGGCCGCACATTACGATCGCGGCTTTCATCCAACCGCAACCTGCGGTGCCTTCGGCGCGGCCGCCGCTGCCGGACGCCTGCTCGGGCTTACTGCGCAAGGCCACACCGACGCCTTCGGCATCGTGTTGAGCATGGCGGCGGGTTCGATGCAGTTCCTGGTGAACGGCGCCTGGACCAAGCGCTCGCACGTCGGCCACGCAGCAATGTGCGGACTCACGGCAGCGACACTTGCGAGCGAAGGCTACAAGGGCGCAAGCAACGCGCTCGAAGGCAAGTGGGGTTTTCTGCACGCCTACGCACCCGCCGCCGATGCGGCAAAAGTGCTGGACGGCCTCGGCCACCGTTGGGAAACCCTCAAAATCGCAGTGAAGCCCTATCCCTCCTGCCGCTACAGCCACGCTGCCATCGACGGCCTGCTCGCGCTTGCCCGTGCGCACGACATACGGGCGGAGGAAGTGGAAGAGGTCGTGGTTGGCCTGCCCGAGCCCGGCTGGAAAATCATCGGTGATCCTGAACCGGCCAAGCAGTCGCCGGAATCTGTCGTGGACGGACAGTTCTCCATGGCCTTTTGTGCCGCCGTGGCACTGCGCAGCGGCGGCTTCGTGTGGGATGACTATGCACGCCATCTGGCCGATCCCGCCACGCTCGCCTTGTGCAAACGGGTGCGCACACGCATCGATCCGCGGGCGCACGCCGACTTTCCGGCGGAAATGAGCGCCGCCGGGGACTATCCCAACCAAAGCAAGCCCGGCCAGGGACTGCCCTTCTGGACCGGCGATGATGAGAACATTGAAAGCAAGGACCTCGTGGCGTGGTACACCTTCGGCGTGACGCACATTCCCCGCCCAGAGGATTGGCCCGTGATGCCGGCGCATACCACCGGCTTCAAGATCATGCCCGTCGGGTTCTTCGCCCGAAATCCGGCGCTCGACATTCGCTGCCTGATTCGGCACGGTCAATATCTGCTCGACC
>CAKKQX010000143.1 GCA_919902235.1 Burkholderiales bacterium
TCCTGGGTCAATATTCAATCGGCAGGGTGGGTCAATATTCAATCAGCGCCAACACTCAGGTGTAATACGCTAAACCAACGCGGAGGCATCGACATGGACAAAAGTGATAAGAATGGTGATGAGCAGGCAATCCGCGCTCTGATCAGCACTCACTTTCAGGGCCTGAAATGGACGCCTACCACCCGAGCGGATTGGGCCACATTCGCGTCCGACTTCCTGTCTGATGCTTCGCTCTATCCGGCGGCACGACCGGCGCAGGCTAAGACGGTGGATGCCTTCATCGAGCGCATGAAGGGCGTGGCGCAGGGTGCATTGCGCTCCTTCGAAGAGCGCACGCTTGGAATGCAGATCCTTCTCTTCGGCAATGTGGCGGTAGTCCTGGCCGCATCCAAGATGGTAGAGAACGGGACAGAAGTGAACCATGATGTGAGCGGCTACCTATTGGTCAAGGACGGTGGCAAATGGCGCATCGCCGCTCATGCCTGGGATCACGCGAGTGAGCAAATGCCGGTTCCCGAGCATCTTCGCTAAGGATCTGTTTGCCGGGCGACAGCCGAAGGCTGGGGCAATTTGGGACACCGCCCGCGCAGTTTGTTCTTGCTGATTCTACCGGTTGATCGAATGTCCGCTTTGGGTCGAAAGCGGACGCTCAAGGCAGGGTCGTTACTTGGCCTAAGCCTAAATTAGTTCTATGAATGCGCGGTGCCACTGTACCCATTTCGTAGCTTTGCGAGACTTCATGTGGCTTTGTGTGACTTGTTTACGAAATTGGCGGACGCTGCAAGGCATTGATTAATAAAGAACTACTAAAGCCAGAATCCAAATGGGGTGCAGGTGAATGGGTTACAGTTCAGTAACCCATTTTTTATTGGGTACCACATCGCTAACCGCTGGCTTGCCCCGCTTTCCCGACTGCCAGCCGGGGTGGTCCTACATCACTGCTTCAAGTGGTTTGGCTTCCCGCTCGATCTTTTTCTTGAGATTACGTGTGGCGGTCTCAAGGTCGTATCGCGCCTGAAGATTGAGCCAAACCTGCGCCTCCATGCCGAATACCCGTTCGAGCCTCAGGGCCGTGTCTGCGCTCACAGCGCGGTCGCCGGCGCAGATTTCGTCCACGCGCCGCTGTAGCACGCCCATGGCCTTTGCCACGCGGTAGCGGGTAATGCCGTGGGCTTCGATGAAGTCCTTTGTAAGAACTTCGCCGGGGTGGACCGAGGCGAGCTTGCGCCCGGTCGCGATGTCAGAGAAATCCGTCGTATTGAGCGCTTCACGTTTAATCGTCATGGTCGTTCCTCAGTGATAATCCACAATCTCCGCGTCCCAGGCGTGACCGTCCTGCCAGCGAAAGCATATCCGCCACTGGTCATTGATGCGGATGCTCCAATGGCCCTTGCGGTTGCCCTTGAGCATCTCCAGGCGATTGCCTGGTGGAACCCTGAGCGCCTGTATGCCAGTGGCCGCGTCGATCAGCATAAGCTTGCGTCGTGCGGTCGGCTGTATCGTTTTCGGCAGTGCGCGGATTTCGATGCCCTGGAACACCGCAGCCGTTGCCTTGTCAGCAAAGCTTTTGATCACCGGATAATACTACCGTCTCTCAATACTACCGTCAAGCGTATGTGCGCGCCCTGGCGTTTGCTCCGGCGTCCCGCCGCAGCTTAATGCCATCCAATATCGCACTGGTACAACAGTTGGACAGAGGGAAAAACCAGTGCGCCAATTGGCGGGAAATATTAGAGGGGGCTCTAAGCTGCGGATTCGGGTAAAATCATGCCCAGCATGGGGTGCAGGTGGTCAGAGGCTCGAATCCTCTCGCCCCGGCCAATCTTCCCACTATCTTCTCACCATCTTCTTTTCCCTCTTGGTTTCGCACATGAGCTCCTCGTTGCGCATCGCATGTCTTCAACTTAATTCCGGCAACGACCTCGAGGCCAACCTTGCCAATGTCGCTGCCATGGCGCGCGAGGCAGCGGCCGGCGGCGCGAAGTTTGTGCTGATGCCGGAATATGCGCTGATGATGGACGGCAGCGGACGGGTAATGCGCGAGCGTGCTCTGGCTGCCGACGGTTCGCCGGCGTTACCCCGGTTGTGCGCGCTTGCAAGTGAGCTGAAGGTCTGGCTGCTGGCGGGATCGTTGACGCTGCGCACCGGGGATGAGCGCATCGCCAACCGTTCTTTCCTGATCTCGGATGGCGGCGACGTGGTTGCCGCTTACGACAAGATACACATGTTCGACGCCGCCCTGCCGGACGGGAAAGTCATACGCGAATCGTCGGCTTACCGGCCCGGCAGCCGCGCAGTCACGGCTGATACGCCGTGGGGAAAACTGGGGATGACGGTATGCTATGACTTGCGCTTCCCGCGGCTGTTCCGCGTACTGGCGCAGGCGGGGGCGCAGTTCATCACCGTGCCGTCTTCATTCCAGCGCCAGACCGGCAAAGCACACTGGCACGCGCTGCTCAGGGCGCGCGCCATCGAAAACGAGTGCTTCATCCTGGCGCCCGCCATGTGTGGCGATCACTCCGGCAACCGCCAGACTTACGGTCACACTCTGATCGTCGACCCGTGGGGCGAAATTCTCGCTGAGGGTGGAGAATCACCGGAGATCGTCTACGCCGATATCGAACCGGCGCGGGTGGCGAAAATAAGAAGCATGATGCCCTCGCTCGAACACGACCGCGATTTCGATCTGCCGGTTTAGCGTTTCCGGCGAGCCCAAACTCGCAGTCCTTTTCCCGCGGGGTCAGATCCACCCAGGCGTGCTCCAGGGTGCCGGTGCGAATCGCCTTGAGAAAAGGCGATGCGCTACCGTTCGGCAAGAATTTTTGGTGACGGCCGCTGCGGCAACGGCAGGATGCGGAAGCTGCTTTTATCCATGATGAAATACCCCGATATTCGGAAAGTCCGTTCCTGGTGCCGATTCCAGGAGCGATGGGGCTGCGTGATACAATCAGCTTTGTTCGGCAATATCACCAGACTAAGCCATGCGCGTGTAAAGAATAAAGCCACCGGCAGTTTCGTCTCGCGATTCCCGATATTTCACCGTTTTCCCCGTCCAGCACATGCGTATTCTGTTGAGCAATGATGACGGTTATTTCGCTCCGGGTATTACCATGCTCGCTGAGTCGCTGTCGGTGCTGGGGGAAGTCACGGTGGTGGCGCCCGAGCGCGACCGCAGCGGAGCCAGCAATTCGCTGACGCTGGACCGGCCGCTGACAGTAAAGCGTGCTCACAACGGGTTTTATTACGTCAACGGCACGCCGACCGACTGCGTGCACCTTGCGGTCACCGGCCTGCTGGAGCACCTGCCCGATATCGTGGTCTCCGGCATCAATCACGGCGCCAATATGGGCGACGACACAATTTATTCCGGCACCGTGGCCGCGGCGACCGAAGGGTTCCTGCTCGGCATCCCGTCCATTGCGGTTTCCCTGGTTGCCAGCAGCCAGGGAAATTTCGACACCGCCGCGCGCGTCGCGCGCGAGCTTGCCGAGCGCTTCAGCAAAAATCCGCTGCACGAGACCGGCGTGCTGCTCAACGTCAATGTGCCGGACGTGCCGTACGAACAGTTGCGCGGCATGGTGGTAACGCGCCTGGGCAAGCGTCATAAGGCGGAGTCTGTGGTGAAGTCGGCCACACCGCGCGGAGAAGTCGTTTATTGGGTCGGGGCCGCCGGCGGTGCGCAGGATGCCGGCGAGGGCACCGATTTTCACGCGGTGTCCGGACAGATGGTTTCGATCACGCCGTTGCAGATGGATCTGACGCGTTTTTCGCAGATTCAGACGGTCCAGAGTTGGCTGGACGCTACGCCATGAGCGCGCTTGCGGGCGTTTACGCCAGGATAGCGCGGTGACCACGCGGCATTCCGGCATCGGCATGACTTCCCAGCGCACCCGCATGCGCATGGTCGAACGCCTGCGCGGCGAAGGCATACGCGACGAAGTGGTGCTGGCGGTGATGGGAGAGGTGCCACGCCATCTTTTCGTGGACGAGGCGCTGGCAAGCCGCGCCTACGAAGATATTTCGTTGCCGCTGGGTTTCGGCCAGACCATTTCCAGTCCCTACATCGTCGCGCGGATGACGGAACTTGCGCGCGCCGGCAGCACACTAAACAAGGTGCTTGAAATCGGTACCGGCTGCGGCTATCAGACTGCTGTCCTCAGCAGGCTGGCGAAGGAAGTCTATTCCATAGAGCGGCTGGCGCCGCTGCTCGCAAAAGCGCGCCGCAACCTGCGCGATGTGCGCGTGACCAACGCCAGGCTGCGCCACGGCGACGGCATACTGGGCATGCAGGAAGTTGCGCCCTTTGATGTCATCGTGATGGCTGCGGCTGCAACCCATGTTCCCGAAACCCTGCTCGGGCAGCTGAACATGGGTGGTAGAATGGTTTTGCCCTTATCGAGCAACAATGAGCAACGCTTGTGCATCATAGAGCGCACACCACAAGGCTATGTCGAAAAAAAGATGGATCCGGTGAAATTCGTACCGCTGCTGCCGGGAACGGCATGAGTCGCGATACGGCGGGAACGGCGCAGTCCTTTTCCAGGCTCGGCATTCTGGTCTGCGTCCTTTCTTTTCTGGCGGCGGGCTGCATAGCCAAGCGTCCGGCACCGGTTTCCGACCGCACGCCGCAGGTCAAGTCTGCAAAACCGCCCGCAGCTGCCGTCAAACCCGTGCCGCGCCCGCCGGACGGGCGTTCCGAGTTTTATACCGTCAGGCAGGGCGACACCCTGTACAGCATTGCGCTCGATCACGGGCTGGATTACCGCGAACTCGCCGCCTGGAACGGCATAGACCCGGCCAGGATAGGCATCGGTCAGCAGTTGCGGCTGACGCCGCCGGCCGGTGGCGTGGTGGCCGCGCCGCTCAATACAGTCCCTGGTGCGGTGGAAGCGCGCCCTCTCGACGGCAAGCCGCAATCCGCTGTCGCCGCTGACAACAACATCAAGACGCAGCCGCAGGGCACGCGGGTGCCGTACTCCGACCAGGCTTACGCGCAATTGTCGAAAGGGGAATCCTCGGCAGCCCTGAAGCCGGAGGCGAAGTTTGAACCCAAATCCGAGCCCAAGGCTGCGCTGCAGGAAGGCGACGATCTCGACTGGGCATGGCCGGCGACCGGCAAGATGATCGCCGGCTTCAACGACAGCACCAGCAAGGGCATCGTCATCGCCGGCAAGCTCGGGCAGCCGGTTCACGCCAGTGCGCCCGGCCGGGTGATTTTCAGCGGCACGGGCATACGCGGCTTTGGCAAGCTGATCGTGATCAAGCACAACAACACTTTTCTCAGCGTGTACGCGCACAACAGCGAGCTGCTGGTGAAAGAAGGCCAGGCGGTCACGCGCGGTCAAAGGATCGCCGAGATGGGCAATACTGACACCGACCAGGTCAAGCTGCATTTCGAGATCCGGCGCATGGGCAAGCCGGTGGATCCTGTCAAACTGTTGCCGCCGGGGTGATCGCCGCCGGAACGTCAGGACCCGAAGGATCGGGACGACGCGGCATTTTGCGATAATACGGGCGCTTGCCGCGTAAATAACCGATGGCAGTCAGCTTGCAATCTGGTAATTGTTGCGGCCGGCGCCTTTTGCCTGGTACAGCGCCTCGTCGGCTTTTTTGACCAGAACATCGGCATTGACGCCGGATGTGCCGTCGTAGAAAGCAATGCCAACGCTGGTAGTAACATTCAGGCTGCGATATTCCAGATCGAATTCCGAGCGCATTGCGGTCACAATTTTTTCGGCGAGGCGGCAACCATCGTCACGGTTTCCCAGTTCCCCGAGAATGACGGCGAACTCGTCGCCGCCAAGCCGGGCAACCGTGTCCACCGATCTGACGCAACTCTCGAGGCGCCGCGAAAATCCTTTGAGCAGCGCGTCGCCCATGGCGTGCCCGAGCTCGTCATTGATCCGTTTGAATTTGTCGATGTCAAGATACAGCGCGGCCATCAGCGTCTTGTTGCGCTGGCTGCGCGTCATCGCCTGGCCCAGGCGGTCGTAGAACAGCTCCCGGTTGGGCAGCCCGGTCAGGGGATCGTGCGTCGCCTGGTGGGCGAGTAATATCTCGGCCTGTTTGCGCTTGCTGATGTCGATATTGGTTCCGGTGACGCGCAGCGCGCGCCCTTCGCGATCGCGTTCCACGACCTGGCCGCTGCTGCGTATCCACTTCCATTCCCCGGAGGGCGCTCTGACCCGGTGTTCGGAATTGTATTGCAGGTTATTACCCTTGAGCGTTTCATGCAGATGTTCTTTGACTCGTGCGATATCTTCGGGGTGAACCAGTTGTTCGAGTTCCGGCAGCGTGGTGAGTGTGGGCGCGGCTTTGCCCCCCAGCATTGCCTGCCATTGCTCGCTCAAATAGACTTGCCCGCTGGCCACGTTCCAGTCCCATAGCGCGAGGCGCGAGGCATCAAGTGCGAGTTTCAGGCGCTGCTCGCTGGTGACGATCTGCTTTGTCAGCGGCTCGATGTGAAACCGCAGCAGCAACGCCCCGCCGATAACCATGAGCAGCAGCAGCAAAAGAACGGCCTGAAGTTGCGCGCGGATCGGCGCATAGAACTCGGCCGCGTCCATTTTGACCACTATCCCCAGGCCCAGTTTGCCGAGCGGGCCGTGAGCGGCAATTACATTCTGCTCTCTGTAGTCCCGGCTCTTGACGATGCCTGTTTTCCCTGCAACGGCCTGGCTCATCGGCAGGGTGTGGGAATAGGGGATACTGAACACGCGCGGCAACAGGCGCTGCGGAAAGCAGTTAAAACGGTTTTCTTTGTGTTCGCACACTGCTGTTTCCCCGGTCTGTCCTAATTCCGCCGCCGTGCTCATGACTTCGGTCAAGGTTTGCAGGGATTGTTCAATCGCCACGCTGCCGGCGGTCTGGCCGTTCTGTAGCATTGGCATGCGGGTATGAAGTACGAAACCGTCGTTCCATATCAGATACGCGGGATAGGACATGGGTAACTTGACGGAAAGTACGGGTTGCTGCGCGAAATGGCCTGCACTCGCCCATGCCTTGCCTTCCGGAGAATAGAAGGCAATACCGTCGAGGCCAAAGGGCAGAAAACTTTGTGCGGCCGTCTGCAGTTGCTTCAGAGTTGCAGCGTCGTCAGGCTGGGAATGGAGTTGGCGCAAGTGAGCTATGAGTGCTGGCCGGGTGGCGATCAGGTTGGCACGGTCTATGCGCAGTTCTATGCTGGTGGTGAAGAGCTCGGCGCGGCTCTTGAGCGCCAATAAGAGACTTTCGCCGATCGCATTTTCCGTTTGCGCTGTTGTAACAGCGAATCCGGCAAGACCCGAAATGCTCACGGCCATGCCGAGCACCAGGGCGCCGGCCAGGGCAATTCTTTCGCTTTCGCTTTTTATCAATGTTCGCGAACGGTACCACTCCGTCCGGCGCCAGCATAACCAGAACAGGATGCCGCATATGATGAAACCGGCATTGGTGTAAAACCCGGGGTGGAGAAACTGGAAGTCCTGATAGAGGAACTCCAGCCTTAAAATCCGCCCCGCGATCTCTGCTATGCCGGTGGCGGCCACTGCCGCAGTCAGCGCCTGGACCAGCAACCCGGTCCACAGACGGCGAACATGGTGCATCAGGGCCAGCACGGCACTGCACAGCATGAAAGTCACGGCGGTTATGAGCGCCATGCGTCCGGGATGCGGGTCTTCGCCGGGCAGCCAGTGCTGCAGCTCGGACAGGTCTATGCCGAGGTCGATGTCGAATAAATGCTCGCTCAAGGTCAGCGCGGCGACTGCCATGACCAGGACTGAGATTACAGCATGCAGCGGTGTCCGCAGCGCCGGGGACAGGTTGTCGAAGGTGATGGCAATTGCGATCAGGGCAAAGCATAGCGCGGTGTTGAATGCCATCGCGGAGCCGGTCAGAGGGCTGACCAGTTCAGGCTCGTGCAGTATCCAGCCGAGTAGTACTGCCGCCGAAATCAGCAGGGACACCGCGCCGCCCACCGCAGTGAGCGATGGCCTGGGCAGGTACTTGTTAAGCGGCTGCAAAAAGAACGGCATGCGATGGACGGGGTATATCCGGTTTTGGGTGAGGGGAGTTGCTTTCAGAATATACTGGCAATAGTTCGCATGCGTCACCGCACATGGAGCGAGCGGGGGCGGGTATTCAGTTGTATTGCCTGATGCATGGCGAGCTCAGGCCTTGAATTTTCGCACTTGCCGTTCGAGCGATTGCATGGTGCCCGACCCGGCGTCCGAACCATAGCGCAGCGCGACATACAATTGCGTGATTGCCGCGATGCCGGCAGCCAGATCTGGACGCAGGCGTGCCAGCCGCAGGGCGTAATCCTGCGGTCCTTCTGCGGGACTGCGCGGCAGGCCCTTGCGGCCGAGTTTGGCGCAGAATCGGAGATAAGCCAGCCGCACCGGATCGCGCTCGGTTCTTCCCATTTTTCGCAGCATCAATAATGCGAGCACCAGCGTGATGAAGCCGGTGGCAATGATCAGGATGACCGCCAGCGTGCGCCAGGTGGCATCGTCAAACCCCGCCCGCAGCAGCAGGGTACGCTGGCGTTCCGGGTTATAGCCAAGCACCCATTGATTCCAGCTGTTAGCGAGCGAGTCCCATGAAAAGCGCATCTGCTTGAGCCAGGCATAGCCGCCGCGCGCAAACATGGGCAGGGGACCGGTTTGCGGCACGGCGGCCGCGGCGCCGGACTCGATCCGCAGCGGCGATACCGCCGCAGTCGGGTCAACGCGCACCCAGCCTTCGCCGGCGAGCCAGACTTCGGTCCATGCGTGGGCATCGGCCTGGCGCACGATCATGTAATTGCCGAGCGGATTGATTTCGCCGCCCAGATAGCCGGTGACCACGCGTGCCGGGATGCCGGCGGCACGCATCAGCACGGCAAATGACGAAGCGTAGTGCTCGCAGAAACCGCTCCTGGTCTTGAACAGGAAATCGTCCACCGGGTGTTCGCCAAGCGGCGGCGGATCGAGGGTGTAAAAGAACTTCTCGTTGCGGAACATGGCCAGCACCTCGCCCATCAACGCCCTGTCGTCGGCAAATTTCTCGCGCAGCCTGCGACCGAATTCGGCGGCGCGGGGATTGGTATCGGGCGGCAGTTGCAGCGCGCGCTGCCGCATGTCGGGTGTTTCGTCCAGGCCGAGGCGGTAACCGGGATAGGATTTCATGTCGTAGCGAATGCGGCTGGTGAGCGGCTCACGCGAGCGCAGGTGAAAGTCTCTGGTAATAACGGCTGTCGGCGGAATCGTGACGGGCAGGTCAAGAGCGAATAACCAGCGATCGTTGTGCGGTTCCAGCGTGACGCTGTAATCGACCGCCGGGTTGTCGGCATCAAAGCGCAGTTCGCCAAAATAATAGAGATAAGGTCTTGCCGTCCAGGTGCGGCCGTTGAAATTCCACATCACGGGGCCGCGCCAGTACAGGTTGCGCTGTGCCGGAACCGGGGACTTGAATTCGACGCGAAATGCCACGGCATCCGACAGGCTGAGATTGATGATGCTGCCCGGCGACATGGTTTCGGACATGCCGCTCACGCCGGAAAAAGCATCCTGCGGCAAGCCCCACAGCGGTCCCTGTACGCGCGGGAAGAACAGGAACAGCACCAGCATCAGCGGCGCGGATTGCGCGAGCAGGAGAGCGGCGCTGCGCAACTGGTGACGATACCCGGGGTGCGGCCGTGTGTAGTGCAGTCCGATCATGGTTGCGGTGATCACCCATACGCAGAGCAGCATGTAGAGCGCAGTGCTAATCGTCTGCGAATAGAGGAAATTGGTAATGACAATAAAATAACCTAAAAAAATCAATAAGATACCATCTCTTTGGGAGTTGGTTTCCAGCGTTTTGAGCGCCAGCATCACGATCAGCAGGGTCACCCCGGCATCGCGTCCGAACAGTGTGCGGTAATGCAGGTAGATGCCCGCGGCGGCGCCGGCAACGATAATCAGCAGCAGCCATTTGCGTGGCAGCGGCAAACGGCTGCGCCCGAGATGAATACGCCACAACAACAGCATCGCCGCCAGCGCGCTCACCCACCACGGCAGACGCTCGACATGCGGCGCCGCCACCATGGCCAGCGCGGCCAGCAGCCACAGCGTATTTCTCAGACTGAGGGCGACGGTTTGCATCGTGCTGCGCGTGCGCATTGCGCCGGGGAAAATGTCGTCATTTGAGCGTTGCGGCATCGAACAGGGCAAGGGCCTCCAGACAGCGCCCGCGCTGCGCATCCCCGCTGGCGACAGGGATGGTGTTGTCGGGCAGCCTCAGGCCGAACGACAAGCCGAGCGCGTTGGCATCGAGCACCCAGCGTGTCAGGCGCGATAATTTTTCTTCGAGGTCCATTCGCGGCGGCAATAATTCCCAGGCGAGCCACAGTTCGCTGTCGGCGCGTCCGCTGAACTGCTTGGTCAGCAATCCCTGGTCGCGCGCCACGGCCTTCCACGCAATATGGCGGGAAGAATCTCCCGGATGATACTGGCGCAGACCGAAGAAATCCTCCTGTCCCTGTCCATGTTCCGCGCCTTGTCCCGCACTGCTGGTCATTGCGGGCAGCGGCAATCCGGGCGGGGCAGGGCGCGGATACACCACGCAGTGCATATCGAGTTCGAGGTAGGCCCAGGCGTAGTACAGTCCCAGCGGATAACGCGTGAACAGCGTCAGTCTGCCGGGAGCCAGCAAACCGCGTCGCGGAGCAGGAACGCCGGTGCCCAGGAACACGGTTTGCCGGGCCGGCACATCGATGAATTCGGCTTCGTGCTTGTCACGGGTGAGTCCTATGCTGTAGCGGTCGCTATCGCCGGTGTTTTCTATACATACCGTAAAGCGCGCCATGCTTCCGGCAAACACCGGCTGCGCGCGTCCGGTCGACAGCCGCAGATTGGCGAGATTGCGGAAGGTGTGCAGCATCGCGGTGATGCCCATCGCGCCAAGCAAAAAAGTGAGGATGAAACCCAGGCTCAGATTGTAGTTTACCGATCCGGCCAGCATCAGCAGCAGCACTGCAGCGAAGCCCATTCCGTGGCGCGTTGGCAGAATGAATACGCGACGCTGCACCAGGACGATGGGACCGGTTTGCGGGCCGCGCGGCTGGAAAAGCCAGTTGTAAAGCTGATTTTTCAACGCGGCATACATGAGTGGGATGCAGGCGGAAAACGGTAAGCGGTGAGCGGTTAGACACCGTTCACCGCTTACCGCTTACGGTATCGCCACCTGCTTGATCAAACGCCCGGCGCTATCGGTGCCGTTGGCAAGATTGATTTCTCCCGCCGGGTTCAGGCGATGACTGACCACGCCCGACAGTACCGCCTGGACATCCTCCGGCACCACGTGGCCGCGGCCGTCCATCAACGCCCACGCTCGCGCTGCGTGCAGCAGCGCGAGCGCTGCGCGCGGCGAAAGACCGTTCACATAATCCGTGCTGCGGCGGGTATGATTGACGAGCGCCTGCACGTAGTCGAGCAGGGCATTCGAAGCGTGGATTTGCTGTGCGCGGCGTTGCAGTTCAATCAGTTCCTCGACCGTCATGCACGGTTTGAGCAGCGCCAGCAGATCGCGCCTGTCCTGGCCCTGCAGCAGCGCGCGCTCGGCTGCACCGTCCGGGTATCCCAGCTGAATGCGCATCAGGAAGCGGTCGAGCTGGGATTCTGGTAGGGGGAAGGTGCCGACCTGGTGCGAGGGGTTCTGGGTGGCGATCACGAAAAAGGGCTGCGGCAGTCGGCGCGTCTCGCCTTCGGTCGTGACCTGCTGCTCTTCCATCGCCT
>CAKKQX010000144.1 GCA_919902235.1 Burkholderiales bacterium
TGCAAAAAGCGCCGACGGTCCGTATGGATTCTATTACTGGAATCTGCTGGAGAAGCGCAAAGGCCACGGCAATGTCGACATCTTCAAGCACGATCTTGCACTGTCGAACGATGCCGTCACGGTCGATTATCTGCTCGACCGGCTGGTGATCTGCGGCAATGTGGCGAGCGTGGTGGATCAGTTGCTGGCATTTCGCGAGGTGGTCGGCGATTTCGGCACGCTGCTCTACGCCGGCCACGACTGGGCGCAGCCACGGCTTGCGCGCCGCTCGATGGAACTGATGGCGGAGCAGGTGATGCCCGCGCTCAACGCGGCGATCGGCAGCACGTCACGCGCAGCTTAGCAGGTGCGCGGCATGGGCCGCCGGGTCCGCCCGGTAGCCAGGTCGGGTCAGGCCGCTTCAGCAGCCATGATCTCGCGCAGGACCGACGCAGCTTGACTGCGTCACTACAAATACAGCTTGCCGTGCGTCTTGCGCGACGTAATGCAGATTGTTCAGGCAGCCATGATTTCGCGCAAGACGTACGGCAGTATGCCGTTATGCCTCAGGTACTCGACCTCGATCGGAGTATCCACGCGCAGCGTGAGGATTACATTCTGCTTTGAGCCGTCCTTGCGCTGGATCACCAGCGTCACGTCCTGCATGGGCTTGATTTCGGCATCGACGCCGATGAGATCGAAGGTCTCGCTGCCGTCGATTTTAAGCGAGGCCACGCTGTCGCTGCCATTGAACTGGCACGGCAGTACGCCCATGCCGACCAGGTTGGAACGGTGGATGCGCTCGAAGCCGCGCGCGACCACCACCTTGATGCCCAGCAGGTAGGGTCCTTTGGCCGCCCAGTCGCGCGACGAACCGGTGCCGTATTCCTCGCCGGCGAAAACGATGAGCGGCACGCTTTCCTTTTTGTAGCGCATCGCGGCGTCGTAGATCGACAGTTTATCGCCGCTTGGCTGGTGCAGCGTCACCCCGCCTTCGGTGCCGGGAGCGAGCAGGTTCTTGATACGCACGTTGGCGAACGCGCCGCGCACCATTACTTCATGATTGCAGCGGCGCGCGCCGAAGGTATTCATCTCGGTGGCGTTATGCTGCGTCAGCCATTGTCCCGAGGGCGTGTCGGGCTTGATCGGCGCCACCGGGCTGATGTGATCGGTGGTGACCGAATCGCCGTAAATGCCGAGCACGCGCGCGCCCATGACATTGCTGACCTTGCCCGGCTGCGGTTCGAATCCCTCGAACAGCGGCGGCTCCAGGATGTAGGTGGATTTGGGATCCCAGTTGAACACTGCGCCCCTGCTTTCGGGAATGGCGTCCCATAATTGCCTGGCGCCCGACAGGTCGCCGTAAACGCGGCGGAATTTCTGTGCATCGTTGGCGAACCTGAGCACGGCGGCGATTTCGGCATCGCTGGGCCACAGATCCCGGAGATAAACCGGCTTGCCGTCCTTGCCGATGCCGAGCGGATCCCTGTCGATATCGATCAGCACGGTGCCGGCAAGCGCGAACGCCACCACCAGCGGCGGGCTCATCAGAAAGTTGGCCTTGAGGCTCTGGTGCACGCGGGCCTCGAAGTTGCGGTTGCCGGAGAGCACGGCGCAGGTGATCAGATCATTCTTGACCACGGGATCTTCCAGCGCCGCATCGAGCGGACCGGCGTTACCCATGCAGGTGGTGCAGCCGTAGGCGACGACCGAGTACCCGAGTTGTTCGAGATAGGGCAGCAGGCCGGCGTCACGCAGATAGGCCGTGACCACCCTGGAGCCGGGTGCGAGGGAGGTTTTCACGCGCGGCCCGGGTTTCAAACCTTTCTCCACCGCTTTTTTCGCGAGCAGGCCGGCGGCGAGCATGGTATTGGGGTTGGAAGTGTTGGTGCAGGAGGTGATGGCGGCGATCAGGATGTCGCCGTGACCCACGTCCACGCCGGGGCGCGACGTCGCTACGCGCCTGCCCAGATCGGCAGCGGGTTTGCCGTAACCGCCCTCGGCCGCCGGCCTGGAAAACAATTCCTGAAAACGGCTTTTGATTTTCGGCAGATCGATGCGGTCATTGGGACGCTTGGGACCGGAGACGCTGGGCACCACGGCCGAAAGATCGATCTCGATCACCTGGGTGTAGTCGATCTCGCCCTGGCGCGGGATGCCGAACATGCCTTGGGCCTTGTAATAGCATTCGACGCTGTCAACCAGTTCAGCGTCGCGGCCGGTGATGCGCAGGTATTCGATGGTCTTGTCGTCCACCCCGAAGAAGCCGATGGTCGCGCCGTAGTCGGGCGCCATGTTGGCGACCACCGCGCGGTCGGTGGCGGAAAGCGAGGCTGCGCCCGCGCCGAAATACTCGACGAATTTGCCGACGACCTTGGCTTTTCGCAGCTGTTCGGTCACAGTCAGCACCAGGTCAGTGGCGGTCACGCCTTCGCGCAGCCTGCCGCTCATGTGCACGCCGACCACATCGGGCGTCAGGAAATAAATCGGCTGGCCCAGCATGCCGGCTTCGGCTTCGATGCCGCCCACGCCCCAGCCGACGATGCCGATGCCGTTGACCATGGTGGTATGCGAATCGGTGCCGACCAGGGTGTCGGGGTAGTAAACGCCGTCTTTCTCCCATACCACGCGCCCCAGGTATTCGAGGTTGACCTGGTGCACGATGCCGTTGCCCGGCGGCACGATGCGGATGCCGGAGAACGCCTGCTTGCCCCATTTGAGGAAGGAATAGCGCTCGCCATTGCGTTTGAATTCGAGCTCCATGTTGCGCTGGACCGCATCCGCCGTGCCGTGCACGTCAACCTCGACCGAGTGATCGACCACCAGATCGACCGGCACCAGCGGTTCTATGCGCCTGGGATCGGTGCCGAAGCGCTGCGCGGTGGCGCGCATGGCGGCGAAATCGTTGAGTGCCGGGAATCCCGCCATGTCCTGCAGCAGGATGCGCGCCAGCACGAAGGGGATTT
>CAKKQX010000145.1 GCA_919902235.1 Burkholderiales bacterium
ACTGCGGTGCTGGACGAGGACGCACGGACAGCGGGCATTAGTGCGGTATTCGAGGTCGGACGGCTGCACGAGGCAATCGCGGGTAGCGACGTAGTGATACTCTCATTACCTCTTAATGATGCAACCTTTAATCTTATTGACATGGCTGAGTTCGTTGCAATGAAGCCCGGCGCGATGCTGATCAATGTCTCCCGCGGAAACAATGTAAGCCGCGCGGCGCTGGAGCGCGCGCTCGATTCTGGGCACCTCGGGGGTTATGGCGCTGACGTGTGGTGGACCGAGCCCGCCGATCCCGCAGACCCCCTGCTAAAGAATCCGCGAGTGTACGTAACGCCTCACATCGGTGCGGAGTCGCGCGAAGCAATCGACCGTATGTCCATGGCCGTACGCGACAACATTGACCGGTTTGTGCGGGGTGACACGCTTCTGAATGTCGTAAACGCTTGACTCAATAAAAATAGAGCTGCAAAAATTTTTAACGGCCAGCAATGGCCATAGCAAAAGGCTGACTTAAATGACGCATATAGCATTTATTGGTATCGGCACTATGGGTGAACCGATGGCCGCTAATCTTCTGAAGAAGGGATTTTCGGTGACGATCGTAAAACGCCGCAGGCTGGAACCTGTTGCGCGGCTGCAGGCTATTGGCGCGAAGGTTGCGGGTACGCCAGCCGAAGCAGCTGCCGGCGCCTCCATCGCCATTCTCAGTCTTCCCACTTCGAAAGAAGTGAACACGTGCGTGATCGGTGAACGGGGATTGGCGGGCGCCATGCAAGCGGGCAGCGTGATAGTGGACTGTTCGACGAGCGACCCGGCCAGCACACGGCATCTCGCCGCCTTACTCGCCGACAGTAAGATTGGTTTCGTTGATGCAGGTATGACCCGTGGTGCCGCAGGCGCCAAACAGGGCACGCTTGCGTTTTTTCTCGGCGGCGATCAAGCCCACATCGATCAGGCAATGCCAGCCCTTAAGGCGATGGGCGATACGTTCCTGCATCTCGGTCCGGTGAGCCACGGACATACTGCAAAAGTCATCAGCAACATCTTGAGCTACGCAACTGTGGCTTTGGTGAACGAGGCTTTGACGCTGGGCGTCAAAAATGGCGTGAATGGTAATAAGCTTTTTGAGGCGTTGATGCAGGGCGCGCCGAGCAAGGCTCTCGAGACTTTCGGCGCGCGCATTTTGAAAAGCGAATACGACCCGCCGCGGGTAACGGTCGATCACGTATGCGACGACATGACGCTTGGGCAGGCCCTGGCGAGCAGCGGGAATACACCAATCTTCATGCACGGTATCGCGGAGGCCTTGTACCGAATGCTCGCGCTGCAAGGGTTTGGTGCGCGCGACATGGCGACTATCGCCGAACTTAACCGGCATAAAGTCTTGCCGGAATAGACTCTTCTATCGTATCAAGACCGGGAACCGGATTATGCCGATCATTGACTTCAGGCTGCGACCCCCGCTTAAAGGTTTTTTGAATATGATCATGTATGCCGGCGCAGACCGGCGGGATCGCATCACGCGCCAGCATGGCATGGAGCCGGCGCCCTCGGCACAGCAAAAGTCTATGGCGATGCTGCTGGAAGACATGGATGCGGCTGGCGTGACAACTGGTGTGGTTATGGGAAGGTTCTCCGGTGTTTACGGCTCTGTCAGCAACCAGGATGTTGCAGATATTGTGAAGGCGTATCCCGGCCGATTCATCGGTATTGGCTCTTTGGACCCGAGCAACCGTAGGAAAGCGATTCAGCAGGTAGATGAAGCGCTCGCGCTCGGCTTAAAAGGAATAAATCTCGAGCCAGGAGCGTATCCGTTGCCACTCTATGCCGACGACAGGAGACTGTATCCGATTTATGCCTACTGCGAGGATAAGGGAATTCCAGTTACAGTGATGGCGGGCGGTAGCGCGGGCCCCGACCTGTCGTATACCTACCCGGTACACATTGACCGGGTCGCCGCTGATTTTCCAAACCTGCGTCTCGCAATTTCCCATGGCGCTTGGCCGTGGGTGCAGGAGATTCTCCACGTCGCGTTTCGTCGCCCCAACCTCTACATCTCGCCGGACCAATACCTTTGCAACATGCCGGGCATGAATGACTACCTGATCGCCGCCAACGGCTTTCTGAGCGATCGCTTCCTTTATGCGAGTTCCTATCCGTTCATTTCCGTAGGGGGATATGCGGACTGGTTCCGCAAACTTCCGCTCAAGCCGGAGCTCTTGGATAGAATTATGTACCGCAACGCTGCTCAGTTTCTCGGTATTGCGTAAACAAGCGGTACCTTTGCTAATTTTGAAACTATCGAAACGGCTACGTTTGTTTGCGTCGCCTATTCCAACTTAGTACCGATACACTAAGATGAAAATCATTGATTTTCGCCTCCGCCCGCCGTTGCGCGGCTTTCTCGATACGGTGATGTATACCGACGCGTCGCGCCGGAATCGGTTCACCCGCCAGTTGGGTTTTGAGCCCGCGGTCTCCGCGGAACAGAAGTCGTTGGATTTATTGCTGGAGGAGATGGACAGTGTAAACGTCGTGGCGGGTGTGGTGACCGCGCGCGTGTCTGATTACTTTGGCTCAGTCAGCAATGAGGATGTGGCGGCAATGTGCCGAGACTATCCGGGCCGGCTGTTTGGCATGGCAGCCATCGATCCTACCGACCGCAAAAAGGCGATCGAGGGGATAGATGGTGCTCTCGCTGCAGGATTCAAAGGCGTCACCATTGAGCCCGGCGCTTATCCTGTTCCGATTTATGCGGACGACCGCCGTCTTTATCCCATCTATGCGTATCTTGAGGACCGTAACGTGCCTACGGTTATCATGACTGGCGGCAACGCCGGGCCAGACTTGAGCTACTCAGATCCGGTCACGCTCGACCGGGTGGCGGGGGACTTTCCGGATCTACGCATCATAGTCTCGCATGGTAACTGGCCGTGGGTGAATGAAATTCTGCATGTTGCGTTCCGCCGCCCTAATGTTTCTCTTTCGCCGGACATGTACTTCTACAAAATGCCTGGCATGAACGACTACATTCAGGCAGCGAATTCCTGGATGGCGCAACGGTTTTTTTTCGCAACCGCCTACCCGCTCGTGCCGATCAGGGAATACGTAGATTGGTTCGTGCGCCTGCCACTTAAGCGCGAGAATATGGAGCGCGTCCTATATCGAAACGCTGCTGAACTTCTGGGGATAGACCCCTGATGAAGCGGGGCGGCCATTCACTGCACCTTTCGCGTGACCGCGGCCGTCCCCTTTTCCGTGTTCGCTTGTTTCGGTTTGTGATTTACCGGTGTTTGTTGATGCCGACTAACAACATGGCCTTTTACGTTAAATCACCAGAGATTCTGTTTGCCTTTCAGTAGTCTTGCAGATTAACGGTAACTCGATTAAGCCCTGGAGGGGATACATGAAGATTGCGCGTTACAACATACAAACGGAGCCAGTCACCCTGGCACGCACTGGCGTGTTACTTGGCGAAGAAATGATAGGCGATTTGCGTGCAGGCTACGCCGCTTATTTGGCCGAGACGGCGAACGACCCGCAGGCTCGCGAAATTGCTGCAATGCGTATCCCGCCAAATGTTGCGGAGATGTTGGCGCTTGGCAGGCTGGCGCACGAAGCAATTACAGTAACGACAAATTGGCTATTGCGTCTTATGAAAGAGAATCCGGCGGCCAAAGGGCTGGCTGGCGAGCCGTTGTTTTCGCCGCTGGCCAACTCTCGCTTTCACGCTCCTGTGCGCCCGAATAAATTTATTGCTGTCAGCCAAAACTACCACAGCCCCGTTAAACAACTCGTGCATGAGAAAGGTCAGGTGCCATCTTGTTGGATCAAGACCGGAAACACGATTATCGGACCGCATCGCGACGTCGTGAAGCCTGCCGCCGTAAAGCAACTCGATTATGAGACCGAGCTCGTCATCGTAATAAGTAAAAGGTGTAAAAACGTTCCGGAAGACCGCGCATATGAAGTGATATTCGGCTACCTGGTGGCGAATGATATTTCCGCGCGTGACGTGGGAAATATAGAGCATGCCGTGGGGAGTCGGCTGCTCGCTAAAATGTTCGATACTTTTTGCCCGATGGGACCGTGGATCGTCACCAAGGAAGAAATTCCAGACCCAATGAACCTCAGGATACGGACTACAGTCAACGGTGAACTGAGACAGACCGGGTGCTCCCGCGACATGATTTGGAACATACCTCAATTAGTCGCTTATGCATCCCAAATGACCCTCGATCCGGGCGACTTAATCATGACAGGAACGCCCATAACAGAATCGGGAGGCAAAGACAGATTTCTAAATTCTGGGGATGTGGTGGTGTCGGAAATCGAAGGCATAGGCCACTTGCGCAACAAAGTTGTCGACGACGTGGCGAAAGAGGTAAGTTGGCAATGGTGACATAGTGGTGGTGTTCGCGCAAAACACACGGCATTTGCCGCTCACGCCGTTTCGGCGTTACGCGCTATGACGGAAAGTGCAAGGTCGACGTGCGCGTCGACCGGGAAATCCGCCCGTACGGGACGGGCGGCTGGGTACTGCCACCGCGCTCTCCTGCCGGCGCGCACGCACAGACGGGTGCGACCGGGTCTCCCGGCACTGTTTTACTACGATAGTACCCTTGGGCACCGACGATCATTATAAGGAGGAGGAAATGAATATCAGGTCGCGCCGTGCCTTGATGTTGTTGTTCGCGTCATTCGTTTATGCAAGTCCTGTCTTGGCACAGAGGGAATCCCAAGATGCCGCGGCGCACGCTTATCCCAACCGGCCGCTGCGATGGGTTGTTCCTTATTCGCCAGGCGGCGGCGCGGATACGGTGGCGCGCATTGTCGGGCAAAAGCTCGCTGAAAGCTGGTCCCAGCAAGTGGTGATTGATAACCGGCCGGGGGCGGCAGGCATTGTCGGGGCGGATGTCGCTGCCAAGGCGAAACCCGATGGCTATACGATTCTGATGGCTGCAACTCCGCATGCCGTCAACGTCAGCTTATATAATCGATTGCCCTATGATCTGACGCGGGATTTTGCCGCGGTGACCCTGGTGGCATCGTTTCCGAACATTCTCGTGATGCATCCCTCGGTGCCCGTTACGTCGATCAAGGAGCTGGTAGCCCTGGCAAAATCCAGGCCGGGCCAGCTTTATTTCGCATCCAACGGCAACGGCACTTCGCCCCACCTCGCCATGGAATTATTCAAGACCATGGCCGGCATCCGCATGGTGCACGTACCATACAAAGCCAGCAGCCAGGCGCTAACCGAACTGGTGGCCGGGCAGGTATCGTTGATGTTCCCCAACCTGCCGTCGGCGCTTCCTCACGTCAAGGCCCGGAAATTAAAGGCGCTGGCAGTGACCGGTATCGGGCGTTCGCCAGCTGCCCCCGATATCCCTACCATGGCGGAGGACGGCGTTCCCGGCTACGCGGCCGATACCTGGAACGGCATTCTTGTTCCGGTCGCAACTCCGAGGGGGGTGGTCGCCAAACTCAATTCCGAGCTGGCAAAACTTCTGAATATGCCCGACTTGAAGGAGCGCTTGCTCAGCGTGGGCGCCGAAACCAAAGGCAGCACTCCGGAAGAATTCAAAGCATATATCGAGAGCGAAATCACCAAGTGGGCGCAGGTGATCAAAAATGCGGGCATACGCGCCGATTGAGGCGGCCGCAACCGCATGGCCGGAGGAAGCGGGACCACCGCAACCTCCCAAGGGATGGCGGCACGCAGTCTTGCTTCGGCCGAAGCCAGGCGGAGATTTACCGCAACGCGATTAGATTAGGGGCGCTTGAACTCGAGGATGTCGAAGCCGAGGTAACGGTCGGCAAGATAAATCAATCCGCGGTTGTCGACGTCAACGTCGTTGGTTTGCGGGCAGGGCTTGCCGCCCACGGGTTCGGGGATGAACCAGCCGACTTCCTGCGGCGCTGCCGGTTCGGCGATATCGACGATGCGCAGGCCGCCTGCGAACCACGTGCAATAGAGCAGCGTGTCGCCGCCCTTCCAGTGTTCCTGAAACTGATGCGCGCCGAAGCGCCCGGGCGCAGTGCGGCTCCACGGGCTTTCGAGTTCGCTGACTTCGAACAGCGACAGCGGCTGGATTTTTTCCAGGTCGGTCACATCCAGTATCCACAGGCAACCGTGCGGGCGGCCGCGGCGGCGCGCCATTTCCTCGGCGTCGTGTGCATGGTCTTCCTCGTCGATGGCGACCGCGATACGCTTGCCGTCGAGTTTTTTCAACACCGGCATGAAGGTGTGCGAAGGTTCCGGGTATGGCGGGTGGTAGTTGTAGGCGCCGACGGTCTGCGGCTTGCGGATGTCGGTGACGTCGATCACGCGCACGCCGCCGTGCCAGCAGCCAGCCCACAGTTCGTTGTCGACGCGCAGCGTGTGGTGCAAACGGTGCTGGCGGCCCGGCCAATGGGGTTTTTCGCCACCGCCGGTGTGCTGGCCCGGCATCCACCAGCGCGACACCTCCTCGGGTTTGGCGGGATTGCGGATATCGTAAATCACCAGAATGTTACCGATGTAGCCCGGCATTTCGGTCGAGATGTAGGCATAGTCCGCGTCCATGTCGAAACGGTGCACACCACGGCCATGGGTTTTCTGGAAGGAAATCAGTTTCGGTTTCGTCTTGTCGGAAACGTCATACAGGCTGAAGCCGCCGCGTTCGTAGGGTTTGCGCTCGGCTTCCTCGACTGCAGGGATGTCGGCTATAGCGACGCCCAGCCTGGCGGCGAGTTCGGCGTGGGTCGGGTCGCGGCCGAGTTCGGCCTTGAGTTGTGCGCGCAGCTTGGGCAACTCGTCGGCCTTGCGGCCGATGGCCGTCATGTTGCGCTCGCTGTTGATGATCATCAGGTCGCCGATCACGCGTGCCTTGTGGCTGTGCGAGTCCGGGTCCTCAATGAATATTTGCGACACGATGCGCGGATTTTTCGCGTCCACCACATCGAGAATGGTGGTGCCCAGTTGTTGTGAGTTCGGAATGTGACCGATATAGGCATGATCTCCCTCGACGTACACCTGGCCTGCGCCCGGGAGGTCAAGATGAGAGAGGCGTTTCACATTGTGTGCAAGCGATGCGGGTTTGGGCGAGCCGTCCATGGTTTTTCCTTCAGAGTATTTTGTGTCTGACCTAAAATTTTACTTTATATCCAAGCGTCCGCTTGGGGCAGGGCTTTTGCTGCGCAGGAAGCCGGAGACAAACAAGCCAATTTGCAAAAACGAGATGCCGCATTGCGTCGTATTTTTGTCCGATATGATATCGTAAGCTAGTGCCGTGAGCCATGATCGGGCAAGCGAGTTGCAGAAAAAGTCAGCGATGATAAGTCGGTATCGTAACACTCATCAATTTTCACGGATGGCGGGAACAAATATGGATCTGGGACTCACTGGGAAGGTAGCAATCGTAACCGGCGGAAGCCGTGGAGTAGGACGTGCGTGCGCAGCGTCGCTGCTGCGGGAGGGTGCGCGGGTCATGATCACCGCGCGCGATCCGGTGCGGCTGGAAAGTGCTCGTGCGGCTCTGGAAAAGGAAACCCAGGGCGAAGTGCGTGCGGTGACGGCCGATCTCGAGCGCGATGCCGATGCGCGCGCGCTGATCGAAGCCACGCTCTCGGCATTCGGTTGCATTGACATTCTGGTGAACAGCGCCGCTACGGTGAACCCGGCCAATTTCCTGTCGCTCACGGAGGCACGCTGGGCTGAACTCTTCGAGGAGAAACTCAGCGGCTACGTTCGCTGCATGCGTCATGCGATTCCGCCCATGCAGGCTCGCCGCAGCGGGCGCATCATCAACCTCTCGGGGATCGCCGCCCGCGAAGGCAGGGGCAATAACATACCCGTAGGCGTAAACAACGCCGCGGTTCTCAATCTGACCAAGTCGCTGGCGTGGGAACTCGCCCCGGACAATATTCTGGTGAATGCTGTGGTGCCCCACATCATCAACACCGACCGGCAGGATGAAACCATGCGGGAACTCGCCGCGCTGACCGGCAGGCCGGAAGCGGAAATCCGCCGCGAGCGGGTGGCAAAGATCCCGCTGGGAAGAATGGGACGACCGGAGGAGGTTGCGGACGTGGTGACTTTCCTGGCTTCCGAGCGGACGAGCTTCGTGACGGGCGCCGCATGGCACGTGGATGGCGGAGCCTGCCACGCAATCTGAGACCGCGCCGTGGAGAAAAGATCCACGTCATGGACGGCTGCGATATTGTCTGCCGATTGGACCGAAATAAGAGAAACTCACACGCATGTCGGGGGCGCATCCGCGGAACAAGGTTCTGGGATATTGAACTGGTGAGAGCAAAATCCGTCTGCGCTCGGCGCGTGGATTTTTTGGCATATACTGGTTTTTAGGGGGATCCATTATTAAAGCAATTGGATTACGATTGTGATTGTGCTGGCGCGGTTTCTGCGCTGCGCGCTCCAGTCGGAATTCGAGTGTCCATAAAAAGGAGGAGCCATGCGATTTTTGCTGAAAGTTTTTGTAGCCGCGGTACTTACAGGCGTTGTCCTGCCGGTGTTTGCGCAGGGCTATCCGAACCGGCCGGTCAGGATCGTGGCGCCGTTTGCTCCAGGCGGCTCGACCGACGTGCTGACCCGAATCGTGGGCCAGAAGCTGAACGGGCGGTGGAGGCAGACGGTGATTGTGGATAACCGCGTCGGCGCGAGCGGGAATATCGGCGCCGAGCACGTCGCGAAGTCATCTGCGGCCGATGGGCATACCCTGCTGATGGCTGGGAGTCCACACGCGATCGGGGTAAGCCTTTTCAAGAACCTGCGCTACGATCTCGAAAAGGATCTCGCGCCGATCGGCGCCGTGGCGATGTTTCCCAACCTGCTCGTTGCACATCCGGCGCTCCCTGTCAAAACGGTGAAGGACCTGATTGCGCTGGCCAAGGCCCGTCCGGGGGAACTCAATTTCGGATCGCCAAATATCGGCTCGCCGAATCATCTGGCCATGGAATTGTTCAAGACCATGGCAAAGGTGAACATGGTGCACATCCCCTACAAGGGCGGGTCAGGACAGATGGTGGGAGACCTGGTGGCGGGGCATGTGCAACTGGCTTCGATGGGATTTCCGCCCGCGATTCCCCAAGTCAAGGCCGGCAAGTTGCGCGCGATCGCCGTAACAGGTGCGAAGCGTTCACCTTTGCTGCCCGAGGTGCCAACGGTCAGCGAAGCGGGATTGCCCGGCTTCGACGTATCTTCGTGGTACGGCGTGTTTGCGCCCATGGGCCTGCCCAGAGACCTCGTCACGAAGCTGAACGGCGATATCGTGGCCATCCTCGGCGAGGCGGACCTGAAGGAACGGCTGGCATCGCTGGGCGCGGAGCCGATGCCGATGTCGCCGGAGGACTTCGGGCATTTTGTGCGCGAAGAGGTTGCGAAATGGGCCAAGGTGGTCAAGGAGTCGGGGGCGAAGGCTGATTGAATTCGCAGGGAAGGGGGAGAGATAGACGAGAGACGTAACAGGCAGTCGAGCCGGCCTTTGTTGTTTGCGTCTTCCGCCTCACACCTCACTTTCAAACATGCTGCCACACCACAACCGTTACGATTATTCGCCGATCACCGAGCGCAAGGACTATTCCTGGCCCGGCGGCAAGCGCCTTGCGTTCTGCCTTACCACCAACATTGCGGTGCATGCGTTCGGCAAAGGCCGCGGTCACGACAACGCAAAGCATGGCGAACCGCAAACGCAGCGCAATTACTCGTGGCGCGATTACGGCAATCGCATCGGCATCTGGCGTCTGTTCGACCTCGCCGACGAACTCGGCCTGCCGCTGGCGCACAACACCAACAGCCTGCTATACGATGAAGCGCCGCAGATCTTCACGCGCATCCGCGGCCGGGGCGATGAAATTATCGCCCATGGCCGCACCAATGCCGAGAATTTCAACGATTTTCGCTGGGAAGCTGACGAAGCGCGCGTCATCCGGGAAGTGACCGAGACGTTTGCGCGCAACGAAGGCAAACCGCCCAAAGGCTGGTTGAGCGGGGGCGCCTACGAGCATGCCTGGACGCCCGACCTGCTGAAAGAAGCAGGCTATAGATATTTCACCGACTGGCCGTGCGACGACCAGCCGCTGTGGATGCGCACGCGCTCAGGTCCGCTGCTTGCGGTACCGTATCCGGTTGAACTCAACGATTCGCCGCAGATCATTCACCGCCAGCATACCGGGCGCGAGTTTTGCGACATGCTGGTCGATCAGTTTGAGGAAATGGTCGAGCAGAGCGAGAAACATCCGCTGGTGTGCAACATTTCCATTCATCCCCACGTGTTTGGCTACCCGTTCCGCTTGCGGCCGCTAAGAAAAGCATTAACTCATTGTTTTTCAAGTAAATTTATGGACAGAGTATGGAAATGCCGCCCGGCGGAAATTGCCGACTACTGTCACACGCTCAAGCCCGGGATCATTCCCGGGAGTTGAGCCGCGCCGGGATTACGCCACAACGCGTACCTTAAGCACCGGCAGGTCGCCGATTCCCGCCTCAATCACGTCGCCTGGGTGCACTGGGCCTATACCGGCGGGCGTGCCCGTCATGATGATGTCGCCCGGCTCCAGCGTGTAGTACCCGGAGAGGAAGGCGATGATGCCGGGCGTGGGCAAAATCATCTGGTTAATGTCCGACTTCTGTTTGTATTCGCCGTTGGCCTTGAGCCACAGTGGTGCCGATTGCGGATGGCCCATTTGGGACGCGGGTGTGATTTCACCGACCGGGCCCGACTGCTCAACGTCCTTGCCGATTTCCCACGGCAATTCCCTGGACTTGGCCCACAACTGCAGGTCGCGCCGCGTCATGTCGAGCCCGACTGCATAACCCCAGATGTGCTCGTTTGCGTGCGCAGCCGGAATGTTCGCGCCGCGCTTGCCGATGACCGCGGTGAGCTCGCACTCCCACTGGTAGTTGGCGGTCTTGCTTGGGTATTTGATGTCGGTGATCGCGCCAGCCTCGCACGGCACGACATGATTCACTGCCTTGGTGAACATGAAAGCCGGCACCTCGCCGGTGATGCCCATTTCCTGCTTGTGGTCGAGGTAATTGAGTCCCATGCAGAAAACTCTGCGTACCGGAAACCGTTCCTTGCTTCCAGTGATGGCCAGGGTGGGGATTTCCCAGGCGGGGATTGCCAGGTTCAAAGTGCATGCTCCTTTCGCTGATTTCGTGAGGGCGCCTTGCGTTGCGGTGATCGGCCGGTGGTGTCCATAAAGCGGTCTCTTCGTGCGGGTCGTCTCGGGAATCTGAAATTTGAGAGTACGTGAACCATTATAGAGAAAAATTACGCGCAGCGATTGCTCGCACTGCGCGCGTGGTTGCTGATGAATAAACGGTGCTGCATAATTACCGGCACGCCAATAAGAAGCGCGTGCCAGCACTCGCTCCGACAAAAAATCCGCCGAAATGTCAAAACCATGAGTTTCCGCAAACGTCCCGAGGACCTGCGCAGCCATCGCTGGTTCGGCGTGAGCGATCTGCGTTCGTTCGGCCATCGTTCGCGCGCCATGCAAATGGGCTATGCGCGCGAGGACTTCTCCGGCAAGCCCGTCATCGCCATCATCAACACCTGGAGCGATCTCAATCCCTGCCACGCCCATTTTCGCACGCGCGCCGAGGAAGTGAAGCGCGGCGTGTGGCAGGCCGGTGGTTTCCCGGTCGAACTGCCGGCGCATTCGGTATCGGAGACCTTCGTCAAGCCGTCGTCCATGATGTACCGCAACTGGCTGGCGATGGAAACCGAGGAACTGCTGCGCGCGCATCCGGTCGACGGCGCGGTACTGATGGGCGGCTGCGACAAAACGACGCCCGGACTCATCATGGGTGCGCTGTCGATGAATCTGCCCGCGATCTACCTGCCGGCGGGCCCCATGTTGCGCGGCAACTGGCGCGGCGAGACTCTGGGTTCGGGCACGGATTCCTGGAAATACTGGGCCGAATTGCGCGCCGGTAACATCGACGAGAAGGCGTGGCAGGAAGTGGAGGCGGGCATCGCGCGCTCCTACGGCCATTGCATGACCATGGGAACGGCTTCCACCATGACCTCGGTGGCCGAGACGCTGGGGCTCACGCTGCCCGGCGCGGCTTCGATACCCGCGGCCGACGCCAATCACGCGCGCATGGCAACCGAATGCGGCCGGCGTGCGGTCGAGATGGTGTGGCAGGACCTCAAGCCGTCCGATCTGCTCAGCCGCGAGTCCTTCGACAATGCGATTACCGTGATACACGCGCTGTCGGGCTCGACCAACGCCGTGATCCACCTTACTGCGATGGCGGGGCGCGCCGGCGTGCCGCTCAACATCGACCGCTTCGGCGAAATCGCGCGCAAGGTGCCGGTGCTCGCCAATGTGCGTCCCGCCGGGTCCAAGTACCTGATGGAGGATTTTTATTACGCCGGGGGGCTACGCGCGCTGCTCGACCAGCTCGGCACGCTGCTCAGGCTGGATTGCAGAACGGTCAACGGCAAGACCCTGGGTGAGAATATCGCCGGCGCGAAAGTCCACAACGCCGACGTGATCCGTCCGCTCGAAAATCCGCTGTTTCCCACCGGCGGGCTCGCGGTGTTGCGCGGCAACCTCGCGCCCGACGGCGCCGTGATCAAGCCCACCGCCGCAGAACCGCGCCTGCACCAGCACACCGGGCCGGCGGTGGTGTTCAGGGATTACAACGACATGGCGGCGCGCATCGACGACGAGAACCTCGAGGTCGACGAGAATTCGGTGCTGGTGCTGCAGAACGCGGGGCCGCTGGGCGCGCCCGGCATGCCGGAGTGGGGCCAGCTGCCGATTCCGAAAAAGCTCCTGAAAAAAGGCGTGCGCGACATGGTGCGCATCTCGGATTCACGCATGAGCGGCACTTCGTACGGTGCCTGCGTGCTGCATGTGGCGCCGGAGTCGTTCGTGGGCGGCCCGCTGGCGCTGGTGCGCGACGGCGACCTGATCGAAATCGATGTCGAAAAGAGCAGGCTCGAACTCAAGGTGAGCGATGCCGAACTCGCGCAGCGGCGAGCGCAATGGAAGCCCGCCAGGCCGCATTACACGCGGGGCTACGGCGCTTTGTACCAGCAGCACGTCACCCAGGCAGACAAAGGCTGCGATTTCGATTTTCTGCACGCCGGCGCGCCGACACCGGATCCGGAGATTCATTAGGAAAGTGAACGGGTGAACGAGTGAAATTCACCCTCTCCCCGCATGCGGGGCGAGGGCCGGGGCGAGGGGTGTCACCCGGTCACCCGTTCACTTTTCACCGACTCAACAAGAGGGAGTGAACATGGAATTACCAGTCAACAAGTTCAAGCAGGCGATCAAAGCGGGCAAACCCCAGATCGGCATCTGGTCCAGCCTGTGCAGTCATATTTCCGCCGAGGTACTGGCCGACGCCGGTTTTGATTGGGTGTTGCTCGATACCGAGCATTCGCCCAACGAACTGCCGGCGGTGCAAAATCAGCTCGACGCCATGCTGGCCGGCACTACCGAGCCCATCGTGCGACCGGCGTGGAACGACATGGTACTCATCAAGCGCTTTCTCGACGTCGGCGCGCGCACCCTGCTGCTACCCTATGTGCAGAATGAGGATGAGGCGCGGCGCGCAGTGTCTGCCACGCGCTATCCGCCGCAGGGCGTGCGCGGCGTGTCCGGCTGCACGCGCGCCAACCACTATGGCCGCATCAAGGATTACTTCAAGCGCGTGCACGACGAGACCTGCGTGCTGGTGCAGGTGGAAACCCGCGCCGCGATGGCTAATCTGGAAGCGATCGCCGCGGTGGAGGGCGTGGACGGTGTTTTCATCGGCCCCAACGATCTTGCCGCCGACATGGGGCACCTCGGCAACTGGCAGCACCCCGAAGTGTGGAAAGTGATGGAAGATGCGGCCAAACGCATACTCAAAGCGGGCAAAGCGCCCGGCATCCTGGTGGGCGAGGCCGACGGCAAGCGTTGCCTTGATCTCGGATATCTGTTTGTCGCGGTCGGCTCCGACCTCGTGATGCTGGCGCGCGGCAGCGAGGCATTGGCCGCCAAGTTCAAGGGGTGATGCACGCGATAATTTTTCTGCGCAGGACAGGGCATGCTGATACATATCAGTCGAAGGAGTAATTGATGAGCCGCAAAATTTTGTTGGTGGTGCCGGAAGCACCGGCGGTACAGGCTGCCGCTGCAGCAGCCGAGCGTCAGATCAGGGGCAAGGGGCTGCGCATAGGCGTGCTCGACAATTCCAAGAGCAACGCCGACCATTTGCTGAAGCTGCTGCTCGAAGGTCTGCAGGCGCAAGTGCCGGTGGCGTCGGTGGTGAGCATGCGCAAGCCCACGGCGTCTGCAGGCGCGGCGCCGCAGGTGCTCGACCGGCTGGCGCAGGACGCTGACTGTGTGCTCACAGCGATGGCCGACTGAGGATCCTGCACGTCGTGGAGTGTCCACGACATGGCAGAACTCCGCAAGCGCGGCCTGGTCACCGCCGTCATCTGCTCCGGACCGTTCATGAAACTGGGCCAGGCCCAGGCGCGCACTTTCGGCGTGCCCGACCTGCCGCTGATCGAAATTCGCCATCCTCTGGGCGGCATCTCCATGGATGATGTGAAGGGTCGCGCCGCGCAGGCGCTGCCCGGATTGCTGGAACTGGTGCGGGAGCGGATGAAATGAGCGATCTGACGCAACTGCTGCAGGCGCCCGGCACGACGGTCGAGTCCGAAGACGATTGCGAGGCAGTCAACGCGCTCATGCTCGAGCGCGGCTGGAGCGACGGGCTGCCCGTCGTGCCGCCGACCGCGGCGCGCGTGGAAGCCATGCTCGCGTACTGCGACCGGCCGTGGGACGAGGCGGTGGCGAAGATTCCGCCGCGCTACGGCGAAGCGACACCACTGCGGCTGGCCGCCAACGCGGTGATGGCGGGTTGCCGGCCGGAGTATTTCCCGGTTATCGTCGCGGCGGTGGAGGCGATGTGCGAAGCGCCCTTCAATTGCTACGGCATACAGGCCACCACGCATCCGTGCGCGCCGCTGGTGATCGTCAACGGCCCGATCGCGAAGGAACTCGGCATCAACGCCGGCCACAACGCCTTCGGGCAGGGCGCGCAGGCGAACGCCACCATAGGACGCGCGATCCGGCTGGCGCTGGTCAACATCGGCGGCGCGATTCCGGGGACGGGCGACATGGCGACCCAGGGCGGGCCGCACAAGTACAGCTACTGCGTCGCCGAAAACGAGGAGGCCAGTCCGTGGGAGCCGCTGCACGTCGAACGCGGTTTTCCGCGCGAGTCCAGCACGGTCACGGTGATTGCCGCGGAGGCGCCGCACAACATCAACGACCATGAAAGCCTGAGCGCCGAGGGCATACTCAAGATGACTGCGGGCACCATGGCAACACCGGGCACCAACGATAATTATCTCGATGGCCACCCCTTGCTGGTGTTCGGGCCCGAGCACGCGGCAACCGTCGCCGCCGGCGGATACTCGAAAGCCGATGTCAAAAAATATCTGTTCGAGCATGCGACGCTGCCGCTGGGCGCGTTTTCCGATGAAAACATCGAGCGGCGCTTCCGCATGCGGTTTCCCGACCGCTACGGCAAGGCGGCGCTCGACACCCGCATGCCCGTGGTGCAGCGCCCCGAGAACCTGATCATCGCCGTAGTCGGCGGCGCCGGCAAGCACTCGGCGTTCATCCCGACGTTCGGAACCACGCGCTCCGTCACCCGCGCGCTCAGGCGCAGCGACGGCGAGTTCGCACAGTCAGTAAAGGAACTGCGGCGCGCCTGAGCGCGGCATAAACAGAAGGTAATGGAAAAGCCCGCGTCGATACTGAGCGCGCTCGTGCTGCTTGCAGCAGCGGCGATTTTTTTCATGCCGGCACCGGCCGGCACTAACGCCAACATCATGCACGCGGGCGCGCTGCTGGTGCTGGTCATCGGCCTGTGGGCGGTCGGTTCCCTGCCCGAGTACCTCACCGGCCTCATCTTCTTCCTGCTGGCGATGGTGCTGGCGATCGCGCCGGCGAGCGTGGTGTTTTCCGGATTCGCGTCCGGCACGGTGTGGCTGGTGCTGGGCGGACTGGTCATCGCCGAGGCGGTGAGCCGCACCGGGCTGGGCGCCCGCTTCGCGCGCTTTATGCTCGGGCGTCTGGCGCTGTCCTATCCCGCGCTGATCGTTGCAGTGGTGATCGTGTCGGGCGCACTGTGTTTCGTGATGCCCGCCACTGTGGCGCGCATTCTGCTTCTGCTGCCCATCATCTCGGCGCTGGCGGAGCGGCTGGGCCTCGCGCGCGGCGGCACCGGGCACAACGGCGTGTGTCTGGCGATGATGATGACCAATTACCATGTGGGCACGACCATCCTGCCGGCGAATGCGCCGAATATGGTGCTCGCGGGCTCGGTTGAAACGCTCTACAACACCACGCTGATTTACGCCGAATTCCTGATGGTGCAGTTCCCGGTGATGGCCATCGCCAAATCGCTGCTGACCTTCGTCCTCGTGTTGTGGCTTTTCCCTGCGCACACGACAATGGCCGCCGAACGCCATGCCGACCCGCAACCGCTGAGCGCGGAAGAACAGAGGCTCACGCTGATACTGTTCAGCGCACTGGCGTTGTGGGCAACCGACTTTTTGCATCACATCAATCCGGGCTGGATCGCGCTTGGTGCCGGCATCGCCTGCCTGATGCCGCGCATCGGCGTGATTGCGACAAACAGGCGCGGCGAAGGCCTCAAACTGGATATCGTGATTTATCTTGCAGCGGTGATCGGACTGGGCGCGGTGGTGGTGCAGACGGGGTTGAACCAGGTCGGGGCGCAGATCGTGTTGCAGACGCTCGACCTGAAGGCAGGGCAGGATGCGTACAACTTCATGCAGCTTTCCCTGCTGGCGACCGGCATGGGGCTGGTGGTAACCAATGTCGCGCAACCGGCGCTGCTGGCGCCATTGGCGGAAGGTTTTGCGCAGGCCGTGGGCTGGCCGCTCAAGTCGGTGCTGATGACCATGGCCGTGGGTTTTTCCACCATGATCCTGCCATATCAGGTGCCGCCCATGCTGGTGGGAATGCATGTGGCCGGCTTGCGGCTGCGCACAATGTTGCGCCTGTGCCTGCCGCTGGCGGCGGTCAGCCTGTTGGTGCTGCTGCCGCTGGATTATCTGTGGTGGCGGGTGATCGGATATTTTGGTTGAGTTTGAATAGACAGCGTTTACGAGATTATCTGACGTGAGTATTGTTTAATACTTATTTAGGCTTTGCGAAGATGTTCCATAACTCATTGTCTGAATGGCTTCATAGAAGCCGAGAAGCAAGGGACAAATTCAAACAGAACATGGTCTCGGCATCTCATCGCCCGCGGCCGCTTATCCAAATCTTTCCTACACGTTCAATCTTTGTTTCACCGGGTGACATTGGTCGTGCTTACGATTACTGGCTCCGTATGGTCTGTATCACCATAAACCGTTTGGGAAAGAAGCAATTTCGCGAGTTCTTGGGCTGCAAGACCTATTACGAACGTATGTACCAAGCACACCCCGACTTCAAGGGAGCTATGGATCAATGTTTGGCTGCATTTGATAGTTGCTACGGTTCGAAACGCTTCCTAGATCGCACACTGCTGCGGAGCGCCTTAATCCTTGGGTATTTCGAGCGCGAATATCGTACTGAGCAACCGGTGTTTGCTCAGAATCTTAACGTCAATGAAGAAAGCATCGACGAACTTGCGAAACTAGCCAAAGGGTCTGATACGTCTTGGGTTGTCGGAGAAGTAATACTTAACCCTGTGTTTGGTCTAAAGGGGCCCAAAGGCACGCTGGCAGGTGACGGCGATCTAATAGTGGATGGAACGCTCTATGATCTGAAGACTTCCCGTGAATTCAGGCCCTTGGAAACACTTCGCCAGCTTATTGGATACGTTGCGATGAACTCTTTTCTTCGTAACAGATCACATCTGTCCGGTAGATTTTGACGTTACTGGACTAAAATCCAACAATAACGC
>CAKKQX010000146.1 GCA_919902235.1 Burkholderiales bacterium
TGCACGGTGACGGTGAAAGGCAAAGGCCGCGGCGGACGCTGCGTGGAATTCCTGCTGTCGCTTGCAGTGGATCTGGACGGCGCGGCAGGCATACACGCCCTCGCCTGCGATACCGATGGCATCGACGGTTCGGAAGACAACGCCGGCGCGCTGCTCACGCCGGATTCATTGCAGCGCGCGGAAAGGAAAAAACTGCACGCCGGCCAATTGCTGGAAAACAACGATGGCTACAGCTTTTTCAGTGCCATCGGCGATCTCGTCGTCACCGGCCCCACGCGCACCAACGTCAACGATTACCGCATCATCCTGATTAGCTGAGAACGACCACGGAGCGCCTTGAACCGCCGGTGACGAAACCGCTCTTTATTCCGCTCTTTGTCTTTGTGTGCCTGCTGTCCGGTCTGGCCGCGCCGACTGCCTGCGTGCAGGCGGCTGAAGCCGTCAAAATCGGCTTCGCCTCGCCGCTCAGCGGCCCGCAGGGCCATTACGGCAGGGACAACTACAACGGCGCGCAACTCGCGGTCGACGAACTCAACGCGTGCACCCCCCGCATCGGCGGGACACCGGTGAAATTCGAACTGGTCGCGGCCGACGACCAGGCTGATCCGAAAACCGGCACTTTGGTTGCACAGCGGTTGGTCGACAGCGGCATCCACGGCATGGTCGGACACTTCAACTCCAGCGTCACAATTCCCGCCTCGCGCATCTACAACGACGCCGGCATCCCGCAACTCTCGGTTTCAACCAACGCGAAGTACACGCGCCAGGGCTACATGACCGCCTTCCGCCTCATGGCGGACGACGGCAAGCAGGGTATGGTGCTCGGCCGCTACGCGGTTGCCAGTCTCAGGCTGAAACGCCTTGTGGTGGTCGACGACAGCAGCGCCTACGGCCAGGGACTCGCCGATGCCTTCACGGCAGCAGTGGAATCGGCAGGCGGGCAGGTATTGAAGCGTGAGCACACGACCGACAAGGACTTCGATTTCCGCGCACTGCTCACGCTGCTGCGCTCAGCCCATCCGCAAGCGGTGTTCTTCGCAGGCTATGACGGGCAGGCCGGACCCCTGGCGCGGCAGATGCGGGAACTGGGCATGCGCGCGCCGCTGCTGGGGGGCGAAACCATGAACACCGCCAAGTTCCTGGAACTCGCCGGTCCGGCTGCAGAAGGCCATATCGCCTCGACGCCGGGAGCGGCGCTGGAGCAGCGTCCGGGGGGCAGGGCGTTTGCCGAAAAATACCGCGCGCGATTCGGACAGGAAATCGGCCTTTATGCGCCCTATTTCTACGACGGCGTGATGGTTATCGCCGCAGCGATGGAACGCGCCGGCTCGACCGCCACGGCGCAATATCTTCCGGCGCTACGCGCCATAAGGCATCCCGGAATCACGGCGGACATCGAGTTCGACGAGCGCGGCGACCTCAAGCAGGGGCTGCTCTCGATCTTCCGCGTGCAGGGCGGCAGGTGGGTGCTGCAATAGGCGCAAGCCGCAATCTATGGATGTGCATTTCCCGACGTGGTTCGCAGAGCGCTGTCTTCCCCGCTGTCTTTTCTCACGCACGTTCTGCAAACAGCACGATTACGTGCATTGTGCGCTTTAAGCGGATACCGGAAATTCCGGTGCGTCTATATTGGCCACATACTGCCGGTAGAGCTCTCCAGCGCGCGCAAGCACCAACTCCCTGCCGAGCACGCCGCTTGAGCGAACTGCTTCTGCAAATACCTCCGGCGTCAGCGCCTGCAGCGCCCCCACCGATACCGGCGCGTAGCTCAAGTGCCACGGCTCGGGATGAACGCCGCCGCGGAAGGTGCGATACGGCCGGAAAAACCCGAACTGCGCCATGTTCACATCCAGCCATTGATGCAGCCGGTAGAACACTCCACCGAGCCCGGCTTCGTCGGGCAACAGGCGCACGCGGTAGCCTTCGGGCAGCGCGGCGCTGTCGATCACGTCAATCTCGGTGCCCCAGTGGTGGCGGCTGCCGCCTGGCACCGCGCTCCAGCACACGATGGCGTCCACAAGTTCGGCCGGGCTGAGTTTTGCATGATCGCGAACATTGCCGCCCGCGTCGTAGAGCGGTCGTTCGCCGCGGTATTTCTTGTCCCAGATGCTTTGCTGGGCGGCGAAATCGCGGAACGCGCTCACGATCTGGATGGCGATGCCATCACGCATTGCGGCGTCCTTCATGGCCAGGAAGGGCTGCAGCGTGTCGTGCTGTAGCGCCGCTTTCAGTTCGTCGCGCTGCACGACGTGGGTGCGCGTGCGACCGGTGAGTTCAAGTTCGTTGAGCATGAGGGAATTCTAAACCCTGAAGCCACCAACAGGCCAAAAACCAATGAACGGAATTGACAAGATCAAACCCAAGGATATCAAGATCCAGTAAATCCGTTTTTATCCCGTCCATTGTTTTAATCTGGGCAACAAAAAAGCCGGCGCAAGGCCGGCTTTTCATGAAGTGTCCGCAGTTCAGGCGGCGATCGCGGCCGCTTCCTGTACTTTCTTCGCGCCTTTTTTGCCGGTTTCCTTGGCTTCCGGCTGGACGGCTTCCTCCGGGCGATCCATCAGCTCGACCAGCGCCATCGGGGCGTTGTCGCCCTTGCGAAAACCGAATTTGAGGATGCGCAGATAGCCGCCGTTGCGGCTGGCATACCGCGGGCCGATTTCCGCGAACAGCTTGACCACGATATCGCGATCGCGCAGGCGGTCGAACGCAAGCCGGCGGTTGGCAAGCGACGGTTTTTTGCCGAGCGTGATAATGGGCTCCACGACACGCCGCAACTCCTTAGCCTTGGGCAACGTGGTCTTGATGAGTTCGTGCTTGAGCAGCGAGTTGGTCATGTTCCGCAGCATCGCCAGACGGTGGCTGCTGGTGCGGTTAAGTTTTCGTAATCCGTGACGGTGACGCATAGTGCCCTCTTAGACTTTTTCGAGACCGGCAGGCGGCCAATTCTCGAGTTTCATGCCGAGCGTGAGCCCGCGCGATGCCAGC
>CAKKQX010000147.1 GCA_919902235.1 Burkholderiales bacterium
CGTGCAGCGCGCCGAAGCCGAGGCGCAGCAGGCGTTTCGCGAATACCGCTTCGACAACCTCGCGCGCGCGATTTACGAACTGACGTGGGACGAATACTGTGATTGGTACCTCGAACTCGCCAAGGTGCAGCTCAGCAGCGGCAGCGAAGCGCAGCAGCGCGCCACGCGGCGCACGCTGGTGCGGGTGCTGGAAACCATCCTGCGCCTC
Source organism: Burkholderiales bacterium (assembly GCA_919902235.1). Taxonomy (GTDB): domain Bacteria; phylum Pseudomonadota; class Gammaproteobacteria; order Burkholderiales; family SG8-41; genus CAKKQX01. Next base: position 209 of record CAKKQX010000147.1, read on the forward strand.
GCCCATCCGGTGATTCCCTTCATCACCGAAGAATTGTGGCAGAAAGTGGCGTCGCTGGCCGGCAAATCGGGGGCGAGCATCATGCTGCAGCCCTATCCGCAGCCGCAGCCGGAACGTATCGACGAGGCGGCTGAGCGCGAGATCGACGCGCTCAAGCAGATCGTCACCGCCTGCCGCACGCTGCGCAGCGAAATGAACATCGCGCCGTCGCAGAAAGTGCCCCTGCTGGCGCAGGGCGAGCGCGCGCGCCTGCAGGCGTTCGCGCCCTATCTCGCGGCGCTGGCGCGGCTGTCCGAAGTGGTGATCGTGGAAGAACTGCCGCAGGCCGATGCGCCGGTGTCGATCGCCGGCGAATTCCGGCTCATGCTCAAGATCGAAATCGATCTCGGCGCCGAGCGCGAACGACTGGGCAAGGAAATCGCGCGCCTCGAAAACGAGATCGCCAAGGCGCACAACAAGCTCGGCAACGCCAGCTTCGTCGAGCGCGCGCCGCCGCAGGTGGTGGTGCAGGAACAGCAGCGCCTCGAAAAATTCAGCGCCGAGCTGGAGCAGGTGCGCCAGCAGCTTGCCAGGCTCGGCTAAAAGCAATTAGACAGGATTTACAGGATTTACAGGATTAAGGCAAAAAATAATTCAGGGCAGGCCCATATCCGATTTTCGTCCTGTTATTGAGGATTACGTAACTGCGCGACATTTTTCCCTCATCCCCACCCTTCTCCCTTTTGGGACAAGGGAACACTTGGAGCGAAGCAGAGGGATCGAGGGAGGGGGCAGGCTGCCGGAATCGTTATTCAGTATTCTGTTCTAATCCTGTTAATCCTGTAAATCCTGTCCATTGCCCTTAGACGCGGCACCCCATGAAACACACGCTGCGCGCTTTCCGCCACCGCAATTACCGGTTGTTTTTCTACGGGCAATCGCTGTCGGTGATCGGCACCTGGATACAGCTGATCGCCATGAGCTGGCTGGTCTACCGCCTGACGGGCTCGGCCTGGCTGCTCGGCGTCACCGGTTTTGCCGGCCAGATCGCGATCCTGTTGTTCGCGCCCTTCGGCGGCATCTGGGCCGACCGCTTCGACCGCAGAAAACTGCTGATCGTGACCCAGGGACTGGCCATGGTCCAGGGCCTGCTGCTCGCCGGGCTCGGCTACGCCGGCGCGATCGAGGTATGGCACATCATCGTGATGGCGACGCTGCTTGGCGTGGTGATGGCGTTCGACACGCCGATCCGCCAATCCTTCACTTCCGAAATGGTGCCCGACCAGCGGGACCTGCCGAGCGCGCTCGCTTTCAATGGTTTCATGCAGAACTCGGGACGCATGATAGGCCCCACCATCGCCGGCCTGCTGCTCGCGGTGACCAGCGAGGCATTCTGCTTTCTGGTCAACGGCATCAGCAAGATCGCCGTCGTCACCAGCATCCTGCTGATGGTCATACCGGCGCGGCCGAAGTCCGCCACGGCGGCGCGCGTCTGGCACGGGATGCGCGAAGGCATGGTCTACGCCTGGAACATCGTGCCGATACGCGTGCTGCTGCCCATGCTGGCGCTGGTCAGCGTCACCGCCACGCCGTACCAGACGCTGATGCCGATCTTTGCCGCGGAAGTGTATGCGGGCGGCGCCGAAACGCTGGGCTTTCTGGTGGGCGCCGCCGGGCTGGGCGGCGTGGTGGGCATGCTTTATCTCGCCTCGCGCCGCGACGTGCGCGGACTCACGCGCTGGCCGGTATACGCGTCGGGCATTGCCGGCATGGCGTTGATCCTGTTTGCGTACTCGCAGTTGCTGTGGTTTTCGCTGGCGATGATCGCAGTGGCCGGCTTCGGCATCATCGTCACCGCGATGTCGGTGTCCACGGTGTTCCAGACCATCGTCGAGGACCAGAAGCGCGGACGCGTGATGAGCTTCTTCACCATGGCGTTTCTCGGCATGCAGCCGGTGGGCAGCCTGCTCGCCGGCGCGCTCGCGTCATGGATAGGCGCGACCCACACCCTCGCGGCGGGCGGAGCATGCTGCATCGCCGGCGCGCTGGTGCTGTGGCGCAAGCTGCCGCTGCTGCGGCTGCACATCCGCCCGATCTACATCAGACTCGGCATTATTGATGAGTAGGTAAGCGGTAAGCAGTGCGCGGTAAGCGGGGAGCGGTAAGGATTGGCCGCGCCGTCACGGATTCACAGCTCACCGCTCACTGCTTACCCCTCACCCGTCCTTCCGCTCAGGATTGCCGCATTCGTACCGGCTAAGTTAGACTGCGGCAACTCTTTTCGCTTGAGACAAGCCATGGATATGTTGACGGCAACCGCGATGGCGGCGGGCCTGGGCTGGGCAAGCGGTGTGCGGCTGTATGCGGTGCTGTTTTTCATGGGCCTGCTGCAGTATGCGGACATCTACGTACTGCCGCAAAACCTGCAGGTGCTGGCGCATCCCACGGTGATGGCGGTTTCAGGTTTCCTGTTCCTGGTCGAGTTCTTCGCCGACAAGATTCCGGGCCTGGATACGCTGTGGGACGCAGTGCACACCTTCATCCGCATCCCGGCCGGCGCCGTGCTTGCGGCGGCAGCGGTTGCCGGCGGTGATCCCGCGCTCGGCATCGCAGCCGGCCTGCTGGGCGGCGTTATCGCCGCCGGCACGCATTTCACCAAAGCCGGCGGCCGCGCCCTCATCAATACCTCGCCCGAGCCGTTCAGCAACTGGGCGGCCTCGATCAGCGAAGACACCCTGGCGCTGGCGGGCCTGTGGGTGGCGTTCCAGTATCCGCTGCTGTTTCTCACGCTGCTGGCGCTGTTCATACTGTTCGCGCTGTGGCTGCTGCCGAAACTGTGGCGCGGCATGAAGCGCGTGTTTGGCGCGCTGCGCCAGCCGCAGCACCCACTCTAGACAGCCAAAATGCCACTGCACAGGATTAACAGGATTTTAGTTTCGGCATAATCTGAAGGCTAGCCTACACTGAAACTGCGTTTTCAGGACTTACAGGATTTAACCCTTGAGGCAAAAACCCCCTCGCCCCGCGGTAGCGGGGAGAGGGTTGGGGAGAGGGGTATGAAATCAGGCCACATGAAACCCGCGCAGAGCGTCAGATGAGCGCACCCGCCAAACCGCTGCCCGCCGCCTCCGCGCACCGCGTCGAACAGGTCGATGCGCGCATGCTGGGACTCATGCGCTGCGTGCTCGCGTTTTCCGCGCTGGTCATCATCTGGATCGATCCCGCAGAGCCCCAGCGGCTGGTCGTGCTGACCTACATCTCGCTTACCGTCTACTGCCTGTATAGCGCGATTGTCGCATTCATCGCGCACCGCATGAGGTGGCTGGGGTCCGGGCGCATCTTCCACTGGGCGGATGTGGTTTTCTACACTTATCTGGTGGCGCTGACCGAAGGCACCAGCAGCATATTTTTCTTCTTTTATCTGTTTGCAATTCTGGTTGCATCGCATGCCAGGGGTTTTCGGGAGGGCATGCTGGTCACCACCGCGTCGGTGCTGTTGTTTGTGACAATCGGGGTGGTCACCGCACCCACGGGCAATGAGTTCGAACTCAACCGCACGCTGATACGCCCGGTTTATCTGTTTGCGCTCGGCTACATGATCGCGTACTGGGGTGGCCATGAAATGCTGCTCAAGCGCAGGCTGCGGCTGCTGCAGGAAGTCAACAACCTGTGGAACCCGCGCCTCGGCGTGGACCATGCCATCGGCACCAATCTCGACCGGCTGCTCGAATTCTATGACGCGCACGCCGGGGACACCTGCCTGCTGGCGCTCAGGCGGCCCGGCGCGCCGGCAAGGTTTCTGTTGTACTCGGCTTCGAGCCGGCAGCCGGGGCAGGCGCTGGTACCCACCGAAATCACTGAGAGCACGGCTGAAGCGCTGCTGCGATTGCCGGAAACAGTCGGGGTCGCCTGGCGCGAACCGGCGGGCGCGCGCTGGCTGCGATATCGCGCCTATCTCGCCTACGATCTCGAACTGCGCGCCTCTACCGAGGACTTCCGCGACGAATGCGCGGCGCTCGCCAACCTGCTCGATGCCCGCGCCTTCATCAGCGTGCCGTACGCGCAGCGCGACGGCACCGCCGGCAGGATTTATCTTGCATCCGGCGCAAAATCGTTCGGGCAGACCGACATCGATTTCCTGGCCCAGGCCGCGGAGGCGATCGCGGTAGTCGTCGAAAACATGAGCCTGATGGAAGAACTCATCTCGCGCGCGGCCGAACATGAACGGCTCAAGATTTCGCGCGACCTGCACGACACCACCATACAGCCCTACATCGGGCTCAAGCTCGCGCTCGACGCGCTGCAGCGCGACGCCGGCGCCGACAGCCCCGTCGCACCGCGCATCGCCGAACTGGTGGACATGGCCGGCATGACCATACGCGACCTGCGCTCCTACGCGGCTTCACTCAAGGAACAGACGCCGATGCCCGGCGAATTCCTGGTGGTGGCGGTCAGGAAACAGGCGGAGCGGCTGGGACGCTTCTATGGCATAACAGTCGACGTACAAAGCGATATTTCATCGCCCCTCAACGGCCGCATCGCGGCGGAGGTGTTCCAGATCATTTCCGAAGGCCTGAGCAACATCCTGCGCCATACCTCGGCCAAGGCAGCCTCGGTGCAAATACTGTGCGAAAACTCGGTGCTCATGCTGAAGATAGGCAACGCGGCCGGCGACAATCCCGCCGCGGCCGCCGACTTCACGCCGCGTTCGATTCAGGGACGGGTGCAGGCGCTGGGCGGCACTACCTACGTCGAACGCGGCGCGGATGGTTATACTACCGTGCATTTGATGGTCCCCATTTAGAGGGCACGGTGCATGTCCGCACAAGATTCCAAAGCGATCCGGGTTTTTCTCATCGACGATCACCGCAGCATCCTGTGGGGCCTGGAACGGCTGATCGAAAGCGGCGAACCGCCGATGCGCGTGGTCGGCAGCGCGGCCGATTGCGCCGGCGCGCTGGCGCTGCTCGGCAAGGCTGCCCCCGACGTGATCCTGCTCGACATGGATCTCGGCCACGAAAGCGGGCTCGACGCGATACCGCGGCTGATCCATGCCTGCGCGGCCAAGATACTGGTGCTGACCGGCGTGCGCGACAGCACGCTGCACGACAAGGCGGTGCTCGCCGGCGCGCGCGGCGTGGTCGGCAAGGAAGCGCCGGCGGAAACCATACTCACCGCGATTGCCCGGGTGCACGAAGGACAGCTATGGCTGGATCGCGCCGCCACCGGCCGCATTTTCGTCGAATTCTCGCGCAAGGGCGCGGCGCAGGCCGCCGATCCGGAGCGCCTGAAAATCGAATCGCTCACCGAGCGCGAGCGCCAGATCGTGACCACCACCGCCAGCCACGCCGGCGCCACCGCCAAAATCATCGCCGAACAACTGCATATCAGCGAACACACGCTGCGCAATCACCTCACCGCGATCTACGACAAGCTGGATGTGGCCAACCGTCTCGAGTTG
>CAKKQX010000148.1:0-1267 GCA_919902235.1 Burkholderiales bacterium
CGCGCCGCGCTGGCTGCCGGGCGGTCATGCCCAGACCATCTACGCCGTGCTTGCCGCACCGCGTCCGCCCGCGGCATACCGGCGCGAACGCTGGGACACGCCGGACGGCGACTTCATCGATGTTGACTGGCTCGACAGTCCGCAGGCCCAGGCGCGGAGTCCGCTGGGCGTGCTGTTCCACGGCCTGGAAGGCAGTTCGCAAAGCCACTATGCCGCCGCGCTGATGTCGGCCTTGCGGCGTGTCGCATGGCGCGGCGCGGTCGTTCATTTCCGCGGTTGCGGCGGGGAACCCAACCGCCTGCCGCGCGCCTACCATTCCGGCGACAGCACCGAGATCGACTGGATATTGCGCCGGCTGAAAGCGCAATGCCCGGCTGCTCCCATTCATGCGGTTGGCGTATCTCTCGGCGGCAATGCGCTGCTCAAATGGCTGGGCGAGCAGCGCAACAGCGCAGCCGGGATTGTGCGGGCCGCGGCTGCCATATCGGCGCCCATGGATCTCATGGCCGCAGGCGCTGCGCTGGGCAGCGGTTTCAACCTGGTTTATGCGCGGCATTTTCTCGCCACCATGAAACGCAAATCGCTCGCCAAGCTCAGCCGCTTCCCCGGTCTGTTCGAGCGCAAGCGCGTCGCGGCCTCGCGCACGCTGCGCGAATTCGACGATCTTGTCACCGCGCCGCTGCACGGCTACAAGGACACCGACGATTACTGGACGCGCGCCAGCAGCAAGCCCCTGCTGCGGCATATCGCTGTGCCGACATTGATTGTCAACGCGCGCAACGATCCCTTCCTGCCGCAGCAGGCGCTGCCGCAAGCCCATGAAGTCGCGGCAGCAGTCACGCTCGAGTTTCCGGCCGGCGGCGGCCATGCCGGATTCGTCTCTGGCGCCTTTCCCGGCCACCTCGAGTGGCTGCCGCAACGCGTGCTCGAATTTTTCATGGCAAGCTGACGTGCGATAATGCACCGTCAACTTCCCGTTCCTGGCAATGAATTCCACCATCCCGGCAGAAATTTTTAAAGCCTACGATATCAGAGGCATCGTCGGCCGCACGCTTACGCCGTCCATCACCGAGGCCATCGGCCAGGCCATCGGATCCGAAGCCAGAACGCGGCAGCAAGCCGCAATCGCCATCGGCCGCGATGGCCGGTTGTCCGGACCCGACCTTGCCGCCGCGCTCGCGCGCGGCATCCGGAAAAGCGGCGTCGATGTCATCGACGTCGGACGCGTGGCAACGCCCATGCTCTATTTCGCCGCGCACCAGCTCGC
>CAKKQX010000148.1:1367-9187 GCA_919902235.1 Burkholderiales bacterium
GCCGGCGCATTCGCGCCCGAACTCTACCGCCGCCTCGGCTGCCGGGTGCGCGAGCTGTACTGCGAAGTGGACGGCAATTTTCCCAACCATCACCCCGACCCCTCGCAACCGGCCAATCTCGCGGATCTGATCAAGGCGCTGAAGACGGACGGCGAGATCGGTCTTGCCTTCGATGGCGACGGCGACCGCTTGGGCGTGGTGACGCGCAATGGCCACATCATCTACCCCGACCGCCAACTGATGCTGTTCGCCGCCGACGTGCTGCAGCGCAATCCCGGAGCGGAGATAATTTTTGATGTAAAATCAACACGTTATCTATTTTCCTGGATCAGAGAACGCGGCGGGCGGCCGCTGTTGTGGAAAACCGGCCATTCCTTCATCAAGAAAAAGCTGCAGGAAACCGGCGCGCCGCTTGCCGGCGAGATGAGCGGGCATTTTTTCTTCAAGGAGCGTTGGTACGGTTTCGACGACGCTTTGTATGCCGGCGCGCGCCTGCTGGAAATCCTGTCGCGCGAATCCGATCCTACTTCCGTGCTCGAAGGTTTGCCGCAAGCCGTCAGCACACCGGAACTGCACCTGCAGCTTGCCGAAGGCGAGAACTACGCGCTGATGGACAAACTCCGGGCTGGCGCGCGCTTTGACGGCGCACAGGAAATCATCACCATAGACGGACTGCGCGTCGAGTATGCCGACGGCTTCGGGCTGGCGCGCCCCTCGAACACGACGCCGGTCATCGTGCTGCGCTTTGAAGCCGACGATGAAAGCGCTTTACGCCGCATTCAGGATGACTTCCGGCGCGCGCTGCTGGCCGTAAAACCCGGCGCGATACTGCCCTTCTGAAGAACGCAAACCCTGCCCGGCATATTGTTTTCGTGCGGCAAACAGCAGTGGCCGGCAGCTCGTTTCACTTCCGGACCGGCTTGTCCAGGGTGTCCCAGTCCACGTATTCATTCTTGCCGTTGACGCGATAGCGGCGCTTGCGCAGGCGCGGATAATCGCAGACGTCATACAGCAGCCGGTTTCCGCCAACCAGGTAAACCAGGTCTTCCGCGTTGGGGTTAACGAGATTGTGCGGCAGGGAGCCCGCGACAAACCCCATGAAATCGCCGGTGCCGATCTCGAATTTCTCATCCCCGATCTCGGCGACGCCCCGTCCGGAGAGCACGTAAATCCACTCTTCATCATGATGGTGAAAATGGTAAACGCTACTCGTCCGCCCGGGTGTCAACCGCACGCGGTGGATACCGATGGACGAAAGGCCTGTCGCATCCCCGAGCGAGCGAGTGTGGCGCACCGACGAGGAATCGAGCGCGTGTACGCGCGCTTCCTCGGGTATCGCCTCGATTTCCGCAGCCCGGAGCAAAGGGCGGAAATGCGCTGGTTCTTTCGTCATGCGTTCCTCCTGCGCGAAAACCGATGCGGGCCGCCCGCGTCCGGCACAATGCCCGCACTCCATTCAGGGTTCCGTTTCCCGTGACGTGACGCCCGCTTATCCGCGAGGCCCGTCGCGCCTGGGTACACTCCCGGGCGGCAATTCATTCAGCACGGCCCAGAATGCGCCCACCTGTTGCACCGCCTCGACGAACGCCTGGAACTTTACCGGCTTCACCACGTAAGCATTGACGCCCAACTCGTAGCAGGTGTTCAGATCCCGATCTTCACGCGAGGAGGTCATGACCACTACCGGGACCCCTTTGAGAACCGGGTCGCCCTTCACCTGACGCAGTACCTCCAGCCCGTCCACCCTGGGCATCTTCAGATCCAGCAGCACGACCGCCGGATTGCCTTCGGGCCGGCCGGTGTACTCGCCGCGCCGATACAGGTAGTCGAGCGCTTCGGCACCGTCCCAGACATGGAGCACCTCGTTCGCCAGATGGTTGTTCTCCAGCGCCTTCAGCGCCAGTTCCGCGTCCTGGGGATTGTCTTCTACCAGCAGTATTCTGGATAGTGTGACGATTTTAGACTCCTCTTCACCGTTGTTGCGCTGACCGCGATTTCTGCAGCGTGAAATAGAAGGTCGCGCCCCGGTCCCGCGCCGCCTCGGCCCATATCCTGCCACCGTGCCGTGCAATGATACGCCGGACGTTGGCCAGCCCGATACCCGTGCCCTCGAACTGATCCGCCCGGTGCATCCGCTGGAACACACCGAACAGCTTGTCTGCGTATTGCATCTCGAAGCCCACACCGTTGTCGCGCACGAACAGGATAAGCTGCCCATCCTCTTCGCCCGAACAGCCGACCTCAATCTGTGCCGGGTCGCGCGGGCGGGTGTACTTGATCGCGTTGCCAAGCAGGTTGGCGAACGCCTGCTGGAGCATCGAGGGATCGCCTTGGACGGCAGGCAACAGCGGGATGGTCCAGGCGATATTGCGCCCTCGCGTATCCGCTTCGAGACTGAGGATCACGTGCTGCACGAGCGCATCCAGATCAACGCTGCGTTCATTCATTTCGGCCCGGCCCATGCGGGAGAACGCGAGAAGATCGTCGACGAGCTGGTCCATTTTCCGGCTGGCTTGGGTCACCACCTTCAGATAACGCTGCGCCTCCGCAGTAAGCGTGCCTTTCGACTCCTCCATCAGCAGCTCGATATAACCGTTGATGTGCCGCAACGGCATCCGCAGGTCATGAGAGACCGAGTAGGAAAAGGCCTCCAGTTCCTTGTTGATCCCTTCCAGTTGCGCCGTTCGCTCCGTCACCCTGCGCTCCAGTTCCGCGTTGAGACGCTCCGTCGCGTCCCGCTGTGCCTGCATCAACTCAAAAGCATGGTCCAGGGCTGCCATCAGGCCCCCGATTTCCCCGCGCGGGCAGGGTTTGCCGATACGCGCGCCGAAATCCCCTCCGCTGAATCGCGCGACAGCCGCGCCGATGCGCGCAACCTGGCGGCGGATTCCCAGCTCTGCCAGCGCCCATGCGCCGGCAAATACCACCAACAGGACAACGGCTAGTGTCGCAAATGCCTGATTCAGATTTCGATTCGCCGCCGCGAGCAAATCGTTCTTGGATACCCCGACCAGGATGCGCAGTCCTGCTTCGGGAAACTCAGGCAGCGCGCTGACCGCCCAAATCCGGGATACGCCGCCGACCTCGATGCCCTGCCGCACGTCCTCGCCCCGGTGATCCCGTGCAAAGCGATGCAGCGGTGAATCCGCGACAGACGTGCCACGCAGTTTATCTCCATCGGGATTCCACGAAAGAATCGTTCCCTTGCTGTCCATCAGCACAATGACCGCGCCCTCGAACGGCAGGGTCTTCGAACGCGATCGCATGTATTTTTCGAGGTTCAGCGACGCGAGCAACACGAATCTCGGTTCCCCGCTCTCGCGCCGCACCGCATAGGCGACCTGCAGCACCGCGATTCCGGTCAGCCGGCCGAATACCGGTTCGACGGCCAGCGGGTTCTTCGAGTTGAGCGCCTCCTGGAAGTAGCGGCGGTCCGTGAGATTCAGCGTTCTTCCAGTGCGCAGGGAATCGCAAAACAGGTCGCCATTCGGCTCTATCGTGAGTATCCCCGTGTACTGCGGATGCTCCTTCAACACATCGGCCAGAAAAGCGGAGCAGGCCGCCTTGTCCGGCGTGTCGAAATCCTTGGCGCGCGACAACCCATAATGAAGTTGCGCCGTGCCCCGGACCGTGTCTGTCAGCTCCTGCGCCACGCGTCGCACCTCCGCAGTCAGCCGTCGCTCCGCGTCAGCGATATCAGATTCACGGCGTTCCAGCAAATGTATTCCGCCCACCACCGCGGGAACCAGCGTCGCGAACAGAATCAGCAACAGGAGCCGGACTCGGATGCTCAAAGGTCAGCTCCTCATGGAAACTCCAGGCCTGGTGCCGGGGCAGCCACGAAGAGCACCGGCACCCGACGTTGCAGACCGCGAGTTATAGACACTGCTTCACCCATCCGCGAACGGAAGCCAGCGCCTCAGGAAGCTTTGCAGCATCAGTGCCACCTGCCTGCGCCATGTCCGGGCGGCCGCCGCCCTTGCCGCCCACCTGCTGCGCCACGTGATTGACGAGATCACCAGCCTTGATTTTTCCAACGGCATCCGGCGTGACGCCGGCGATCAGCGACACCCTGCCGTCATTGACTGCCGCCAACACGATCACTGCTGACTTGAGCTTGTCCTTGAGCTTGTCCATGGCTTCGCGCAACCCCTTCACATCCGCGCCTTCGAGCACCGCCGCGAGCACCTTGATGCCCTTGACATCGACCGCCTGCTCGGCAAGCTCATCACCCTGGGACGATGCCAGCCTGGACTTGAGGCGTGCCAGTTCCTTTTCCAGGCTGCGCACGTTGTCCATGATCTGCACCACCTTCTGCCCCACTTCCTGCGGCGAAGACTTGAGTACCGTTGCAGCCTCCTGCAGCCTGGCCTCCTGCTGCTGCACATGGAGGAGCGCGCCTTCGCCGCTGGTCGCCTCGATGCGGCGGACGCCGGCGGCGACTCCGCCCTCAGCAAGCACCTTGAAAAATCCGATGTCGCCGGTGCGTTTAACATGGGTGCCACCACAGAGCTCGCGCGAAAAACCGATATCGAGCACGCGCACTTCGTCGCCGTATTTCTCGCCGAACAGCGCCATCGCACCAGCCTTGACTGCCTCGTCGAACTTCATGATGCGCGCCGCGGTCGTTTCATTCTTCAGGATTTCAGAATTGACGATGGTTTCGACACGGCGGATTTGCTCGTTGCTCATCGGTTCGTTATGGGAAAAATCGAACCGCGTCTTGTCGGCGTCGACCAGCGAACCTTTTTGCTGCACGTGCGCGCCCAGCACTTCGCGCAGCGCCCTGTGCATGAGGTGTGTCGCCGAATGGTTGCGCATGGTGCGGGCGCGGCGCACAACATCCACTTTGGCGGCGACGATGTCGCCGACCGCGAGCGCGCCGGTCTCCAGCCTGCCGTGGTGTCCGAAGACATTGGACTGGATTTTCTGGGTATCGGCGACGGCAAACGTCCCGCCGGCAGCCACCAGTTCGCCGGCGTCACCGGCCTGACCGCCGGACTCGGCGTAGAACGGCGTGCGGTCGAGCACGACTATGCCCGACTCTCCTGTCGCCACCGAGGATACCGATGTCCCCTCGCGATAAATCGCAATAACCCGCGCATCGTCGACTGCCAGCGTTTCGTAGCCCCTGAACTCGGTTTTTGCGCCCTGGTATTCGACCGCGGACCCCATCTGGAACCTGGAAGCGGCACGCGCCCGTTCGCGCTGACGCTCCATTGCCGCTTCGAAACCGGCGTAATCGACGCGCACACCGCGCTCACGCGCAATATCGGCGGTGAGATCGACGGGAAAGCCGAAGGTGTCATAAAGCTGAAACACCGTCTCACCTTCGAGCATCCTGTCCTCGCGGTTGAGCGCGCCTTCCAGCACCTTCATGCCGTTCTCGAGCGTTTCCGCAAAACGCTCCTCCTCTTGCCTGAGCACCTGCGCAACGCGATCCTGGACCTGCACCAATTCGGGGTACGCATCTCCCATCGCCATGACCAGATCGGCGACTACCTTATGAAAAAACGGCCGCTTCTGGCCGAGTTTGTAGCCGTGGCGGATGGCGCGCCGGACGATGCGCCGCAGCACATAGCCGCGCCCTTCGTTGCCAGGGATCACGCCGTCGACGATGAGAAAGGAACAGGCGCGGATATGGTCGGCGATGACCTTGAGCGAATTACTGGAGAGATCCTTCGTGCCCGTCTCGCGCGCCGCCGCCTTGATGAGATCCTGGAACAGGTCGATTTCGTAATTGGAATGCACGTGCTGCAGCACCGCCGCGATGCGCTCCAGCCCCATGCCGGTGTCGACCGACGGCTTGGGCAGCGGATGCAGCACGCCCTTTTCATCGCGATTGAACTGCATGAACACCAGATTCCAGATCTCGATGTAGCGATCGCCATCGGCGTCTTTCGATCCCGGCGGGCCACCTTCGACATCCGGCCCATGGTCATAGAAGATTTCGCTGCATGGCCCGCACGGCCCGGTGTCGGCCATTTGCCAGAAGTTGTCCGAACCGCCGCCCGGTTTGTCACCGATGCGCACGATGCGTTCGGCCGGCACGCCGATCTCCTTCGCCCACAGGTCGTAGGCTTCGTCGTCGCTCTGGTAGACCGTGATCCACAGCTTGTCCTTGGGCAAAGCGTAAACCGAGGTCAGCAGCTCCCAGGCAAACCGGATGGCATCGCGCTTGAAATAATCGCCGAAGCTGAAATTTCCGAGCATCTCGAAAAAGGTGTGATGGCGCGCGGTGTAACCGACGTTCTCCAGATCATTGTGCTTGCCGCCGGCGCGCACGCAGCGCTGCGAAGTGGCGGCGCGCACATAGCTGCGCATTTCCTGGCCGAGGAAAACGTCCTTGAACTGCACCATGCCGGAATTGGTAAACAGCAGCGTCGGATCGTTGCCCGGCACCAATGGGCTGGATGCGACAACGGCGTGGCCCTTGCCGGAAAAATAATCCAGAAATTTGCTGCGAATCTCGTTGCTGTTCATGAACTGTCCCGCTTCCCCTGTATTCGCCCTGCGTTCGACTGCCGCATCATCACGGCAGCCGTTTGGTTTCCTCGACCCGCAGGCCCAGCGATTGCCCGCCGATGATGACTGCGCTTTTCACTGTGCCCTTCAGCGCTATCGTGTCGCCGGTTTTAGGCAGCTCGCCCTGCGTCATCACCGTGATCTCTCCCGAATCGTCCTGCAGCGTGAAAGCCCGCAGTCCCAACAGTTTCACGATGTTGCCGGCCTTGCCTTTGAGCCTGACTTCCTTGCCCTCGAAATTGGCCGGCGCGGCGGCGATGTCTTTCACCGGCGTGTAGCCGAACGGCAGATAATCGCAGCCCGCGAGTGCAAACGCGATGACCGCCAACACCATTATCCGGCGTCCGCTCATGCTGTGCGTTCTATTCATTGTGGTGCTCACCCTTCCTCATGATATGCAATATGACCTCCAGCGCAAAGCCGCGGCCCTGCATGAAGCGGATCTGGCGCGCGCGCTCGGTCTTGTTGCGCGGGAGGCCGCCGAATTTCTTCTGCCATAGCGTACTTGCCGCCTCGATATCGCCATCCTTGATCTGTGCCATCGCTGCGGCAACCAGTTCCCTGTCGATACCCTTGTCGATTAGCTCCTGCTGAATGCGCCGGCTGCCGAACTTGCCCCGCCGCGCATGAACGACCTGCTCGATCACCCGCTGCTCGGACAGCCAGCCGCGCCGGGTAAGATCATCCAGCAGGATGGCGATTTCCTCCAGGCTTTGCGCATGGGGTGCGAGCTTGCGCTCGAGCTCCAGCCGCGAATGCTCCCTGCGCGCAAGCAGCCCGAGCGCGCGGGCGCGCAGGCCGGGTGGTCCGCTACTTTTCGGAGACAGCCGCTTCCGCCTTTTCTGCCGGCGCGCCTCCCGGCACCTTCAGCGCGGCACGGATCTTGGCCTCGATTTCCTGCGCGGTCTCGGGATGCCCCTTCAGGTATTCGCGCGTGTTGTCCTTGCCCTGGCCGATGCGTTCCTTGCCGTAGGTGTACCAGGCACCGGATTTGTCGACGATCTTGTGCAGGACGCCGAGTTCGATGATTTCGCCCTCGCGCGAAATGCCCTCGCCGTAAAGTATGTCGAATTCGGCGTTGCGAAACGGCGGCGCGACCTTGTTCTTGACCACTTTGGCGCGTGTCTCCGAGCCGATCACTTCCTCGCCTTTCTTGATTGCGCCGATGCGGCGGATGTCGATGCGCACCGAAGCATAGAACTTGAGCGCGTTGCCGCCGGTCGTGGTTTCGGGGTTGCCGAACATGACGCCGATTTTCATGCGGATCTGGTTGATGAAAATCACCAGCGTGTTGG
>CAKKQX010000149.1 GCA_919902235.1 Burkholderiales bacterium
GAAGCTGATACGGGCTGCCGATGGTCTCGAGGTCGCCCTTGATCTGCCGCCGGAGGAGGCAAAGAAACCCAAGAGCTTTCTACGCGAGCGCTGGGGAAACATCGGAATCACAGGCATTACGCTCGCCCGTGCTTCGCGCGCACCAGTGTTCGCCGTGATTTCCTCGGAAGCGGCCTATGTATACGATGTCGCTAAATTCAAGTTGGGGGACTCGATGCAACCGTCGCGAATCGCACTCGATCCACGCGAAATCTCCTTGGCAGCCGCTCTCAGCGACAATGGACGAAGGCTAGCCGTGGTGCGGTCCAGCGTAGACGGGACGAATTTGCAGAGTTGGCGGCAGTTTGACGCGGTTTTACCGCGCTTTAGTCCAAAATACCTACCATCGCTCAAGATAACTTCTCAGCTCCTTAGCGTAACGTCCATCGCAGCAATGACCGACGCGGTAGTCGTAACGGCGTCGAAATTCGACATGCAGGCTTGGGATCTCGCGACCGGGGAGGTGGTGGCCCGCATTCCCGGCGTCGAAGGCATTAACGGCCTGCGTTGCGACCCGCACGGCACCGTTCGCTGCTACGTATCCCATTCCAGAGGGGCTGCGACTTTCAATGTCTTTGCCCCTTCGCCGTTATTTGCTATCGATTCAACCAGACCGGCGAGCGCACGCACTGCCGTGCTGGGAACGACTCCTGAGAGCAAGACGGTGTTTGCGAGCGCTGCTTCGAGGCAGTTGATTCTAGGTTACACCGCGACTCCTGAAGAGGAATTCCGCTATCCGCTAGAACTCAAGGCGGGCATGAGACCCAAGTTCTTTAGCGCCGACGGCAGACTACTCTATCTCGATGGCGGGGAGAGTCCTAACCATGTCGTGGCACGAATCGACTGGGGCAGCACACCGCCAAGCGTGACTGTCGGACCAAGCTCGAAAGGCGAAGATAATGTTGTATTCAGCAGCAACAGTCGTTACATCGCACGCAAATACGACACACGTGTCGAGGTCACCAACACCAATTCGGGGGCCGTTCACACACATAATTTTCCCTCTCTCGATTCATTCGCCATCTCCGATAGCGGATTGCTGGCTGCCGTCGTCCCAAAGGAGACCGACAGCCAAGGGCTGGCTTTCCCGGAACTGCGGGTCGTGGGTATCGAGGACAGCAAAACGAAGGCCCTGGGAAGCTCTGCCGCAGATATAACCGTCATCACTTCTGTGAATTTTTCCAGCACAGGTCGCTTTCTTTTGGTCGGAAGCGTAAATGCGCTGCGCGTGATTGATCTGGAAGCGAGGAGTGAATCAGAGATTCCGTTCGATAATTTCAGCGTATTGAAAGCGCGTCTGGATGGGAACGGAAAATATGCTGTCGTAATCGGGCGCTCGGTCGGTCGTTTGAGGCCGTCCCAAATCGAAGTGCGCATCGCGGAGGTCGCGTCGAGAGAAGAAGTCGCGAGAGGAACATTTCGGCTACAAAATCATGATCAGGTAGCAATGGAACCCGACGGCACGCGCGTGAGAATGCCTGTGTATCAGGCAGGTCAGCTGCACATTGCGCGGTGGCTTTGGGCTCCAGAAACGCTGTTAGCGGAGTCGTGCAAGCACTTGCAAGGGCAGTTCCCCCAGGACATTTTTCTGAAGTTAACAGCCAGCGCGGCGAAGACAGTCGTCCCGTGTCCGGAACCGTTCTTTAGTAGGTAGAGCACCCTAAAAATTAAGTGGCCAAGCGCGATATGCTTCTGATCTTCGCAACACCCGTATATAACGCAAACTTCACCAAGGGAGGATGACCATGCAAGTCAGGATCGCTCTAGTGTGCGTTGCAATGTTAGGTGTCCAGCAGGCGGTAGCGCAAACCACCGCGGCGGGCGCGGCCAAAAGCTGGCCGGAACGGCCCGTGCGCATCGTCGTGCCTTTCCCGCCCGGCGGGTCTTCGGATTTCGCTGCGCGGATTCTCAGCAACCACCTGCAGAAGGCAATCAGGCAGACGATCGTCATCGACAATCGCGGCGGCGCGGGCGGCAATATCGGCAGCGAGATCGTGGCCAAGGCCGCGCCGGACGGATACACCTTCCTGATCACGGCCGAAGGTCCCATCACGATCAGCCCCAGCCTCTATCAGAAGCTGGGATACACCCCGAACCGCGAACTCGTTGCCATCACGCCGGTGATTACCTATTCCAACGTGGTGGTGGTGCATCCCAGTATGCGCGCGGCCACCATGAAGGATTTCCTGGCCTTCGCCAAAGAAAATCCGCGCAAGGTGACCTACGCGCATGCCGGCATCGGCACCAACGTGCACCTCGCCTCCGAGCTGCTCAAGCTCATGATCAAAACGGACATCGTCGGCGTGTCGTACAAGGGCGGCGGACCGGCAGTCGCGAGTGTGGTTGCCAATGAGACGCAGGTCTCGCTCGCCACGGCGCCGTCGGCGATACCCCACGTGAATAACAACAGGCTGAGGGCGCTTGCCGTCACCACGGCCAAGCGCTCCGCGGTCCTGCCGAACCTGCCGACGATCGCCGAGTCCGGTGTGCCCGGCTACGCCGTCGAGGGCTCGGTCCTGCTGCTGGCGCCGATCAAGACGCCGCCGCAGATCATCGCCAGGATGTACGAAGAGTCAGCGAAGATCCTCAGGATGCCGGAGGTACGCGATGCCGTCGCCGTCGGCGGCTCCGAACCCGGCGGCGCGACGCCGGCAGAAACGCAAAAGCTCGTTCGTGACGAGAGTGCGATGTGGGACAAGCTCATCAAGACGCTTGGCGTGAAGCTCGACTAGGCGAAAAGACGGAGGACAGCAAAGCAGCCGGGCCGTGGCGGCCCGGCTTTTTTTCTGGGTCATCGGAGCGAAGCGTAAACATAAACGGATAAACAGCGTCAGACGCCATTTCGACATAACATATTGTTTTTATTATGAAAGATACTGAGGTCGGATTCCCCCCGATTCCCCCCAATAGAAACGGGGCTCGAGGGCCCCGTTTTCCTACCCCCTCCCTGCAAAACTACGCCATGCCCGGCACTGGCTCGAATCCGAAGGCCGGCTGCTCCCGCTGCGCGCGGTTCATTTCCAGCCGTTCATCCACCAGCCCGACGATTTCGTGCAGCGCGTCGCAATCGAGCCCGCGCTGGCGGGCGATGCGCCGCACCAGGCTGTCGACGCGCTCGATGTGCTGCGCGCCGCCAAACAGTGCGCGTGCCGCCGACGACGGCTTGCCCAGGCTTTCAGCCGCTTTGGCGTACTTCTCGAACGGCACCAGGTCGCCCGCGTCGGCGCCGAGGCCGGTGCACAGGCCCACGACCCAATCATAAATCCGCCGCGACTCTGCCAGGTCGCCATGCACCGCCTCGCGGATGGGAATCATGTCGTGCCGGCGGATGCAGCGGTAGTTGCCGGCGATGAGCATCGGCCACTTGGCCAGCGGCACGAAAATGGATTCATGCACCTTGAGTTTGACCGGGATTTCAATCGCTTCGCCGTCGCGATGCAGACGCGCGCTTTCGATGTCGGCCTCGAGCTGGCGCAGGATGGCGGTGGTTTCCCCCGATTCAAAGCGCGCTGCCTTGAAGTTGGTCGGCAGTCCCACCTGCAGCACGTTCTTCTGCGCCTCCGGCGGGCGGAAGGCCTGCGGGTCGGGGCTCGCCAGCGTGATCAGCGCGGGGTCGAAGCCTTCCCACACCGCGGGATCGGTGTAGCAGGCTTTCAGCGCGTCGGCCGCAATCCCGGGCAGGCGCCGCAGGTAGGCCAGCGGCGGCATGTTCATGATCGCAAAGCAGGGCTTGCGCGAGCGCGCGATGCGGCGCATCAGTTCGCGCACGCCCGGCGAGCCGTACTGGACCTCCTGCATGCCAAGCACGATCAGGTCGTAGCCCTGCGGGTCGGCCTCGGCGGGGGTGATCGCGCTGAGCGTGCCCGACAGTTCCCGCGAATCGATCTCGACCGGCGAGGCGCGGCCGCGCAGCGGGAAGCGCACCCTGGTACCCTCGCGGTTGATCAGGCGGGCAGTGGGTGCGGTGCACACCAGCGACACGCGATGCCCCGCCATCAGCAGCTTGGTGCCCAGCAGGGAACCGTAGGAAGCGCCGAGTATGAGAACGTTGTATTGCATGTGAAACCTCCTCAGTGACCATTCTGGTTACGGCCCCTGTTTCGCCGTCTTGCAGTGCATCATAGGTCAAAAGGATAGAAAATTTGACAAAGGAAATTTCACAATGTTAATTTCACACAAATCTTCCATCACCATTTCACAGCCGCCATGAGCCAGCACACCCGCCAGAGCCACTTCCTCGGCACCAAGCTGCGGGCGCTACGCAAGCGCAACGGCCTCACCCTGGAAGAACTGTCGGCGCGCTGCATTCAGCAGAATCCGCAGAAGGCGCCGTCGGTCTCCTACCTGAGCATGATCGAGAGCGGCAAGCGGGTGCCCTCGAGCGAGGTGCTCGAACTGCTGTCGGCGCTGTTCCAGCGCGAGCCGCGGTGGTTCCTCGACAACAATCCGGAAACCGAAGTCGCGGTGGCGCCGCAGCGCAGCGGCGGCGCGGCGAGCGTGCCACTGGAACCGGCGTTTTTGTTCTCCAAGGAGCTGCTGCAGGCGGCGATCCCGGAACTGCTGGCGCAGACCGGCACCACGGGGCGGCAATTCGCGCACCTGCTGATCCGCTCGCACCAGGAGATGTCGCGCAACGACTTCCCCGACCTCGAGCGCGCCGCTGAAGACGTCGGGCAGCGCAAATTCCCGCTCGGCGTCGAGGACCTGATGGCGCTGTGCCGTCATCATGGCCTGAAGCTGCGCTGGTTCGAACGCAAGCCCGTGCTGGCGCGCGACAAGGATCGCGAGCTGCGCAGCATGCTGCGCTCGTTTTACGAAGCCCCGCGCACGATTTATCTCAACCGCGGGTTGGAGTCCGACCCGGCGCGCCTCAAGTTCGACCTGGCTACGCACCTCGGGCACAAGATCCTGCACGACGGCGACGGGCTCAAGGCCGCGCACGCCACCGGCGGCGAAATGGGCGGCAGCCCGGAAGGCAGCACGGGTATCAGCGGCGGCATGAGCCCGCAGGATGTGCTGCACGCGTGGCGCGATTTCGAGTGCAGCTTTTTTGCCGGCGCGCTGCTGTGCCCCAAGGTGCCGTTCCGGCGCTTCCTGACGCGCGAGTCCTACCGCGTCGAGGCCGGGGAAAAGATCGAGCTCACGCCGGCGGCGGTGATGCGGCGCATGACCAAGGTCTCGCCGTATCCGTACTGGCATTTTTTCGATGCCTATCCGCCCGGCTATCTGCGCGCCGTGTACCGCGGCAACGGCATCCCGCTGCCGTGGGGCAACCTGGCGCAGGTGACCGACCCCTGCCCGAACTGGGCGGTGTTCCGCATGCTGGATGCCAAAAGCGGCACCGACCGCGGCTCGCAGATTTCGGTGCTGCGCGACGGCGATCAATCCCTGCTCTATTGCTGCCACTCGCGGCGCACCGCCGACATGGCGGGCAATCCCCACGTGCTGTCGGTCGGCATCGACCTGGTGCCGGCGCTGCGCTCGCATACGGCCGACGCCGAAAGTCTCGTCGCGGAGATCACCGGAGAATGCGTGCGTCACCGCGGCGAGGGCAAAATTCCCCCTGCCGCGGCCGCGGCGATCCGCGCCGTGGCGCGGGTGCTGAACATCGCCTGGGTCGAGGATGCCCTGCTGCGCCCTGCGCGCATCATCTGCCCGCGCAGCACCTACTGCCCGCGCACGGAGCACTGTAACGGCGTTGGCAGCTCGCGCGCCCGCGAAATCACCGACGTGCGTCAGGAGATCATCAACAAGGCCAAACGCAGACGTTGAGCTCGCCTGCGGTGATGCGCGCGTCGAGGTCTGGCACACTGTGAAAATCCAACGGCACCACCGGGATGTTCAGAGTCAGCATTAATTTCACGATTGGTGCTTAAATTTCTTATACTTGAAGCCTGTGACTACCCCGGCGACATCCACTGACACCACGATCGAGGTGGTGAAGAACGGCCCGTACCTGCTGCGCGGCGCATCGCGTGTGTGCGACTCGCGCGGCGAAGAACTGCCCGCTCGCGGCACGGTCGCGCTGTGCCGTTGCGGCAACTCGGCTAAGAAGCCGTTCTGCGACGGCACGCACGCGAAAATCGGTTTCGACGGGGCACGCCTCGAGGTGGGGCCGACGGATAGCGCGCAACAGTACCGCGGCAAACGCATCACGATCCACGACAACCGGGCGATCTGCGCGCATGCCGGCGTGTGCACCGACAAGCTGCCCGGCGTGTTCCGCCTGGGCCAGGAGCCGTGGATAGCGGCGGACGGGGCGGACGCCGCGGCCATCGTCGCGCTCGTCGGGCGCTGCCCGTCGGGCGCGCTCAGCTACTCGATCGACGACCCGGAACCGGCCGCCGGACCGCAGGAGCGCCTGGTCACCGTCTCGAAAAACGGGCCGTATTTCATCAGTGGCGACCTGCCGCTCAAAGCCGATGGCGCGCAGCCGTATTGCCCCGGCCGTTATGCGCTGTGCCGTTGCGGGGCATCGAAAAACAAGCCGTTCTGCGACGGCACGCACTGGGCGATGGGATTCGATGACAACCGCGGGCGGCAGGCGGGCGTGTGGGTACCGCCGCTCGGCATCAGACGCTTCAGTCTCGTCTTCGGCGGTCTGCTGGTCGCCGGCACCGCCGCCGCGATCCTCGGCATCGAAGCCGCGGGCAAATTATCCATTCTGAAATTAACCCGCTCGGGCGCGCTGCTTCCCGAGCTGAACCTCGCGCTCGAATTACTGCTGGTGGCGGGACTGACCTTCGGTTCCTGGCTCGCGAAGCGCGGCAACATCGCCGCGCACCGCTATAACCAGACCATCTGGGTGCTGCTCAACGCCGTGCTCGTCGCGCTCATCATGGCGGGCGGCATGGAGAATGCGGTGGTGGAGAGTGCTGCCGACCTCGCCAGGATTGGCAACTGGGTGCCATGGCTGCACGCCACCCTAGGCACCGCGACGGTGGTTTCCGGCCTGTGGCTGGTGCTGCAGATGAACGGCCTGCTGCCGCGGCGACTCCACGTGCGCGGCTGGAAAATGTTGATGCGGCTGACGCTCGCGGGGTATTGGGCGGTCGCGCTGTTCGGGCTGGCGGTCTATTACGTCTGGTTCCTGAGGTGAGGATCTAAGAACGACACCAGGGGTTCAGAGCCAGCATTATTTTGATGCCTGGAAAAGAATATTGACGCTGACCCCTGGTGTGTAATTAACGATCCGCTACGACTGCGCTTTCACGCGGCAGCCGGTGGTGTTTCCGCCGGCGGGCCGCGCTGTCCTCTGCAATACTGCAGGCGCGGCTATGCGCTCGATGACCTTGTCGTTGTTGGCCGCCCAGAAGCGCGCGGTTTCCTCGGTCATGGGCGATCTGACGATGCGCCAGCGCATCCGGCCACGCCTGTCTTTTTCCTGCACTCGCCACTTGTAGAGGGTTTCCATGCGGCCTCCTGATGGGCCGGGCGGATCAGGCCCAAGCGTCCCGCCATCTTAGCGCGCCTCGCAGAATACGGCCATCCTTCAGGATTATTGATCGAGCTGTGAAGTATAGATGCACGGCGCCCGCTTTAGCACGTTATGCCCGACGCTTTTTCCGTGGGGCGGGAGAGAGGGCGTAGGGGAAACCCGCTACCCCTCTCCCCCACCCTCTGCTTCGCTTCAAGTGTTCCCTTGTCCCCGCAAGCGGGGCGAGGGGGCCGTGTAGTGGAGATGTGTAGATACCCATGCCTTCCAGGAGTGGGCCGGGGAAAGGGATTGAGCGTTCCGACTGTCATCCATTATGAAACGCCCAATAACTGAGCAGTTTTCCAAACCCCGTTACAATCTGCACTTGATCAAATCCCCGACCAGGAGCAAACCAATGTCCGAACCCCAGATGGTTGATCCGCACGACGTCGTGATGACGGGAGAAAACTCCTTCATCCGTCTTTCGGATGACGACGGCAAGACGCTTGCGGACCGCGTGAGCCACTGGCGCGTGCTATGGTCGCCCGCCGGACAGGGACACGCGATGTTCATCGAAAGCCCGCTCACCGGGAAGGGACCGCGGATCTACGCCGACAACGCCGGCGTGGCGCGATTCCTGCAGCGCACGATAGAAGTGATGCTGTACAAGGGATTCGCCGACGAGTCGCTGCCGGTGATGGACGCCGTATTCGAGCGCAGCGGCAACTCGCTCAGCACGGTCGAAGAGCGCGTCATTTCCACCGACGACGAGATCATCCTCACCTGGTGGGATCTGATGACGCCGTTCGTGCTCACCATGCCCCCGGGTGCGATGAACCGCCCGCTCGGCGTCTACAGCACCTTCCTGCCTGCCCGCAGCGCACAGCTTTCGGTCAACGGCAAAGCCGCCAGCGCGAAAGTGTTCTCGCAGGACCGCTTCGGCAAGCCGGCGTCGAGCTGCTGCCTGGCGTGGTCGGAGACCTGGACCAAGCCAAAAACATAAATACGGGGGACCCGTGGCCCCCCATTGCAGCAGTTTATGCCCGGCGTTTTTTCGGCTTTTTGTTTTGCGGCAGCGTGCTCACGAATGCGATCGATTGGTCCAGCCAGGCCTGCAGGCTGCGCAAGTTTTTCGTCATAGGCCATGCTGCCTGCTCCAGACGTGTTGTGAAGGTATCGCCAGTCCAGGCGGTTTTTCTGCCGATGGTTTCCGGATCGGCCGGCGCAGTAGCGCCCGCCCGCGCTCGAAACAGGGCCGATCAGGATCCGATTTTTCACCAACTCCGGAATTGGGCTGGTTGTTACGTTCGGGCAGGCTCAACAGCCGGCTCGTCCGGCAGCAGCAGCACGATCGCCGCCTTGATCGCGGCGATGCCGGCCATGATCCACAGCGCGTTGGAAAACCCGATTCCCTTGACCATTGGTCCGAGCAGCCACACCGCGAGCGAGCTGATGCCGAAGGCCACCGTGAGCCGCATGCCGGCCACGCGCGAGCGCAGCCGGTCGTCGACATAACGTACGATCATGGCGTCGGTGAACGGGATCGAGCCGAACACGAAAATCATGACCGCGAGCAGGGCCACGAACAGCCACCAGTCCTGGGTGTGTGCGGCGAAAATCAGCAGCGGTATCTGGGCCACCGACATCCACAACTGCAGCGGCTTGAACGGCATGCTGTCGATCAGCCGGCCGACGACGATTTGCGCGAACGACGCAATGGTGTAGATCGCCGCCAGCAGCGCGCCCAGCAGCGCCGGGTCTTCGATCACGCCCAGAAAGCCTTCCGACAACAACTGCGAGTTGCCGTTGGTGGTGAAATTGAACAGCAGGCTGCTCGCCACCGCCGCCGCCGTCATCACCGTAAACGCGCGCACCAGCATGGCGGGCGTGAGCACCACCTTGGCCTTGCCGCCCTTGCGCATGGACGGCGCTTCGGCTTCCTTCGGGCACGTGATTGCAAAAACGATGCCGCATGCAATCGCAATGATGCCGGGCAGGGCAAACGCGGCGCGCCAGCCGATCCACTTCACCAGAAAACCCGTCACCAGCGCGGCCACGGCGATGCCGAGATTGCCGGCGAGTCCGTTGATGCCTATTACCGCGCCCGGATTGGAGACGTGCTGCACCAGCATGGGAATACCCACCGGATGATAAATCGACGCGAAGACGCCGAGCAGGGTCAGCGCGGCCGCCAATTGCCAGGCGTTCTGCGTCAGCGACACCAGCAGCGCGGCGAGGCCCATGCCGACGAAAAAAATGATCATCATGATGCGGCGGCCCCACAGATCGCCGAGGCGGCCGGCGGGCAGCGCACCGAGGCCGAACAGCGCAAACGCGCCTACGCTGTACGGCATGAGATCGGTCCAGTTGGCATAGCCGAATTCCGCGGCGATCGATGCGACGGCGGTCGCGAAGATCAGCAGAAACATGTGGTCTATGCCGTGGCCGATATTGAGCAGCAGGCTCACGGCGCGGGGGAAGCCGTCGGGGCGGGGGGCAGCTTGCGTAAGCGCAGTCATAGGGCGTGAGTGTGCGCGATTTATGCTAGTCTGTCTTTCGACGTTTTACGGCCAACCATCGCAAAATGGACAACCTGGAAAATTCCTTCCCGCCCTCTCCCGCCGCCACCCGCCGCCGCGACCGCGGCTATCCATCCACCGCCCCGGAAAGCCCGATTCCAGGGGATCTTTCGCGCGCCATCGTAACCCGGCGCACGTCCTACGCCCACGGCCATCACATCAAGCCGCACTGGCACGCGCGCGCCCAGTTCGTGTTTGCGGTCGAGGGCACGATGCGGGTGCGCACGTCGCGGCGCGTGTGGATCGTCCCGACCAGCCGCGCGCTGTGGGTGCCCGCGCACACCGTGCACGAGATTCAGATGTACAGCACCGTGAAAATGCACAGCCTGTACGTGAACGATGCTGCGGGCGCGGGCATGCCCTCCTCCTGCGTCGTGCTCAGTGTCACCCCGCTGCTGCGTGAACTCATCGTGCGCGCCGCGGCGCTGCCCGCGTCCTACGACCAGGCCGGTGACGACGGCCTGCTGATGCGATTGCTGATGGCGGAAATCCGCCGCCTGTCGCCGTGCGCGCTCGACCTGCCGCTGCCGGAGAGCGCGGATCTCACCCGGCTTTGCGAGCGCATACTCGCCGATTTCGCCACGCGGCGGCCGTGCGGCCTGGATGCAAGCGACATGCGCACCAGCACGCGCACCCTGTACCGGCGCTTTTTGCGCGAGACCGGGATCACCTTCGCGCGCTGGAAACAGCAGGCGCGGCTGCTCGAATCCATACGCCGCCTTGCACAGGGCGTGCCGGTCACCGCGGTGGCGATCGATCTGGGCTATGAAAGCCCCAGCGCCTTCTCCACCATGTTCCGGCGCGCGCTCGGCATCGCACCGCGCGCGTTCACCGCGGGCGGGGATGGCGCGCCGCTGGCGGATTCCGCCCGCCCCGGCCACCAAAGCGCACGAAAATAATAAAATCCCGGCACCGCGAAGCAAAACACCATTCCCTGAGCGCGACATTTTTTATCGCCCGAATCAAGCGGTTTTATTTCGATATTGCTTCCGGCCACAGGAGCACTGAGTTGAACAGAGTGAGTCGCGTATTCCCATTGTTGTGTCTATTGAGTCTTACGCTTGGTACCGGCGCAGCGGCGGCGCAAGGCCCGACGGCTCCCTATCAGCCCAGGATGGGACAGCAGGGCAAGGACGTGGTGTGGATACCGTCGCCGGCTGCCCTGGTGGAGAAGATGCTCGACATGGCGCGCGTCACGCCGCGCGACTACGTCATCGATCTCGGCTCGGGCGACGGACGCAACGTCATCGCCGCCGCGAGGCGCGGGGCGCAGGCGCTGGGGGTCGAATTCAACCCGGACCTGGTCGAACTGTCGCAGCGCGCAGCGGCAACGGCGGGCGTCGCCGACAAGACGATCTTCGTGCAGGGCGACATGTTCGCGGCCGATATTTCGCGCGCAACGGTGCTGGTACTGTTCCTGATTCCCGACAGCCTGGCCCGGCTGGCGCCGAAATTCCTCGGCTTGAAGCCCGGCACGCGCATTGTCTCGAACACCTACGAGATCGGCGGCGGGTGGGAAGCGGATGAGACCGACGCAATCACCGGATGCGCGAGCTGGTGCGGCGCCCACCTCTATATCGTTCCCGCCACTGTGGCCGGCACCTGGCGCCTGCCGCGGGGCGAGCTCACGCTGACGCAGGAATTTCAGTATCTGGCGGGCACCTATGAGATGGATGGCATCAGCCTGCCGGTGGAAAACGGATATATGCGCGGCGACGCAATCCGCTTCACGGTGAATGCGGTTGAATACTCGGGCCGCGTGCACGGAAGCACAATCGAAGGAATGGCGAAGGGGCGCACCACGAGCGCGTGGACGGCCATTCGCAAGCCGTGACCAGCTTGGAGCCCGGGAAAATCGAGCGGAGAATAGGCATTAACACAAACAAATCATGGCAAAACCTTGTTATCCCGCACGACCATGTTATCAAGCAGCCCTGCAATCTATTGAGCGTTTCATAATGGAAGACAGTCGGAACGCTCAATCCCCCTCTCCCCGACCCTCTCCCGGAAGGAGGGGGTGAGAATGGCACTAATTCTCTGTCGCGAATTAGTGAAAGATCAATAATGACAAATCAGCCCCCGCCTGCGCACACTGAGGAACGGAACGTCATGAATCATCAGCACTCACGATTTGCCTGCGGGTTCGGCGCCCTAAGCTACCAGGTCATGGCTTCGACCAGCAGGCGCCAGCCGGAGCCTTCATGATTTTCGAGTTAATCGAAGACACGACGAAGCTCGCCCTCATCGTCGCCTGTCTCTATTTCGCGCTCGGTGCGTATGTGCGCCGCAAGCAGCCGGCGTGGTCAGCGCCGCTGGAGAAACGCCGGCTGGTCGTTCTGTTGGTGCTCGTCCTTGCGGTGTCCGCGATCAAGGTGAGCGAAGATGTACTCGGCGGGGAATCAGGGCCGATCGACGAGGCGATTCTGGTGTTCATCCGCGGTCACGTTCCGCGCATGCTGACCGGGTTTTTCGAGGCGGTCACGTTTACCGGATCGTTCAGCGTTCTATTTCCGCTCGCGACCGCGACGACGGCTGCGCTGCTGTTCGCGAGACGCCGCTTTGAGGCGCTGCTTCTATCAGCTTCAGTGATCATCGGCGCGATCGTGGTTTACGTCGTCAAGACAGCGGTAGGCCGCGTTCGGCCAGCACTGTGGGAAACGGAGTGGTATTGGGGCTCCAGTTTCCCCAGCGGTCATACTCTGGTTGTTGCCGCGTTCGCCACCGCCACTGTCATTTGCGTCAGTCGGATCTGGCCTGCAGCGCACAAGTTCGCACTGTGGATAGCGCTGATATGGATCTTTCTTGTCGGCTTTTCGCGCCTGGCGATCGGCGTGCACTGGCCAACGGACGTATTGGCCGCCGCGTGCATCGGCGCATTTCTGCCGCTGGCAATGAGCGTTGCACTTGAATTGCGGCGCGCCTGACGCCAAGTGGCACGGACGGGCCGCACGCGCTGAGTCATCATTTTCCATTGTACCGGCCCGCCGTTCACCAAAATGGCGATTGTCTGCTGTGCAATTGTGCAATTCAACAGTTCATCAACCGGGGGCACATTGAGTCATTCCAAGATGCTTACGACCAGACGCAGGAAGCAAATCACGAGGCTGGCCAAGCGGGCAGAGAAACTGAAAAAGCAAACCGTGAAGATGGTCAGTGCGGACACCCCGAAAGAAAGCCCCCCTTAGCCGTTTTTCAACGCGAACCGGGTAACACTGTCCGCCCGCCGCTGCGCTAAAAATTGAATGGCCACTGCGGGCCGAATAATGCGCGTCTGTCGCTACGGTAATCTGGAGGAAGCGACTGACTGGGGAACTTGGGCGATCTGGCACGACGCGCCCGACCAAAGCAAGTCAGAACACCTCGACTGGTTTCATTCAGCCTGGCACCGAACGCCGGCTGATAAACAGGTTCATGGCCTCAGAACCCCAGCTCGCCCAGCGCCCGCATGAGTTTTGTCCTCAGTGTGACGTCGGCCGTCGGATTGGTTTCGAGCCAACGCTGAATGGTAAAGCCGGGTTGCAGCGCGCGGATTTCCTCCGCCTCCCACGCCGCCCCGGTCTTGTCGCCCGCCGCTACGTGCACGGCCGCCATGTAGACGCGCGCATCAAGGAACTCGGGGTTGCGCGATAACGCGTGCTCCAGATTGACCCGCGCCTGCTCCAGGTCGCCAAGGAACAGATAGGCCCGCCCGAGCAGCATGAAGTAGAGATAGCCCGATTCGGGATTGAGGCGCATCGCCGTACGCAGCAGCGGCACCCCGTCCGCAGGACGTCCAAGACCCGTGTAGATGGCGCCCATAAAAGCATAGCCGTCGGCGTACGATGGATAAAGCCGCACGGCCGTTTCCAGATACTGCAGCGCCTGGTCGTGCTCGCGCCGATGCACGTGAACATAAGCAAGCATCCAGTAAGTCTCCGGAATGTCCGGGTTGATCTGGTGTGCAGTCCGGGCCAGCTCGAATGCGCGATCAAGGGCGGCGGCGCGGTCTTCCGTCCACTGATTGCGATAGTCCGCGGCGTAAGTCTGCGCGAGCCCTGTATACGCACGGGCAAAGCCCGCATCCAGCCCAATGGCACGCCGGAACATTTCGCGAGCGGTCTCGTTCTCCGCTTTTCGCCGGACATGGAGCGCCGACTGTCCGAGCTGAAAGGTTTCATACGCTTCCAGATTCCGGGTGTAGCGCCGCGCAACGCGCCGCTTTTCGGCCTCGCTGACCTTCACGGGCAGCAAATGAAGAATCTTCGGCCCCAGCTCGTCCTGAATCTCGAAGAGGCCAGTCAGTGCGCGGTCGAAACGCTCGGACCACAACTGTTTCCCTGTCTCCGCGTCCGTGAGATGGGCGTGCAGCCGCAGACGTTCGTCGACGCGCTGGACTGTCCCGGACACGAAATAGCGGATCGGTGGAACATCGGCCGGCGCCTCGCCGTCCGCCTTGCCGCTCATGGGCGCAGCGCCGATGACCCAGAGCCCGGACACCTTCGACAGGTCGGTCACGAGGTCCGCTGTGATGCCCCGTGCCAGCAGTATCTCCTGCGGGTCATTGCCCAACGCCTCGAACGGTCTGATGGCGACAGTCGGCTGCGCTGTGGGGGCCATCTGGGCGCTTGGCATTGCCGGGATGCCCATTACGCGCTCGCTCCTGCTCCACCAGGCCACGGCGGCAGCGAGCAGCAGTACGACGATGCCCGCTCCTGTAAGCCATGGGACGCGCCGTTTGCGTTCGGCGTACAACGGTTCCAGATCCGCCCGAACTGGCACCGGTGAATACCCAACCGACCGGATCACCGGGGCGACCAGGCGGTAGCCCCCTTTTGAAATCGTTTGGATATAAG
>CAKKQX010000150.1 GCA_919902235.1 Burkholderiales bacterium
CTGTTGAGAGGAGTCGAACCTCCGACCTACTGATTACGAATCAGTTGCTCTACCAGCTGAGCTACAACAGCGTATCCGGATACCGGAGGCGTGATTATACCGCCAGGCGCGAGCGGATGCGCACGATGACGTCGACGCCTTCGGTCACTACGTCTTCGGGAAGTTGCGGCAACCCCGAAACCGAAATGTCGGCGACGTCGATATCGGTCAGTTCGCCGGTGTCGACATTGTAGAAATGATGGTGTGGCGTGGTGGTCGGATCGTAGAACACCTTGCGGGGATCGACGATGACTTCACGGATCAACTTTTTTTCAAGGAACAGGTTGAGCGTGTTGTAGACCGTCGCCTTGGAGGTTTCGGAATTGCGCTCGTTGACGATCGCCAGAATCTGCTCGGCCGACAAATGCGCGCAGCGCGAGAACAGCGCATGGGCGATCTCGATGCGCTGATGCGTGGGATTGATGCCGTGCCCGCGCAGCACCTCGGTCAGGTTGTCGCGGGTATATGCCGGGGTTGTCATCATCGGGTTTAATTTTAATTGAAGCCCTGGACTGTGTCTAATTCTTTATTATTCAATTAATTAGAGTCGTTCTGCCCACTATTTCTCTTCTCAGAATGCGTGATGACGACGCGCCCAGCGCCCGCCTGAAGGGACTTCGCCCATGGATTCATGTTCGCTTCATGCTGCCAGTCGTTGCTGCATATTCCCGGTTTTAAGCGATCTTATTCAGGCGTCATAAGCAAACGCTACAGCTTATTTTTGTAATATGTTGTTTTTAATAAATAATTTGTTTAGAATTCAAGCCAAGATTGCGGCGGTCTGCCGTTCATTCCGGCTATCTGCCCGCTTGTCAGCCGGCTTTGCCAGATGGCCGCAATCGCATTTAGCATTCAATCCGTAAAGGGGCGAACAACATGAAATTCAACAACCAAATGACGCCAAGCAGCGCCTGGAAATCCCGGGGATTTACGCTTATTGAACTCATGATAGTCGTGGTGGTTATAGCCATACTCACGGCCGTCGCTTACCCTTCGTACGAGAATTACATTATCCGCGCCAATCGTTCCGCAGCCCAAAGCTTCATGCTGGAAGTGGCCTCGAAGCAGGAAAGATTTTTGCTCGATGCAAGGGCTTATGCGGCCGATCTCGCCGCACTCGGAATGACGGTGCCGTCCTCGGTATCGGCAAACTACACGATAACCGCCCCTGGGACAGCTGGCCCGCCGCCCGGCTACACCGTAACCGCCATACCAATCCCCGGTGGTCGACAGGCGACTAAAGATACCCTGTGCGGCACATTGACTATTAACGCGACCGGAACCAAAACCGCCAGCGGCAGCGGTGGCGTGTCGCAATGCTGGAAGCAATAGGGCTGAGTGCGATGAAGTACCCCACCATCAGGAAAACAGCAACTCCGGCCGGCTTTACGCTGATCGAACTCATCCTCACGATCATGATCGCCGCCGTGTTGGCAACTTTGGCAGCGCCATCTTTCAGGGAGTACATTTTTAATCAGAAAATCCGCAACGCCTCTTTTGACCTGATCGCAACGATTGGCTTTGCCAGAAGCGAGGCGATCACGCGCAATGCGGCTGTCGATATCGTCCCTGTGAGTTCCGCAAATTGGGCAAGTGGCTGGGCCGTTCGAATCGGCGGGGCCGATTTGCGCACGCAATCTGCCTATAGCGATTTATCGATAACGGATCCGGCAACACCGGCGATGCTGTCCTATGGCAACGATGGCCGGCCTTCTACGGCATTCACCGCCACCATAGCGCCGCCCACGCCGATATCCGGGGTGACCTCCAGATGCATCACTATCGGCCTGAGCGGTACCGCAAAAAGCACCCTGGGAGGCTGCTGAAATGTCCAGAAACCAACTTTCAGACCTTCGGACGTATCCGCGACCGACAGGCCCCAGCCGTGGAAAAAATGGCATCGCCGGCTTCACAATGCTGGAAATCCTGATCAGCCTCGTCATCGTATTGCTGGGCGTGCTTGGTCTTGCCGCATTGATCATCCGGTCCAACCAGGCTGAAATGGAATCCTACCAGCGCGTGCAGGCATTGATGCTGGCCCAGGACATGGCGGACAGAATTAACGCCAACCGCAAAGTTATAACCTGCTATTCAAATGGCGCAACCGGAATGCAGCTTGGCACGGGTTATTCGGGAACTCCGGCATGTGCCGCAGGTAACACCCAACAAAACGCTCGGGCTGTCGCTGACATGACCGCATGGAATAGCCTGTTGACAGGCAGCGCCGAAGTTTTGTCAGGTTCCAATGTTGGCGCCATGATCGGCGCCAGAGGATGTGTCGATCAGATCGACCCCGCAACCCAAACCTACATCGTCAGCGTAGCGTGGCAGGGGCTTGCGGCGACCGCCGCCCCCGGCAACACCTGCGGCCTGAATCTATATGGTACTGACAGTCTGCGCCGCGTCGTGTCCGTGACGCTCAGAATCGGGACACTATTATGATTGCCTGCGTAAAACACCAAAATAAGCGGCTGGCGTCCCCTGAGGGTGGATTCACTATCGTCGAGATGATGGTCGCGCTCACCGTCGGCCTTTTTCTGGTGGGCGGACTGATCAGCCTGCTGGTTTCAACCAGCGCGGCCCGCACGGAGCTCGACAAGTCCAGCCGCCAGATCGAGAACGGGCGCTATGCATTACAGCTCCTCTCCGATGATGTGAGGCATGCCGGATTTCTGGGAACGTATATGCCTAGCGGCGCCGCCGCGACGGCGCCGGATCCCTGCGCAACTGCGGTGGTTAATTTGGGCTTTGCCACCTCTCCCGCGCTGCAAGTACCTGTGTCCGTGTATGGCTATGACGGCAGTGCCGCAGACCCGTCCTGCGTGACCGACCGGCTCGCCGGCACCGGCATACTGGTCGTGCGCCGCGTCAGCACGACCGGCGTTCCCGCTGCGTCGCCGGTAGCGGGCGAAGTCTACTTCCAGAGTTCTTCCTGTGCCCCTCTTGCGCCGCCGCCGGAGGCTGCGTTCGTTATTGGCACGGGTGGCTTCACCCTGCAACAGAAGGATTGCGCCACAGCCGCGCTGCTGAATAAGTACATGGTGCGCGTCTACTACGTCAGTTCCTGCAATGTGTGCGCCCCCAGTGACAACATACCCACGCTCAAAGTTGCAGAGTATTTTCTTGGCGCAATGACCATCACGCCCCTGGTGGAGGGCATACAGAACATGCAGGTCGAGTACGGCATCGACATGGATAACGATGGCGGACCGGACTGCTATATCAGCAATCCGGATCTTCCTGCCGCCGGCGAAATCGCGACCTGCATCAACCCCGCCGGCTATTGGGCGACTGCGACTGCAATCCAAAACTGGTCGAACGTGATGACGGTCAGAATTAATATCCTGGCGCGCAACAACGAGCCCAGCGGCGACTGGAGCGACACCCGAACCTATAACCTGGGACTGGCAGGAACTGCTGGCCCGTTCAATGACCGCTACAAGCGGCATATCTACAGCGCCGTGGCGCGTGTGGTCAACGCAGCCGGGCGCAGGGAAACACCATGATGATACGCATGCACCATAAACAATCCGGCTCGGTGTTGATGATTTCGCTGGTGATGCTGGTCATGCTCACGCTGTTCGTGCTGACCGTAATCAACACCACCAACATCAACTCACGGATCGCGAGAAACATGCAAACGGAAGCCGAGGCACAGGCTGCCGCGCAGCAGGCGATCGAACAGGTCATCAGTGTCGATTTCACGCCGGCCCCCGCGTCCGTGGCTGGAAACCTTGCCGTTGACGTCAACAACGACGGCACGACCGACTACACCGTGGCTGTTGCGGTGCCGACCTGCACCGGCTCGGTTCCCATAAAAACAGTCGATCTGGATATCGCCAAACCGTCGGATGCGGCGTGCCTGGGCAGCGGCGCAGTTGCGGCTGCCGGGATAGTCGGGCTCGGGGGCAGCGGTAATTCGCTGTGTTCGAATTCGCGCTGGGACGTGAGGGCGAGCACAACGGATCCGGTGTCGGGTGCGACGAATGTAACGATCCACCAGGGTGTTGCCGTCAGGGTTGCAATAGGCACCGCTTGTTAGGGCGCTGTCGAAATATACAGAGGGCCGAAAATGAAATATCCAACATGTAAACCACTACTCCTGCTGGCGTCGTTCTGCCTTGCGATTGGCAACGCCGGCGCCGAAGACATCGACATCTATGCCGGCGCCGGCGCCAACGCGGCACTGCCCAATGTATTGTTCGTTTTTGACAATGCCGCCGCTTTTTCAGCCTCCTTTGCCGGTGGCAACTGCACATATCCCGACAGCGCCGGCGGCGGCACGCCGAGCCTGAACGGCACCGCAGCGGGCATACAGCAATGCGCGCTGGTCACCGCCATTGCCACGATACCGGATAACAC